>JBIOVO010000244.1:0-6710 GCA_044867735.1 Pyrinomonadaceae bacterium | reverse complement strand
TGCGGCACTTGGCGGGCATTATAACTCATGAATGAGGACTCAAGAAGCTTTGTCTCAATCTGATCAGTAAAACTCGTATTTCAGACGTTTATCCACATATTAGACCGATCGAAAGCGGCCGGCTTCGAGAACGAGTGAGCGATCACACATTTGAGCGAGGGTTGAACTGTGTGTGGCGATGAAAGTTACTGCCGAGTGCTGGCGAGCGTAGTTGACGAGCACCTGTCCCAATTCGTGGCTGATTGCGTCGTCCAGATTGCCCGTCGGCTCGTCGGCGAGCAGGAGTTTCGGTTGAGTAACCAGCGCGCGGGCCACTGCGACGCGCTGCTGTTCGCCGCCTGAGAGATGCGTGACCGGGTGATCTGCTCGGTCCTCGAGCCCGACTTCTTTCAAGAACTGGCGAGCGAGCTCAACGGCGCGGGTGTTCTTGTAGCGGGCGATGAGCAATGGGAGCGCGACGTTTTCCACCGCCGATAGATCGGGCAGCAAGTAGTGAAACTGAAAGACAAATCCGATCTGCCGGCGGTGACCATTGCCCTCAGCAAAGGTTATCGTGCCGTGGTCCGCGGCTTCCAACCCGCCGAGCAGGTGAAGCAGGGTTGATTTTCCCGAACCTGATGGTCCGGTGATCGCGATGCTTTCGCCCGGTTCGGCTGCGAAGCTCACTCCACGCAGGACTTCAATGCGCTCACCATTCGGCGCGGTGAAACTCTTGCGTAGATCCACAACGCTGATCATGAGTCGCGCAGAGCCTCGACTGGCCGCAGGCGCGATGCGGTGCGAGCCGGATAGATGGTTGCGAGCACGCTCAGCAGGAAAGCAATCAAAGCTGCCAGCAGCATCTCGGATGGCTTGTTGATGAGCGGGACGTTGCTGATCGAATAGACGTCGGCCGGCAAGCTTACGAGCTTGTAGTAGTTGCCGATGAAGCAAGCGGCGATACCAACAAGAATTCCTGCAAGCGCGCCGACTGCACCAACAACCGCGCCTTCAATGATGAAGAGCAACATCACTCCCAGGCGCGTCGCACCGAGTGCGTTGAGGATCGCGATATCGCGACGTCGCTCAGCAACGACGAGTATCAGCATGGTCGTGATGTTCAGCGTTGCAATGGCGATGATCAGCCCGATGATGAATAGACCCATGCGACGTTCGAGTGCGAGGGCGGCGAACAAAGGCTGGTTGGCTTGTTGCCAGTCAACGATCGTGTAGGCGTCGCCGAGAGTCTTGGCGGTGCTGGCTGCCACCTTCTTTACGTTGTCCGGATCCTGGACCTGCACACTCATCACTGACGCGGCGTGATCGCTATCGTTGAGTGCGACGTAGATCCAGGTGGAATCGTATTCAAACAAACCGGAGCGGAAAATTCCGGAAACGCGGAATCGATCTGATTCGGACGACTTGTTCGCCGGAGTGATTCGAAAGACATCGCCGACCGCGACTCCGATTCGCGAGGCGAACTCAGAACCGACGAGGACGTTTGGGATCTCCGAGGTTTCGAATATCGGAGCAAATGATCCGTCGGTTAACCAACGCTGCGCCCGGATTGCTGGACCACTTCCGTTTTCGACGCCTCGGATGACGGCGTAGCTCGAGTCTTTTGGACCCTGCGCGAGGGCGCCATCGAAGGTTGTGGCCGAGGCGCTCACGACGCCTTCGATCTGACGCAGACGCTTGGCGAGTTCCGCGTGGTTATCGATTGGCTGACCATCGGCGCGAAGCACGCTGAGGTGTGAGGTGCCCTGAAGAATCTTGTCGCGCATCTCATCCCGAAAGCCGTTCGACAACGCGAGCGCCACAATAAGCGCGGCAACGCCCATGCACACACCAAGCACGGCGGCAATGGTCGTCACCCGCGCGAGCTTCCGCTTCCTGCGCGACCGCAAATATCGAAACGCCAAAAAGACTTCGTAAGGCATAAACACAGATCTTCACTGATAAATACGGATCGATCCGTCATAATCCGTTAAATCCGTGGTTAACTTCTTCCCGGAGCGCACTTCGCCGTATCTTCCGGGCGGTTCTCAGGCAACAATCGACTCAGATTCGGATGGTCCGGAGCGGTCGGATCCCCCTGCCAGCTAATCTCGTAAATCGTCTCCGTCACGTGCCGGAAACTGAACCGCTTCTCCAGCTCCACGATCGCCGGTATCTCTTCCTTCTGCCAACCACACGGCAACCACCAGCGCGGATCCGCGTCGATAAAAACCCTTCGCCGGTGATTCAAATGATTCTGCACGATCGAGAACAACCTGTCGCCCGGCCATCCGCCGCCCGTCCCGATCGTCTTCCAGCGCCCTGATCCAATCGAAGCCCAGTAGTGAACAGCGATCGTCTGCGACCCGGAAATCATGATCGCATCGAGCGGTACTGCTTCAAGCCGGTGCTTGTATTCCTTACTCATCGCCCTGCGCTGGATGAATTCGTAACTGATCGGCCGCGCGTAAACGTAAAAAACTCCCGCCATGATCATGATTACCGCCACGCAGGCGAGAAAAGAGTTTCGTTCATCTCGCAAACGCCAGTACGCGAGACGCAGGAACCAGAAAGCTCCCAAAGGAACAATGCCCGGCAGGCCAGTCAGGAAATAGCGCCAGTTGATGATCGCGGCGTAGTTGAAAAACAGCAGCAGGTTCGCTCCCAGTCCTGCCAGCCACAGCAGCAGCATCGGCGTGATCCTTCGTTCCTTGCGCCACTCGAAGATCGGCGCAAACGGAAGCGTCAGGAACACCAGCGGCGCGCTGATGAAAAAGTACATGAGGTAAGGTTTGAGATTGCTGAGCGAGATCGGATGGCGCGCCGACTCATCACGCATCGACTCCAACCAGCCATTCCAAACATAACGATAGTGCGGATCGCTGATGAACCAATAAGCAAACCAACCAAACGCCAGCACCAGAAACACTATGCACGAGAGTGCCACATAAAAGATCGCTCGCCGCTCGAGCTTCCATCCCAAAACAAATGGCGCCACCACCAGCCACGGCATAAAGAGCCCCATCGATTCTCGGAGGTTGACTCCCAATCCCAACAACGCCGCGCCGAGCAACACCAGCCAAAACTTGTTCTGACGAATACCGCGGAGGTGAATGATCAACGCCGTCGCGAGCAACAGCACCGAAGGAACGTCAGTCATCACCTGACCACCGTAAAGCACGAAGACGGGCGAGAAGACGATCATCAGCGCGGTGGTCGTTGCTGTGTAAAGTGAACCACTGATGTCGCGAGCCAGGATCCAACACGCCACCACGGCGATCGGCGCCTGCGCCACGACCGCGTATTTGAAGATCAGATACCCGTTCTCCGGTTCAATACCGAAGAGATCACGTCCAATGACAAACAACGCGTGGTTGCCGAAGATGAAGAGATTGCGCCCCAGCGCCATCGACGAGGGATAGCCGGCGAGTGAGAGCATGGTGTAGTCCATGCCGTCCCAATCGCCGATGAATGGATCGACGAAGTAAAGAACCAGGGCGAGTCCGATTAATGCTGGTGGTAACCACCACCGCCATGCACGCCAAAACGGAGCGCTGGATTTGAAGATCTGGAAACTGTCAGGCGTGTTTGTCGTCAGGGGTATTTGGATCAACGAGTTGAGCTTCGACCCGGCCATCGGGCCGCTTTACCATTTTCACGCGATTTCCCTGCGCATTGTACTCAACTTCGTCCATGATGTTGTAGATGAGGAGAACGCCTCGGCCGGAGGTTCTAAACAGATTTGCCGGATCGCATGGATCGGGAATCTCACGAATGTCGAAGCCTTGACCTTCATCTTCGACCGTGAAACTTGCTTCCTGCGGCGAGAGTTCGGCAGTGATCTTTAGCAGCTTGGTGGGATCGTTCTTGTTGCCGTGCTTGACGGCGTTCACAAACGCTTCGTCGAGCGCAACAAAGAGATTTGAGCGGTCCGGTTGGATCAGGCCAAGCTTCGCGACGCGTTCCTGCAAGTAGTCCAACACACCATTCATCAAGCCCAGGTCGCTGGGAAGTTCAAACTCGATCTTTTCGTGGAAGTGAGAAAGCGTGCTGGGATCGTCGACGTCGCGCAGCTTGTGCGAGAGGGTTTGTTCCACAATCTCGCGCAGTTCGTCGCGGTTGTAAGGCAACCGCAGATAGTTTGCCGCTCCCATCTTGAAGGCTTTGATGATGCCGGGACTTTCGAATTGCTCGCCGAGGGGCGTAACGAGGTGCTTGCGATGAAGTTCGCTGATGGCTTTTCCGTTAACTTCAGCTTCGGAGAGATCGCTGATGATGAGATCGAAGCTGTCGAGATCGTCACGACCGAGCGCTTGCTCCCGTTCGCCCGACACGATCACTTCATGACCGAGCTTTCCGAGAGCTTGTTCAAGTAGAACACGCAACTCATCGTTATTGTCCACGATGAGAATCCGGCGTTTATCCATCCAGCTCCAATCTATCGAATGCTTGAGGAGAGAACCTGCCGCACGCGGGTACAACCGACGTTGGGCTGTACGAAAATCTTCCGCCGCGCGTTCGAAATATATCAGAAAGCAGCGTGAGGGGCTAAATATGGTTTTGCCCGCAAAGGCGCCAAGGCGCCAAGTTATGACCCTCCGGGCAGCCGAAGGTCTGCCTTTGCGCCTTTGCGCCTTTGCGTGAGAAATTCCTTCCATGGCCAGACCCGGCAAACTACAGATATTTCTTGAATACTCGGCGGCGAAGTCCGTTCTGGTTACCTTTGGTGTCTTGCCGTCTTCGGTAGCAATGGGTTTGGGACGGCGAATGGGTGGGCTGGCTTACCTTCTCGCCAGCGAACTGCGACGCACCGGCGCAATCAATCTGCGACTCGCGTTTCCCGAGAAAAGTGAAGAGGAACGAGCGGCACTGCTGCGGGAGTGTTTCGATAGTTTGGGGCGTTTGCTGGGGTTCTTCAGCCAGTTTTCATCAAAATCACTCGAGCATCTCCAGGGACTGATACACGTCGAGGGTCTGCACAACCTTGAAGCGGCTAAGGCCGTTCAGGGCAATAAACTGATTCTCTACACCGGCCATCTCGGCGCCTGGGAACTGACCAGTTTTGGTCTCTCGCTCGTCGGTCATCCATTCGCTTTCCTGGTGCGACGTCTCGACAACCCGCGAATCGAAGATATGGTCGATCGCATTCGCAAGCGCTTCGGGAATCAAACCCTCGACAAGCTCTCAGCCGCGCGCTCGATGTTGAAGCTCCTTCGCTCCGGCGAAACGCCTCTCGGCCTACTTCCGGATTTAAACACTCTCGACGATGAAGCGATTTTTATCGACTTTATGGGCGTTCCGGCGGCCACGACGTTTGTAGTAGCGAAGCTCGCCGTGCGCACCAGGACGCCGCTCGTTCCGGTCTTTGCGCCGTGGAGTGAGGAAAAAGGCAAGTACCTGCTCATCGTAGAAGAACCGATTCAGATTGAGTGCTCTGGTGACGAAGAAGCCGACGTTCGGAAAGTCACTATCGAGCTGACGCGAAGAATCGAAAATCAGATCAAACGTTATCCCGGTCAGTGGCTCTGGATCCACAAACGTTGGAAAACACGACCGCCCGGTGAGCCGGCCATTTACTAGCCACGGATTTTCACGGATAAAGACAGATCTCATATACTCCTCACACAATGCAGGCTTCTGTCGAGCAACCGTTCTCCCAGCAACGCGTCAGTCGCGCGTATGAATTTGCCGACCTGTCTGATTACTCGTTCTTTAACCGCTTGAAAATCCGGGCCGCGGATCTCGTTTTCTATTTGCTGATCAACCTGATTGGCCTGACCGCACGCTTCGAGGTGGTGGGCTGGGAGAATCACGAGGAAGCCGAAAAGAACGGCGGACTGCCGATTTATGTGTTCTGGCACGATCGGATCTTTTTGACCACTTACTGGTGGCGCAAGCGGCGTATCGTCGTCATGACTTCGCGCAGCTTCGACGGTGAGTACATCGCGCGCTTCATCCAGCGATTTGGATACGGAGCAGTGCGCGGTTCGAGCACGCGCGGAGGCGTCGGCGCGATCGTCGAGATGGCGCGTCTGATGCGCGCCGGCTGCACGACGGCGTTCACGATAGACGGTCCGAAGGGTCCTCGATACGTCGCCAAAATGGGAGCGGTGTTGCTCGCGAAGAAAACAGGTCATCCGATCATGCCGGTCACGATGGCGCTCGGGCGCTACTGGACAACGCCGAGTTGGGACTCGTTTCAAATCCCCAAACCGTTTACACGTGCACGCGTGTACGTGGCTCCCCCGATTTACGTGCCTGCGGATGCTGACGAAAATATGCTTGCGGCCAAACGTGACGAACTCCAGCAGACGCTTGACCATCTAAACCGCCAGACCGACGAGTGGCGCTCCAGTCTGTAAAATCACGTAATATGTGGACTGAAAGGTTATTTATCAAATGAAATCACTTCTAACCGGTGTCCTGTGTCTCGCCGTTGCTGTCGCCGCCCAGGCGCAGACCCAACTCAAACCGCCGGCGGAATCGGCGTTGGATCGTTTTCTTCGCTACGTAAAGATCGACACGCAATCGCAGGAAGACCAAACGACTACCCCAAGCACTCGCAAGCAACTCAATCTCGCGAACCTGCTGGCGAAGGAACTCACCGCGCTCGGCGCACAAAACGTCCGCGTCAGTGAATTTGGCTTCGTTTACGCGACCTTGCCGGGCAACTTGCCCGACAACTCGAAGGCGCCGGTGATCGGCTTCATCGCACACATGGACACCTCGCCCGC
>JBIOVO010000243.1:0-20571 GCA_044867735.1 Pyrinomonadaceae bacterium | reverse complement strand
CCGACTCGCTGACGTTTTCTGCGCTGCTGATCGGTTATAGCTACTTGCGCGCATCGAACGTTTGGCCGCATCCGTTTCCTTTCTGGCCCAGCATCATCTTCTCGTCGGTCATGACTTTCTGCCTGCTCTCGTCGAGCTTGACGATGGTGTTTGGCGTGTCAGCTTCGAGTAAGGGCGACAAGGCCAAGGCGAGGAAGTGGATCCTGGCGACAATCGTCTTCGGCGTCGCCTTTATCGTGCTCCACTTGATCGAGTGGCAGCACTTGATTCACGCCGGTCTGAAGCCTTTCTATCTGCCGCAGACCTGGGTCGACGCATTCAGCGTTAACGGCGTACCGCCATCGCCCTTGTTCGGAGCGACCTTCTTCACGATCACCGGACTGCACATGTTCCACGTTGCTTCCGGCGCGGTTTATCTACTGGTCGTCGCACTGCGAATCAACAAGCTCAAGCACGAAGACGTTGAGATTAGCGGCCTGTACTGGCACTTCGTAGACCTCGTGTGGATGTTTGTTTTCCCGTTGATCTACATCATGTCGGTCGATGCCGGCGGACATCTGGCAGGTCACTGAGCCAATCGTGGAGGGAACTTAAATGACTGCACACGCACACGCTGACGAACACTTTGCCGGCACTAACAAGTTGTTCATCTCGATCTGGATCTGGCTGGTGGTGCTTACTCTCATCGAGATCTTCCTGGCTTACCGGCCGATGCACGTCGCACTGATGTTGACCATTCTACTTGGACTTTCGATTATCAAAGCCGCGCTGATCGTGGCGTACTTCATGCACCTGAAGTTTGAGCGCTTGAGCTTGATACTCACGATCGTGCCGATGTTGGTAGTTTGTATTATCCTATTGTTCGTGTTCTTCCCGGATAGTTTTCGTTCTTCTGGTCTGCGCTACCAGTTCAAGGAGCAGCAACCAGTGGCGCCGAAGCCGTTGGAGGAGTAGTTGATGCGAGCGAGTTGGTTGCGAGCATTGGTTTTGGTGGTTGCGGTAGTCGCCGTTGTGTTGTTGGCCAGCAGTTATGCCGACGCACAGTGTTCGATGTGCCGCTCAGCCTTGAACTCCGCTGCCAACTCACGTTTTATTCGCAACTTCAACATCGGAGTGCTGGTTCTCCTGGTGCCTCCGGCGACTATCTTTTGTTCCATCTTCATCCTTTTAAGACGTTATCGAGGAAATGACTGACGACAATCCGCTAGCTCTCGATGTCGAGGTTCGGACTACGCGAGGGCGCGTTTGTCCGCGTTGTGGAGGCAAGATCATTCCTTCAAATCGCGCCGTTTACCAATCGGGTGCGGATCCCACGGGAACGTTTCCACTCTGGACGTGTGAAAGATGCGGCTACGAAGAAGTCGGCGAACGGAAGAAGCCGGCTGGAAAGGCAAAGCATTAGCACCGCATAACTGAAGACTGATGAGCAAAGAACTCGGATTACTAAACCTAATGTGCATTGTGGCTGCGCTGGGATTTTTGGCGCTGGCAGTGATTAGCGCGCTCACGTCGGGCGACTTTTTCACCATTGATAATCTCTTCGTCATCGCGTTCAGCCTGCTAATGGCTTTGTTGTTTGTCATCAGCCCGTTGCTTTATCTCAAGTCAGAAGGCCGTCTGCCGCTGCCGGGGTTTAAGAGGAGTGTTTCGGGTGCGGCGATAGATGGCCCAGCTCCGCTCAGATCCAGTAGTGCGCCGCTACTCGACGCAAAAGGCCGCGCTGTTCCCCCGGACGTTAAGGCCATCATGGCCAGGATGGGTCAATCGGAAACGAAAGACGCCTGAGAGAAGTTTTTATTTTCCTTTGAGGAACAGTTTTAACCACAAAGACACTAAGACACTAAGTATTTAACAAGCTTTGTGCCTTGGTGTCTTTGTGGTTAATGTTTTTTGGAAATCGTGGATCAGCTCACCAGAAAAGTTTTAGGAAGTTTCGCGCACTGGCGGAAAGAGACGCTCGACCTGCACGAGCTCTTCGAAGCCGGAGGAAATGATCCGGAAGCGCGCACGGCGGTGTTTGATATCGTCGAGAAGCTGGTTGCCGATGGTTTGCTGGCAGAAGAGGGGAATGACTTCTATTCGCTTACGGAGAAGGGAAAGCTCGCTGCAAAAGAGTGAAGTTCAGAGTTCAACCTTTAGGTTGCTCTTTCGCCCAACAACAACCTAAAGGTTGAACTCTGAACTTGTACACGATGTCTGACTATATTTCTTACCTGCCGCACCTGAATGCTTGTCTTAACGGTACGAGCGCGATCTTACTGTTCACGGGCTACACGTTTATTCGTTCGCGAAATGTCGCTGCCCATCGTGCGTGTCAAATCGCCGCCCTGGCGATCT
This sequence comes from Pyrinomonadaceae bacterium, assembly GCA_044867735.1. GTDB lineage: Bacteria > Acidobacteriota > Blastocatellia > Pyrinomonadales > Pyrinomonadaceae > PSRF01. Next base: position 18,234 of record JBIOVO010000243.1, on the reverse strand, counting down.
CGATTCTGTTTCTCGCCTCGTATCTCACTTATCATTTCAATCATGGCGCGACGCGTTTTCAAGGCACGGGCATCGCTCGTCCGATCTATTTCACGATCCTGACCAGTCACACAATTCTCGCCATCGTGATCGTGCCGCTCGTGATTCTCACGTTCTATCGCGCGTTTCGCGGCGAGTTCGCGCGTCATCGAAAGATCGCGCGGGTCACGCTCCCACTTTGGTTGTACGTGTGTGTCACCGGCGTGATCGTTTACCTCATGCTCTATCAGATCTATCCTTCCTGAAATGCCTGAGAACGGGAACCATCCAGGAATCACGGCCAAAGAAGTACGCAAACGCGTGCCCGGCTCTGGTCCGATCCTGTTTCTGGCCATTCTCTTTGTCGCAGCGACTTTTCTGGCGTGGTACTTCTCGTGGTTTGGCCGCGAACTGTCTGACGCAGACATCTCGACGTACCTCGCAGATGAAAAGAAGCCACGGCACGTCCAACACGCACTGCTTCAGATCCAACAACGCATCGAGCGCGGCGATCCGGGCGCCAGGAACTGGTACCCGCAACTAATCACGCTGAGCGGTAATCCGGAAACTGAGTACCGGCTGACGATTGCGTGGTTGATGGGATTCGATAACCGTTCGCCGGAGTTTCATGAAGCGCTACTGCGACTGCTAAAGGATCAGGAACCGATTGTGCGACGTAATGCTGCCCTTGCGTTGGTCCGTTTCCAGGACCATAGCGGGCGCGAGGAACTGCTTTCGATGTTGCAGCCATTTCACGTTCGAGCGCCGGTAGCAGGCACGGTTGCAAGCAGTTTGGAGGAGGGCGCAACCATTGCGCGACGGACGTTGCTGGCTCGCATTCAGGGCACCGATGGAAAAGTAGTGGAGCTAAGGTCACCTTTGCCGGGAAAAATCAATAAGGTGCTCAGACCCAACGGTTCACAGGTGAGCCAGAATGAAGAGGTACTGACTTTGAATTCAGATGAAGACAGTGTTTGGGAAGCGTTGCGTGCTTTAGCATTTGTGGGAACTGCGGCAGACCTGCCCTTAATTCAAAGTTATGCTTCATCAGCCGAGGCTTCGTCACGCATCAAGGAGCAGGCAAACCTCACCGCCAGGTCGATCCAAAGCAGATCAAATCAATCTGTGTAAGCTGTGGTTATGCCGGCGGCGCTGGCGGAGCATCGGGAAGTACGATGCCGTGCACCGCTTCCCAGTCGTCAGTCGGCACCATCTCGATCGCGTCCCACGGACAGCCATCAAGAAACGCGCCATCGGGACCTTTGCTGGTGCACTTCTGACATCCGATGCAGAGGTAGGGATCTACTTCGATTCTTCCAAAAGGCGGATGGTCTTCATCCGGCACCCAGAACATACAAGCTTCAATCGGACAATACTCGATACATGCCGGCGATCCAGAGCAGCCGGTGCAACAATCCGTGGTGATTGCGAGAATGCGTGGCCGCTTCTTTCGAGTCGCTTTACCGTCACCCTCAGACATCGGCCAGTGTTTGTCTACGATATCGAACATCCGCGATTAAGCCTCGTGTTTAGTGTGGTTGAATCGTTGGCTCGACTCTAACATAGCTTTGCGGAATTCCTCAACGATTTGTGTCGGGCGCCTTCTTTGCTTGCTGGAGGAATGTTAGTCGCATTAAGAAGTTAGTCTGATACCAACACGGGAGGAACGAACAATGGAAGTTGTAACGGGAGTATTTAGATCACGGGAAAGCGCGGAAAATGCAGTTAGCCAGTTAAGATCACTCGGAATACCAGAAGCGAAGATAGGTGTTTTGACGCCGGGCAGTGTCTCAAAGGAAGCGCTGAAGACCGGTGTGCCCGTAACCGATACGGAAGAACCAGGAATGGGCAAGGCGATGGGCGCGGCAGTCGGAGGCGCCATGGGAGCCGCGGGTGGCGCGACGTTGGGATTGGCGGTCGCTAGTCTGGCAGTGCCGGGCATTGGACCAGTGATCGCTTTCGGAATGGTGGGCGCGGCCTTGCTCGGCGTCGTTGGAGCTGCTGCCGGCTCGGCAATTGGCGATCAGGTTGAAGAGGAACTCGGCGAAGGTGTGCCGCACGAAGATCTCTACGTCTATGAAGACGCCTTACGACATGGGAAGTCGATCGTGATTGCATACATCGACGATGAGGATCTGGCGGATCGCGCGGGTGACGTAATCGAGAGTTCAGGCGCCGAGGATATCGAGGATCTTCGCGAACACTGGTGGGAAGAGTTGCGAGACGGAGAACGAGATTACTACCGGGGAGACTTCGATAGGGACGAGCCGAGTTACCGGCGCGGCTATCAGGCGGCGCTGCATCCACAACGCAGGGGGCGGGCCTATTCGGATGTCGAAGACGAGTTAAGAACGGATTATCTTGGGACCACGCTTGACATGCCCTTCCGCGAGGGATATGAACGTGGGCTCGCTCATCGTCCGAGGGAAGCGGAGAATCGTTAAGTTTGAAGGATTTTCTTCTGAACGCCATCGTCCTGATTGGGATTCTTGGTGTTAGTGCGTTCATCACCAGTTGGTTTGCAAGGACGATGTACATTCGTTGTATCGCATGCGGCACTCTCAACGCGCGAAGGCGGAGGGAGTGCCGCTCTTGTAATGTCGAACTCAGATAACGAGAAGAGCCAACCACAAAGACACAAAGGCACAAAGGCACAAAGAAAACATTTAATAAACTTAGTGTCTTTGTGTCTTTGTGGTTCAAAACTATCCTATGACCACACACATACCCCCGGAATGGCGCACGCACGCCGAGCTAACCGACTACAACGAGACACCCTCGTACGACGACACCATCGTCTACGCTCGGCGCCTGGCACACGCCTCGACGATCATCGAGTACGAAGGTTTCGGTTTCAGCGGCCAGGGCAGGGAACTGCCGCTCATCATCGCCTCCGAAACCCACACGTTCACGTCTGCTGAAGCTCATGCGCTAGGCAAAGCCGTCGTCCTGATCCAGGCCTGCATTCACTCCGGCGAACCGGACGGCAAAGACGCCGGCCTCGCTATGCTTCGCGACCTTGCCATCACGAAGACGATCGAAGGATTCCTTCAAAACGTCGTCCTGTTATTCATCCCGATCTACAACACCGACGGCCACGAAAGATCGAGCCCATACAATCGCATCAATCAGAATGGTCCAAAGGACATGGGCTGGCGCGCGACAGCCACGAATCAAAACCTCAATCGCGACTACATGAAGGCCGACACGCCTGAAACGCGTGCGTGGCTGAAACTGTGGAACCAGTGGCAACCGGATCTGTTTATCGACTGTCACGTCACCGATGGCGCTGACTATCGCTGCAACATTACTTATCACCACGAACATCACGCCGGAGTGGATCCGGCTATCGTCGAGTGGGAACGCGAAGTATTCGGCGGCACGGTTGCTCCGGCAACAGAAGCCGCGGGCAACGTTATTTCCTGGTATCTGGAATTCATCGACAATCGTGATCTAACTTTGGGCACGCGTGACTTCAACGGTTCGCCACGTTTCTCGACGGGCTTCGTACCCACGCGAAATCGTCCGGGGATTCTGATCGAAACTCACATGATCAAAGACTATCGATCGAGAGTGATCGGAACGTACGACTTTTTGCTCGCGGCACTAAGGGAGGTGAATCGGGATCCGCAACGTCTGCGGCAGCTCGGACGTGAAGCGGATCGACGCACGGTGGAAGCGGGAAAGACTTTCGACGCTAGTCGCAGTTATCCATTGGACTTCGAAATCACCGACGAGCCGATGCCGTTCGAGTTGAAGGCATTCAACTACGAAACTGAGGAAAGCGACGTGTCGGGAGATCTGCGCGTGATCTACGGCCGCGATCCGCTCGATCTAACAGTGCCGATGTATCAAACGTTCAAAGTCACAAAGGCAGTGGCGCCGCCTCTTCGCTACATCGTTCCGGCTGAATGGACTGAAGTGATCACTGTGCTGAAAGCGCACAGCATTGAAATCAAGACGCTCGCATCGTTCGAGCCGATCGAGGTTGAGAGTTATCGGTTTACGAATGTCAGTTGGCCACTGGGACCATTTGAAGGCCGGCACATGCCGCGTTTCGATGTCGAACGAATCACCGAGACGAGGGTGTTTCCAACTGGTTCAGCAGTGGTGTCTTTAGCACAACCGACCGGACGAGTGATCCTCAACCTGCTCGAACCTGAAGCGCCCGATTCGCTTGTACGCTGGGGATTCTTCAACGCAATCTTTGAAGAGAAAGAATACGGAGAGCACTACGTACTCGAAGCGCTCGCCCGCGAAATGATGGAAGCCAACCCGACACTCCGAACAGAGTTTGAGGCGCGGCTCGCCACCGACGCGGAGTTTGCGGCGAGTCCTTCTGAGCGTTTGCGGTTCTTCTATAAACGTTCGCCCTACTGGGATCCACGAATGAACATGTATCCCGTAGGGCGAATCACTGGTGTGCTTAGTCTACCACTGGCCTAAGATCAAAGACGCCCGACAATCCTGAACGTACTGCGGTGGACAAGGTCGGGCGTCGAGCAGGGCAAACAGTGTGAAAGTTTGCCTAAACGACCGGACGCCGTCCTCCAATAATGTTGATAAGCAGCACCACCAGCGCGATTACCAGCAAGATATGAATAAACCCACCGACCGTGTAGCTACTGACTACGCCAAGTAACCACAAGACCAACAGAATTACAAAAATCGTCCAAAGCATTTTGTTCTCCTCCTTTTGTCAACCACGCCCAATCTTCGTTGGTACAAAAGCAATCGCAGTCGGGTTGAGCAACGACCATGCCGTTGGCTTCATCTGTAATTTGCTGAGATTTTCAGGTTGGAACGCTGGCTGGGCGTACGAAAACATAGCAGTCTTTGCCGAATTCAATTCAGGGCCATAGAGGGTGTTGGCCACAAAGGGCAAAAGAAGCACAAATGGTTAAAATCGGGACACTGCCGGCTTCATGTAAAAACCCTTGTGCTTTTTGTTCCTCTTTTGTGGCGAAAAATGCCTTTTGTGCATTTTTGAGGCTAGACTTCGCTTTTTGTGGCTGGTAAAGTGGCAATTAGCGTTCGCCCAATCGCAACGCACGGTGTTTTTGAGCCTGTCTCAGTTTCGCGGTCGGGTCCTTCCTTAGAAGTTCCGTCGCTGTCAAACCCCGATTCTTTGTTGTTAATAGCTTTTTCTGGAGGTTTTTATGCCCACCCCCACGCCAAGGGTATCAATTCGCACACGCAAAGTGGCCCTCGTTACCCTGACCGTCGTTACGCTTTCCCTCGTTATCGCAGCCAGTATCGTCACCTATCAGCGTCAGCAGCCCCAGGTACAGAACATTAACTATTCGCAGCTCTACTCTCTCGCTGAAGCCGGTGGCGCCGTAGCGCTGAAGGTCGAAGGGGAGACACTGACGCTCACGAAGGCTGACGGCTCGCTGGTGGAAGCAACTGTGCCAGGCATAGCGCAGCAGGAAGTCGTGCAGATGTTTCGGAAGAACAGCGTGCCAGTGGAGTTTCGTCCGCTCCAGCCGGGAATGATTTCGAGCACGATTAGCTGGTTACTACCGGTGTTGACTCTCGGACTGATCGGCGTGGCGGGCTGGCGGATTTACTCGAGCATGAGTGGGCGCGGTTCGTTTGAGTTGGAAAACCACAACGGCCGTCAGAATGTTGGCTTTGATGATGTGGCGGGTGTTGATGAAGCGCGGGCTGAGTTAACTGAGACGATCGAGTTTCTGAAGAATCCAGCACGATTCAGCCGGCTTGGCGGACGCGTTCCACGCGGCATTCTGCTCTATGGCCCGCCGGGAACGGGAAAGACCCTACTCGCGCGCGCGGCTGCGAAAGAAGCCGGTGTCGCGTTTCTCGCCGCCTCCGGATCGAGCTTTCAGGAGAAGTTTGCGGGACTCGGCGCGGCGCGCGTCAGGCATCTGTTTGCAAAAGGAAGAAAACTCGCGCCCTGCATCATCTTCATCGACGAGATCGACGCCCTCGGGCGTCAACGCGGCCGTGGGGGCGACTCAGCTTCTGCCGACCAGGATCAAACACTCAACCAGTTGCTGGTTGAGATGGACGGCTTCGATCAATCGACTGCCGTTGTTGTGATCGCGTCCACCAACCGTCCTGACATTCTCGACAAAGCACTCACACGACCCGGAAGATTTGACCGTGAGATCGCAGTCAACCTGGCCGATGTTTCCGGTCGTGAAGCGATTCTGAAAGTTCACGCCCGCAACCTGAAACTCGAAGAGGGTCTGGACCTGCAATGGATCGCGAGGGGGACTCCGGGCTTCTCCGGAGCCGAACTCGCGAACTTGATGAACGAGGCTGCTATCGCTGCCACGCGTGATGACGCGGCTGCTATCGGACGTCCACACGTCGAGATCGCGCGCGATCGCATCTTGATGGGCGCCGAACGTCAGGGTTTCATGATGGATGAAGACGAGCGTTATGCGACCGCAGTGCATGAAGCGGGACACGTTGCAGTCGGCCTGGCGGTCGAGAACGGCGATCCGATTCATAAGGTTTCGATTCTGCCGCGGGGACGTGCTTTGGGTGTGACGCAGTCGTTGCCCGAGCGCGATCGGTTCATGAAGAAGCGCGAATACCTGGAAGATCAGATCGCCTTGTTATTAGGTGGCCGGGCGGCCGAGCAGGTACTGCTTTCAACGATGACCGCTGGTGCGTCGAATGACATCGAGCGCGCAGTTGAGATCGCGAGAGCGATGGTCAGTGAGTTTGGTATGAGCCACCTGGGACCGATTCATCTGGGCCAACCCGATCAGCCCAGGAGCCAGAGTTTGCTGGACAAGGTTGAGGAAGCGACGAACGAGCTGATCAATCAGCAACTTGAGCGTGCGTGCACGATCGTCAGCGAGGAGCGCGAGTCGATTAACCGGCTGGTTGAGTTGTTAATGGAACGCGACACGCTTGATGCGGATGAGATTCAGGGGTGCTTTAAACGCGAGAAAGTGGCGGCTTAAGGATTACTCGCGCAAAGACGCAAAGGCGCAAAGTTCGGACCTTCGGCTGCCAGAGGTCTTAACTTTGCGCCTTTGCGCCTTTGCGTGCGAAAAGTGCCTTAGTGCGCCAGCGCATCAGGATGCTCTGAAATCTCCCGCACCGCTTGGCTGCGCCCGCGTTTGGTAACGACCGCGACCCCCGCGCAGATTAAGAGCCCCGCGATGATCGTCCGGCTGTTCAATTGTTCACCCAACAAAAGCGGCGCAAAACCAAACGCGATCAACGGCTGGAAGTAAATGTAAACAGCCACTGTCGTCGGTGACACTTTCGTCAACGCCCAGGCATTAAGGTAATACGCGCCGACGGTCGGGAAGATAATGATGGCCGCGATCCCGATCCAAACACCGGCGCTGATTGCGCTGAGGTTCTCCTGACGCAACGAGTAGACAGTCAGAGGGATCGTAATCAACATTCCCACCAGAAAAATCCAGGTGATCACGTTCAGCGCACCATAGCGCTCAAACAACCCTTTCGAGATCACGATATACACCGCGTACAAGAGAGAACTGCTCACTATCAGCAGGTTTCCGGCGGTGGTTTGTAGCGAGAGCTCCGCGCGTGCGGGATTTACCAGATAGATGACCCCAGCGGCCGCGAGCCCGATTCCAAACAGCCGCCTCGGCGACAGACGGTCGTAACCGAAGAGGATGCTCACAAAGAGCGTGAACACCGGAATCGTCGTGCTAAGCAGCGTCGCGTTGATGACGATCGTGAGTGACAGACCCTTAACGTAGAGCAACTGATTCCCAACGACGCCAACGAGACTGCATCCGACCAGCAGCAACAGGTCTTTCGCGGGCATTTTGATCAGCGGCGTGAGTTTGCGTTGCAAGAGCGCGAATGCGAGCGCCGCACCTGTGAGACGGCAGGCGACGAGGCTGGTCGCTGACATCGATCGCAAGACAAACTTGCCGAAAATCGGCCAGGAGCCGAACAGAAGCTGAACTGCGATCAGGGCCAGATGAGGACCGATGGAGGACTGTTGCACTCTGATCCGCGTCATCCGTTAATCCGTGGGCTCAGACTACGAGATAAAGCGGATTCTCCAGGATCTTCTTGAACGTTTGCAGGAACTTCGCACCGGTTGCGCCGTCGATGACGCGGTGATCGCACGACATCGTCACACGCATCATTTGCCTGACGACGATCTCGTTGTCACGTACGACGGGCTTCTGAGTCATCGCGCCGATGGCGAGTATCGCGCCTTCGGGTGGATTGATGACGGCGGTGAATTCATCAATTCCAAACATACCGAGATTGCTGACCGAGAAAGTCGCACCGGTATACTCTTCCGGCTTTAGTTTGCGTGAGCGCGCACGTTCCGCCAGTTCGCGTACTTCAGCGGCGATTTCACTCAGCGACTTCTGATCCGCCGAACGAATCACGGGCGTGATCAATCCATCTTCAATCGCCACGGCGACGCCGATATCGGCGCGTTCGTAGTAACGAACAATCTTCTCCTGGAACGACGCATTCACGGCCGGATGTTGAATCAAAGCCGCCGCTGCAACCTTGATGATGATGTCGTTGACGCTGATCTTCAGCTCAGGATCGAGCGCGTTGATGCCCTTGCGCATTTCTGCCGCGCGGTCCATCTCGATCTCAGTCGTGAGGAAGAAGTGTGGTACCGGTCCGAGGGAAGTGACCAGTCTCTTTGCGATCACTTTGCGAATCTCACTGGCCGGCTCGTCACGATAAGGCGATGCACCTGCCTGCTGGAATCGTCCGGTCTCGACTGCACGCGGAAAAGTTTGTGGAGCCGCCTTTGGTTGACTGATCGCAGCTTCGATATCGCGTTTGATAATGCGTCCGCCTGGTCCGGAGCCCTGAAGGGAACGCAAGTCGATGCCTGCTTCCGCGGCCATGCGTGCGGCAAGTGGTGAAACTATCATCCGGCCCGAATCAGATGGCCGCCCATTGTCTACCCGCGCCGGCTGCGCTGCGCTCGCTGCCGCCGCTTTAGCTTGCGGTTGCGGCGCCGGCTTTTCCTGCTCCTGCTTCTGCTCCGGCTCTTTCTTCTCTTCCTGCTTCGGTGCCGCTGCGGCGGGTGCTTCGGACACTAACGAAGCGATATCCTCATTGGCGTCGCCAATGATCGCGATCGTCTGACCGAGTGGCGCCGCCTGACCTTCGCCGATCAGTATCTTTCGTAAGACACCGTTTGCGAGCGCCTGCATCTCCATCGTCGCCTTGTCGGTGTCGATTTCCGCCAGCGGCTCGCCCATGGAGACCTTGTCTCCTTCTTTCTTCAACCAACGAGAGATCTGCCCCTCCTCCATCGTCGGAGAGAGCTTCGGCATGATTACCTTTGTTGCCATTCGGCGGTTCCTATCTGTGTTATCCGTGCAATCTGTGACTTAATCCAGGTAAGCGACTTCGCGTACCGCGGCAATGATCCGATTTACATCCGGGATCGCCAAATCCTCGAGATTCTTTGCGTACGGCATCGGCACATCGGCTGCCGACACTCTCTTCACCGGAGCATCGAGATGATCGAATGCGTGTTCCATGATCTGCGCTGTGATCTCGGCGTTCATACCGCAGATCGGGTGCGACTCCTCAGCCAGCACGACACGATTCGTTTTCTTGACTGACTCCACAATCGTATCGATGTCGAGAGGTCGAATCGTGCGCGGATCGATCACCTCGCAGGAAACTCCGTGCTCCTCCTCGAGTTTCTCCGCAGCCTTGAGTGCGAGCGGCACCATCAACGATCTGGCGACGATGGTGACGTCTTTTCCTTCTCGTTTGATGTCGGCGACGCCAAGCGGAATCGTAAAATCAGGGTCATCCGGAACTTCACCCTTATTGCCGTACATGCGTTCCTGTTCGATGAAGATGACCGGGTCGTCATCGCGAATCGACGACTTCAACAATCCCTTCGCATCGGCCGGAGTTGACGGCATTACGACCTTGATTCCGGGGAAGTATGCGTACCACGACTCGATCGCCTGTGAATGCTGTGACGAGACCTGAAACGCCGAACCGCCTGGACCACGAAAGACGATCGGAATGTTGAACTGTCCGCCTGACATGTAAAGCATCTTCGCGGCGGAGTTGATGATCTGATCGGTCGCGAGGATCGAGAAGTTGAAAGTCATGAACTCGATGATCGGCCGGAGCCCCGCCATTGCGGCGCCCACTCCGAGACCTGCAAAACCGAGTTCGGTAATCGGTGAATCGATAACGCGCTTGTCGCCAAACTCGTGCAACAAGCCTCTGGTAACTTTATATGCGCCATCGTAAGCCGCGACTTCTTCGCCCATGATGAAAACCTTCTCATCGCGGGCCAGCTCTTCGCGGATGGCCTGATTAAGTGCTTCGCGGATAGTAATTGTCGACATAATAAACGGTTCTATTTGCGGCCTGGTGTGATCGGGCTGGCGTAGACGTCAGTGTAGAGCTCTTCAGGATCTGGTAGCGGACTCTCTTCGGCAAAACGGTAAGCGTCTTCGACTTCCTCACGCACTTTGCGATCGATCTCTGCGAGCGCCTGTTCATCGACGACATTTTCTTCGATTAGAGTGGCTGAGAAGAGTTTGATGGGGTCGCGTTCCTGATACTTCTCAATTTCCGCCCGGGTGCGATAGTTGCCCGGATCTGACATCGAGTGGCCCATGAAGCGATAAGTGCGTACTTCAAGCAAAGTCGGAAGGTAGTCCTTGCGGGCACGTTCAACAGCACGCATCGTCGCCTCGCGCACGGCTAGCACGTCCATACCATCGACAAACTCCGAAGCCATCTCATAGGCGCACGCCTTCTGCGCCACGTCGCGCAAAGACATCGCACGCTCTATCGAAGTGCCCATGCCGTACTGATTGTTTTCGCAGATGTAGATGCAGGGAAGTTTCCAGAGTTGCGCCATGTTGAGCGACTCGTGGAACGCACCCTGATTCACGGCGGCTTCGCCGAAGTAACAAAGCGTGACCTGGTCCGTGCCTTGATATTTCGAGGCGAAGGCCGTGCCCGTGGCAAGCGGAATCTGACCACCGACGATCGCATGTCCGCCGAGAAAGCCGAGGCTCTTGTCGAACATGTGCATGGAGCCGCCTTTGCCCTTGGAGCATCCGGTGGCTTTGCCGAAAAGCTCTGCCATGATCGCGCGCGCTGACATTCCTTTCGCGAGCGCCAACCCGTGTTCGCGATAACTGCCCAGTACGTAATCGTCTTTGCGGATGGCGGAGATTGAGCCGACGCCGCACGCTTCCTGTCCGATGTACAGGTGACAGAAACCACCGATCTTGCCGGCCACATAGGCTTCCGCCGACTTCTCTTCGAAGCGGCGGATCAGAATCATCTGGCGGTAGAGTTCGATCAGGAGGTCGGGTTCGAGTCCGGTGAGACGCGTCTTCTGTTTTTCTTTGACACGATCGCGTTCACGTTTGAGCTCTTGGGGGTTTACTTCCGAGGGAGCATCGATCACGCCGGCAGAGCTCTGCTGCTCTTCGGCTTTTGCGGCTGAAGGTGGTGCTGCTGTTTGTTTGCTCATAAAGCGACGGATTATAAGCGAGAGAACCGAAGTGGCGCAAAAGAGCTTAACCACAAAGGCACAAAGACACAAAGACACAAATGAACTATTCATTAAGGTTCACTTTGTGTCTTGGTGTCTTTGTGGTTGAAAATAGGCTGGCAAACTCAGGTCATCATGTCGATCGAGCGGACACCGGCGCTGGCGACGGTCAGTACGGTCTTGCGTCCGTTCTTATCCGTCTGCATGCGGCGGGCGGCGGCGGAGAGTAGTTCTTCGGTCGTTTCACCGTCGTCCGGGAAACACGCGACCCCTACGCTGACGCCCAAACCTACCATCGTACCCGCGCGCACCGAGAAGAGCTGCTCTTCGACTGCGCTTCGCATTCGCTCGCTGATCGAAGCCGCCATCTTGCTCGACGCCATCGGCATGATCGCCACAAACTCATCACCCGCATAGCGAGTCAGAATATCCATCTGCCTCAACTCACGACGAACCACGCCGGCCACGCTAGCCAGCAAACGATCGCCGATCGAGTGTCCATACTGATCGTTGACGATTTTGAAGTCGTCGATGTCCATGCAGACCACTGCGAGCGGTTCTTTGTTCATACGTTGGCACTCGGCCAGTCTCTGCTCGAGCATCATGTAGAACCCGCGCGCATTCGGCAGTTCCGTTAGGGGATCGACGAGCGCGCTCTCGCGTGTTTTTTCGTACGTGAGTGCGTTGTTAAGGGCGCTCGACGCGTGCTGGCAAACTGATTCCAGCAGCCGCACGTGTTCGGTTGTGTACGAGGTGCGACTCTGTGAGTAGAGCGCAATCGCACCAAAGGCGCCGTCCTCACGAGACAACGGCGACACCAGCACGCCGCGAAAGCGCTTTACTACATCTTCCGGAACCCCGACGAGATCCAACTCCGGCGATGCGTTGCACATCGAGCGCGAGTTGGCGATCACCCAACCCGTAATGCCATCGCCGATGTTGATCCGTCTGCGATTAAAGATCTCAACTTCTTCACCCACGACATGCGCGGCGATCGCTTTGCCCAACCGATCGTCCACCAGGTAGATCACGCACGTGTCAAACGGCACGATCGCGCGTAACTTGTTGGCCACGAGTGTGACCGTATCGCTGAGGTTGAGTGAAGATCCGATCGTCTGCGCGATTTCATGAAGCGCAAACACCTCGCGTTGCGCCTCGCTGATGGAACGAAAACCAGTAACTTCCTCGGTAATGCCAAGACGGTCAGGCGCCAGGCCAGCATCGGGCTTCGTGGCTGTTTGCGTATCCAGGATAGATGTCGAGGCGACTTGTTCCTGAATGTCCTGCGAGTCGATCATCCGGTCAAACTCTTCGACGTGCTCGGTGAACTTTTGGACCACCTTCGGGTCGAACGAAGCGCCGGCCATGCTGCGAAGAAGTGCGAGCGACTCCTCGCGCTTCATTCCCTTGCGATACGGACGATCGCAACGGGTGGCGTCATAGAAATCCACTACTGAAATGATACGTGCGACGAGCGGAATGCCCTCTCCCTTCAGACCTTTCGGATAACCGCTGCCGTCCCACTTCTCGTGGTGATAACGAACAATGTCCTCAACCGGGTAAGGGAAGTTAACGCGTTTGAGAATGTCGCCGCCGACCGTCGGATGGATCTTCATCTTGGCAAACTCTGCTTCGGTAAGTTTGCCCGGCTTATTGAGGATGTACTCGGGCACGGCGAGTTTGCCGATGTCGTGCAGTAACGCTCCCGCGTGAAGCGCGCGCAATTCCATTTCGGAAACTTTGAACAGGTTTCCCATTTGCGTCGCATAGATTTGGGTGCGACGCACGTGCCCGTGTGTGGTTTGATCCTTCGCATCGATCGCGATCGCGAGCGATTCGATCGTGTTCATGTGGATCGTAGCCATCTCCTCGGCGTGTTGCGTGCGTTCAGCTTCAGCGCCGCGGATGTCTTCAAGACGACGTTCGTTGAAGCGATAGAGCAGGTAAACGAGAACTGAAATCAACAGACCCAGCACGCCGTAGGCGAGACTCTTGTTCAAGACCGCCGCATAGAAGAGAACTGCTGAAGCAACACCCGCGAGCTTCGTCGTTAGGGTCCAGACAACCGTCTCCGGCGTTGGGACGAGCATGAACTTGCCCTTGTCGAAGCTCAGGAACCAGGCGGTCGCGACTGTGCTCAGTGCATATTGCAGCGCGGCAAGCACGAGCAGCGGAACTAAAAACACGTTCAACGGCAGCGCTCCTTGTGTCGCTGCTTCGCCCTCACCAGCAAAGAGATCGACAAACGCGCCATAGAACGAAGCGGCAACGAACGTCGAGACGACCATCATTCCGGTTTTGAGCAGAACGTCGCGCGTCGTTGCTTTGCCGTAGGTGGAAACAACACCGACCAGGGCAGCCAGGAGCACTGCTGGTCCAGCGGAGTTGGAGGGTGGAACTGCATAAAGCATCACCGCCAGCAGCACAAACGACTCGGCAATTGATTCGCGGTTGCTGACAGTGCCATCGGCGCTCATTACACGCACAGTTAGCCGGCTCGAGGCGGCAGTGAACAGCAACAACAAGAGCCACGAGCTGATATCCGTCAGGAGCGCTAAGTCGATGGTGGTGATGATTGCGGAGAGAAGGAGGATAACGCTCACAACAGAGATGCCTGCCACAAGAGCGTTGCTCTGCCAATTGGTTTTCAGCATAGCCGGGGCTTGATCCTTCCGAAAACTTACGACGGTTGTGGGTGATTATCGCGCTTGGTAAGGTGCCAACACTGTTTGGCACGGGCATAACTATAGCGCTCTCAGGTGCTTGCGTCAAGCCAGTTAAAGAAAGAATTACTCGCGCAAAGGCGCAAAGACGCAAAGTTTTGACCCTCCGGGCAGCCGAAGGTCAGAACATTGCGTCTTTGCGCCTTTGCGCGAGTACTTTTTTCTTAGGCGCCCAACAACTCAGCGAGTTCCGCGACCTCCGTCACCGGCTGTTTACACGCATAATGTTCGCAAACGTACGCTGTCGGCTGGCCCTCGATCATGCTCCGATTCTCCCAAAGCGGCAGCAGCTCCAGCCCGAAAGTCGCCGCCACGACCTTGTTCGGCAGATACCGCCGCCACGCCTCCTGAATCATCGGCTGAATATCGAATGGATTACTCCCGACGATCGCTATCTCTTTTGGCGTCGAGAGCAGAAAATCAGCCGCTGAGAGCGCATATCCGAACCCTGAAGGATACCGGCGCGCCTGGTCGCCGATCTCACGCAAGGTCGCGGTGGCCAGGTCACGATAGCGCTCTTTGCCGGTGAAGACCGCAGCCTTTAGCAAGACCATCGCCGCCACCGAATTACCCGACGGGGTCGCGTTATCGAAGAAGTCTTTCGAACGCACGATCAGGTTCTCGTGACTCTTGCCCGTGAAGAAAAAGCCACCGCTTTCCTCGTCCCAAAACTCGGCAATCATCTGCTCGGTCAAAGCCAGCGCCTTGGTCAGCCAGCGAAACTCGCCGGTGGTTTCGAAGAGCGTCATCAACCCTTCAGCCATGAAGGCGTAGTCTTCGAGATAAGCATTGAACTTCGCCACACCGTCTTTCCAGGTCCGGTGCAAGTTACCGTCGAGTCGCAGACTCATGATTAAGAAATAGGCATTTCGTCGAGCGGCCTCCGTGTAATTCGGCCGATCTAGAATCACTCCTGCTTCAGCGAAGCTGGCCAACATCAGACCGTTCCAGGCAGTGATGACTTTCTCGTCGCGATCCGGCTTGACTCTCGTCTCACGCAAATCAAACAACTTCTGCCGGCTCTCTCGCAGCGACTCCTCCAACGCGGCAGCCGGAACGTTATACTGAGTTGCGAGTTCTTCAAGTGAACGAGTAACGTTCGGAATGTTCTTGCCTTCGAAGTTTCCGCCTTCGGTGATGTTGTAGTAGGCAGCGAAGAGATCGGCTTGCTTTTCATCGAGGGTGGCCTGAATCTCCTTGAGGTCCCAAACGAAAAACTTTCCTTCATGTCCTTCGGAGTCGGCGTCTTGTGTTGAATAGAAACCGCCCTCAGGATCGGTCATCTCACGTAAGACGTAGTCGAGAATGCCCTCGACGATCTCGCGCGCTTTCGGCGACTGTGTCGCCTGAAAATAGTGTAGATAGACACGCGAGAGCAGCGCATTGTCGTAAAGCATCTTCTCGAAGTGTGGCACGAGCCACTTCGCGTCCGTTGAGTAACGATGAAATCCGCCACCGATCTGGTCGTACATTCCGCCGTTCGCCATTTTTTCACAGGTGAAGGTAACCATTTCGAGGGCTTCGCGATTACCTGTGCGCGCATAGGTGCGCAGCAGAAACTCGAGCGTCATCGCCGGTGGAAACTTTGGCGCCCCGCCGAAACCGCCGTTGATCGAATCGTAACTTCTGATCATGCCGACGTAACCAGCATCGAGCAGCTCGATCTCGATCGGGTGATCGGAACCGGACGTGGTGCTCAGGCGGCGCAATTCGTTGATGAGAGAAGCGCCCGTCTCGACGATCTCCGCCTGTCGATCTCGATATGCCTCCGCGACGCCGATTAGCACGCGTGGAAACCCCGGCATGTTGTAACGATCTTGCGGCGGATAATAAGTGCCCCCGTAAAAAGGGACTGCATCAGGCGTGAGAAACACAGTCATGGGCCAACCGCCGTGATGTGTCATCATCTGAACTGCATTCATGTAGATCTGATCGAGATCGGGCCGCTCTTCACGATCGACTTTGATGTTAACGAAGTTCTCATTCATCAACTTCGCGATCTCTTCGTTTTCAAAAGACTCGTGCGCCATCACGTGACACCAGTGACACGCCGAGTAACCGATGCTCAGCAGCACCGGCTTGTTCTCGCTCCGCGCCTTCTCAAACGCTTCTTCGCCCCACGGATACCAATCGACCGGATTGTCAGCGTGCTGCAAAAGATACGGACTCGTCTCGTTAATCAGTTGGTTCGGCATAATCCACAGATTACACAGTTTTCGCTGATTGAAACAATCACGGTTCTCTGTGTAATCTGTGGACATGGAACGTGAGACATTGGAGTTTGACGTGGTCTTTGTCGGCGCCGGTCCGGCCAACTTGAGCGGCGCGCTGCACCTGGCGCGTTTGGTGAAGCAGAACAACACCCTTGGCGACGTCGAGATTGCGGTGATCGAAAAAGGCTCTTCGGTAGGCGCGCATATTCTTTCGGGCGCGGTGATGGATCCAAAAGCGTTGCGGGAATTGATTCCTGATTTTGAGGAACAGGGCGCGCCGTTGGAATCGCCGGTCCTGGAAGATCACTTTCTTTACCTGACGCCGAAGCTGGCGCTGCGCTCACCGATCACGCCGCCTCCACTCAAGAACCACGGTTATTACATCGTCTCACTCAATCGTTTGACCGCATGGCTGGGCGAAAAGTGTGAAGAAGCCGGCGTCAATATTTTTCCTGAGTTTCCCGGCGCCGATCTGCTCTACGACGAGAACGATCGAGTGCTCGGAGTGCGCACAGGCGATAAGGGCATCGATAAGGAAGGGAAGCGAAAGTCAAACTACGAACCGGGCGTCGATCTCCAGGCGAAGATCACGGTTCTGGGCGAAGGGTCGCGTGGCTCTTTGACCAAGCAGCTTGTCGAACGTTTAGGACTGGCTGAGGGATGCGAGCCGCAACTCTACAGTATCGGCGTCAAAGAACTGTGGGAGCTGCCGGACGATCGCTATCCTACTGGCCGTGTAACGCATACCTTAGGTTTTCCTTCCGACACAGCAACCTACGGGGGCGGCTGGATCTACGGCATGCAGAACCGCGTGCTCAACATCGGTTACGTCACCGGACTCGATTACAAGGATCCGTTAATCGATCCGCACGCGGAGTTTCAACGATTCAAGACTCACCCGCACATCGCACGTCTGCTGGATGGCGGCAAGATGATTCGTTACGGAGCGAAGTCCATCGCCGCGGGCGGTTACTTTTCGATGCCGAGAATCTACGCTGATGGCGTCCTGCTGGTCGGCGACTGCGCTAATTTTCTGAACGGACAGCGACTAAAGGGAATTCACTCCGCCATCAAGAGCGGGATGCTGGCAGCGGAAGTTATCTACGAGGCCTTAGTGGCAAAGGACTATTCAGCAAAGCAATTGCAGCGTTATGAAACGGTCGTTAACGAAAGCTGGATCATTCCGGAGTTGCGGAAGGTAAGAAACTTTCACACGGGTTTCAGGCACGGACGCTGGCTGGGAATGATCAACGCCGGACTACAGTTTTTTACGGGCGGACGGGCCTGGGGCATTTTCGATCGCGATCGCGCCGTGCCGGGTCACGAGGAGATGAAGAAGCTTTCGAACTATGGCTATCGTAGTGACAAACTCGAACAGCGCTACAAGGATTTACGTTTCGACGGCAAGCTCACCTTCAACAAAGTAACCGACGTCTACCACGCCGCCGTAGGCCATGATGAGGACCAACCGGTTCATCTGCACGTGCTCGACACCAATATCTGCTCCACGCGCTGTGCGGAAGAGTACGGTAATCCGTGTCAACGATTCTGCCCGGCTGCGGTTTACGAGATGGTTGAAGACGGCGGGAACGGAAACCGGCGTTTGCAGATCAATTTCTCAAACTGCGTTCATTGCAAAACGTGCGACATCATCGACCCCTACCAGATTATTAATTGGGTAACGCCTGAGGGTGGTGGTGGACCAGATTACAAAGGGATGTGAGTCGGGAGGAAAGACCTTCTCGCGCAAAGGCGCAAAGACGCAAAGTTCTGACCTTCGGCTGCCCGG
>JBIOVO010000242.1:0-15912 GCA_044867735.1 Pyrinomonadaceae bacterium | reverse complement strand
GCGATCGTCGTGATGACGGACGGCGTCGATAACGCTCTTCCGGACGTCGCTGGAGTGGGATCGCTTATTCCGTTCGAAGATCTGCTTGTAAAGATCAGGAAGTCCGAAACCATCGTCTTTCCGATTTATCTCGACACGGAAGAAGAGAACGTCAAGCGCCGTGAACCTCGCGCAGCCTATGCGGCGGCCCGCGAGCAGCTTGGACAGATCGCGGGAGTTTGCGGAACGCCGATGTATCGCGCGGCGCAGCTAAGCGATCTCGATACGGTGTACGCCCAGGTGGTGCGGGATCTGAGCACTGTCTACAGTATTGGATATCAACCGACGAACAAGACGCTGGATGGGAAGTGGCGAACGGTTGAGGTCCATTTGCTCAAGCGAACCGACATCTACGCGCGGACCAAACGCGGGTACTACGCGAAGGTTGCCACCGCGCAAGGTCAGCAATAGGATTTCTCGCGCAAAGGCGCAAAGGTAAGATCTCTGAAGCCAGAGGTCTGAACTTTGCGTCTTTGCGCCGTTGCGCGAGAAATCCTTTTTTCGACCTTCACTGGAAAAGCTTGTAAATGCTCCCAACGAGTCTATAATGCTTCAGAGTTGTCCAGCTCACATTTCCTAGTCGCCGCTTTTCGGAGGGTATTTCGATGAGAAGAGCTTTCAGCCTCCCAGCCTCGCTATTTCTTTCATCCGCACTAATCATTTGCTGCTCTTTCGTCATCTTTGCCCAGAACCGCGAAAAGTTCGTGATTTCCGCCAAGGCCGGCGGCATTAACGCCATCACCGGTCAGGCGGACGTTCACGGCCGTGGTGAGTCTGACTGGCAACGGCTCTCGATCACGGACGACCTCGAGTCGGGCGACAGGGTCCGAACCGAATACGATGGGCGCGTCGAGATCCTACTGAATCCAGGCTCATACCTGCGCCTGGGCGGTAATTCCGAGGTTGAACTCTCCGACAACACCCTCGCTAACATCGAGGTTCGTTTGTTGAGGGGCACGGCAATCGTCGAGGCCGCAGGCGCTGACGATATTGAGCTCAACATCAACATCAGCACGCCCCATGCGAAGCTCGCGATCGTGCGCCAGGGGCTCTACCGTCTGAACGTCGTTCCCGAAGACGCTACCGAGCTGATTGTGCGTAAAGGACGAGTGATTCTCGGCGATACGCACACCAAGATTAAGGGTGGGAACAAGGTCGTTTTCAGCGCCACAAACGTCTCCGTCGCGAAACTCACGAAGGAAGAGAAGAAGAAAAAGGAAGACGTTGACACCTGGAGCAAGCAAAGAGGGGAAACGCTCGCGAAAGCCAATCGCCGTATCGACAACGACATGATGGTCGCTGCTCTCGATTCCTTCGGAGATCGTCCCTTTCCAGCCGGTCGTTTCGGATTGTGGTTCTACAACGGCCGAATCGGCTGTTACACGTTCCTGCCGTACTACTACGGTTTTAATTCGCCTTACGGATCCTACTCAACTTACTTCCATGGTGGTGTGCCCTACGGCGGCTACTCATGGCACAACCGTCCAAACGGCAACGGGAATCAATCCGGCCAGCCTTCGGGCGGGAACAACACGTCGAATAACGCTCCATACTCGCGGCCACCGCAACAGAACCCAAGTCAACCAAGTGGAAGCGGCATGAGCAGGCCTTCTCCAAGGCCAGTTGATTCTGACACCGGCCGTCCCATGCCACGAAAGAATCTGGAGCGCTTGCCGAACCAGTAACGGCCTACAAACTTCGTCTCGGTTCCTTTAGGAGTTCCTCTAACTCTTCATTGATTAGTGTGCGTATTTCCGGTGGTTTGAGTCCGGCCAGGATTAGCTGAGTCAGTGCGGTTCGGAGTTGAGCGCGGAGCCGGTCGTCCGGCTTGTCTCTGAGCGTCTGCGAAATCACGACGGCGCCGGAACCATGTCTGACGCGGATCAATCCTTCCTGTTGCAGCCTGCGGTAAGCAAAGGCGACGGTATTGAGGTTCACGCCGAGGTCCGAAGCGACCTGCCGTACTGGGGGCAGCAGCGTTCCTTGCTCCAACTCTCCGCGCGCAATCAACGTCTTGATCTCGTCAACAAGCTGTTGATAGAGCGGCCGTGCGTCGCGTTCATCGACTGTTACAAACATATTGTCTGTTGACTGTATACACCAGACAATTGGTGTCCGTCCAGGGTAAATTTCTCAAACCTTAATTCAATGGTATCTGGTACCTATCCCCTGATAGATGTAATTGCCCTCCCTGTACATGAACCTGGAACCAATTAAAAGTGGCTTATAAAACGCACTGTGCTTCCTGTATTCATCGGCGGGGATATCTAAACCGTCATTTGATACCGTACTTAATCTGAGACCTAAGTCAGTGGGCCAATCGATGTATCCCCAGTTCGTTTCGCTATCTATCTTGCCGAACGAGAGTTCCGTTGCCCGAAAGCAGGCCCAGGTCCCTGTTGTACCGTCCGTGCAACTTACAGATAAATAGAATGCATATAACTTGTTCTTGTATTGGTAAAGAACACAAGAGTCTTTGCATGTCTCTACGGCCTCCTCCATTAACGAGGTGGAGGGTTTGATCTGTGACAACCTCACTTGATGCTTGTACCGGTAAGCAGTGCCAAAGGTATCTGTAATTTCATCGAGGGCAATAATGTTCTCGTAAGGCCAATCCTTTAAAACAAAACGCCGATAGTAACTGATTCGATAAGTGGCATCGTTAATGTATCCCTCGACTAAAGAGTCCAGCCGTGCAAGAAATCGTTTTAGATTCGGTGGAAGGTTTGTAAGGTCCAGCTGCTGGTATTTGCCAATTGAAGATATGAGAGCCGGATCGTAGTCTTTTAGTTTTGTTTCTGAGGGAAGATGATCAATACCTTCAGCCGCGAACTCAGAGATCAGTTTCTTTAATTCACCGTTCGACAGCACTCTGTTTGTGATGAAGTTCCCTGGGGTATCGTGGCAGAGTACTGTCCCATCGCGGTAGATGGTCAGATATGAATTCGGACTGTTTGTGAGGCGGGCATAGTAAATAAGAAATCCTTTCTTATTGTATTTGGACTTTGCTTGCTCATCGAGCTTTCGTATATTTCTAATACCGGTTCCCAACGCAAGCTCTCCAGCGTCGTAAAGGTGAGAGTACACACTGGCGGAGATAATATCTCCGTACCGGAGCTCTTTAATTTCGTCGGGGGAATGCTTGATGTTTCTGCTAATTGGTCGGGGATTGTAGAACTCACTGCTCCCGCTCGTTGGGTCTTCAACAGTCTCAATGATAAAAGGGTCTGTGCTAAGGACTCTGGCAATTATCGGAGAATCTGATTGCACAAATTGTTTACGAATCCTGCCATCACAGGGCGATACGGCACTAAATAAGATTATGGAAAGTGAATAGTACAATAACCTCACAACTAAGCGTTTTCCGTCATTCATATTCGGGCTCCCGTTGATCAAGAACGATCAGGTTTACTATTAATGCACGACGACTTCGCTTAGTGATCATTTTTTGTCTATAGCTATATCCCGTCGAGCTTTTAACGGGTCCTGACTTCAAGTCTAGCCTAAGACTTGACAGAGAACGTATGCTAGAGAGGCTTCTCTAAATAAATCCAAATCCGTAGTTGGGAGTAGGCCGATGATGAAATGGTCACGCGTGCATCTCGGATTGTTGCTTGTCCTGTTGTGTGTTAGCAGCATCGTGCTGGCCCAAAATGCCAACAGTTCGAAGGCCAGCGATGAGAAGTTGGTATATGCAGACTTCCAAAAGCTCGAGAACGGCCGCCTGGTGAGTTCGCGTGGTGGCCGCACTCAGTTAAACCACTGGGCACAAAACATGGGAGCTGCGCCGAAAGTGCAGGGCCTCGAAAATTCTCAACCGCCGGGCCCGGCTCCGGCACGAGTAACCGATCAGGATACCGCGGCGGCATTTCAGTACGAGATGCGTATGCCGAACGAGTGGGCTGGTGTGGCCATTGAGGTTTTTGGTCAGCCTGAGAAGGATGGCAAATCGGTCGCAGACGATATCAGTGGATACAAGTTCATCACCATGCGCATCTTCGGTAAGGGGCCACAGTCGGTTCGTGTTGAGCTGGTATCACGAGGTCAAGGCGTTAGCCTCGATTCCGGTTATCCGCAAATGACGTTTCGACTCTCACCGGGATTCAACAGCTACAAATTCAAGCTGGACGCATTTCGCCAGCCCGAGTGGGCCACTCAGCTCGACTTCAAGCGCGATGTATTGATGAAACTAACCTCTGTGACTGTCGGTGTGTTTTGCGACAAATGCCGCATGGAGTCAGGTACGCTGGTCGTGGATAACATCGCGTTCGAAAAGTGAGTCCCGCGTCAGGAGCAATTTTATGCGGCTCAATTTGCGCTTTTGCGCCTTTGCGTGAGAAGTCTTTCTGCTAAGTCGAGCGCCGAACGAACAATCGAGTCCAGCCTGGCAGCCGCAACCGTGTCTCCAACCATGAAAAAATTCGGAAGGAACGTTTCCTCGGTTCCGAACGGTTCTTCAACGCCTTGCACCATCCCCAGCTTCCGCCGCGTAAGCTCGTAGTATGTCCGCGGATTCGCAGTCTCAATAACCTCGATATCACCGCCGAGTTCCGGAATAGCCGCGTGCAGCCGCGTCCAAAACTGCTCAAGCGCGGCCTGATCCTGCTCCTCGAAATCTTCCTCACTCGTGTGGTAAGCAAACCACGAATGCACGTCGGTGGACGATGTCAGGGTTACTGAGCGCTTCCCGGGCGGAGCCTTGTGGTTCGGCGAGATCGCGAGGCTGAACTCACCAAACTCGCCTTCCGATTCAGCATTGCTCGAAACGAACATCAGTTCTCCCGGCAAACGCGCGACAGCATCCTCTTCCATGCTTGCGTACACAACGTAAGCCCCACGCCCCTGGAGCGTGTTAAGCCGCTTCTTGATCTCGGGTGGAGTTCGGTTTAGCCCAACGAGTTTCCCATACGTGTCCCAGATCGTGAGATTGCTGACGATCGCCCGCTCCGCAAAAACGCGTTCACCGCTTAACAGATCCACTCCCACCGCACGTCCTGATTCGTCATACGCAAGTCGCAGCACCGGACTATTCAGACGCAAACTCCCGCCACTCTTCTTGATCGACTCAGCGAGCCGCTCCGCAAGACTCGCCGGGCCGCCGGCCATTGAGTAGAGACCGCCGTGTGGCAGGGGCGGAAATCTGGTTTCACCCGCGGTTAATTTGACGTCCGTACCATCGGGCAAACGGACAAGGTAAGGCGAAGTGAGCAAGCTAACCGGTGGCGTATCGACGGGCAGCGCCGCGAAGAGTTCTTCATAAACTCCCCCGGCTCCGAACGACGTGTAGATGCCCATTCCCGGTTCGAAGTCATGCCCCGCAAACTCCACTCGCGCAACGCAACCCCCAACCTGCGACTGCCTTTCCAGCAAACAAACACTCAGTCCACGCGCCGAAAGCAACGCGGCCACAGTAAGCCCGCCAATACCGGCGCCGACAACTACAACCTCATAAGACATTGAATATCAGGGAGAGTGCTTGCGATTCGGCCGATAGCCGTTTACTTGAAAAGCTCGTGATCGACGAAGGCCCCGATCACAATCAAAACCGACTGAATGCCGTTGAAGACGAGATGGATCATAAATGCAGGCATGAGTTTCCCGGTAACTGCACGAGCCGTGGTTAAGGTGAAGCTCAGCAGCGTAATCACGAGAATCACCGCGACATTATTCCAGTACTGGAGAACGTGCACTCCCGCAAACAGGAGGGAAACCAAGACAATCGAGATGCCTTTACCTATCGCTCTTTCCAGCGCGGTGTAAAGCACGCCCCTGTAGATCAACTCTTCGACGAGTGGAGCCGTGGCCACGGCGGCGAAAGCGAGTACGAAGCGAGCGGGTTTCGAACTCTCAATCAACAGATCGAGATCAGTCTTGCCGCCACCCCACAAGTTCGTTATCACAATGGCCAACGCATAAAGAACAATAGAGACAAGTACGCTCAGCATTACTCCGGCCGTCGGACTGAGGTTCTGCGGCCATTCAAAGCCGATGCTCTTCCAGAAGGGATACTTGCCGCTGTCGGTGACAGCGAACCACGCGATAGCGAAAGTAATTATATGAACAGGAAGAATGGCCAGGACCGATATGAAAATCAGCGTTGGATCTTTAAGAATTTCTGTTTGAGCGACTGGTCCGCCGGCCACTATCTTGTAGATGACGTAGGGAGCAACCACTATCACCGGCAGGAACACAAGCACGAGGACGCTTGCGGCCCACACCATGCCGGCCTTCAAGACATGCCACCATGGAGACCGTGCAGTCAAACTCGTTGCAGCGGAAGTTGGCTCAAGCGGTGCAGGTGGATCAGGAAATTGGAACGGCTGTTCTTCCTGGGGTTTTAGTTGTGGAGCAGAATCTTCGGTGAACACTAGAGGAGTTTAAACCACAAAGACACAAAGGCACAAAGTTCTTAATCAACTTCGTGCCTTTGTGTCTTTGTGGTTACTGTTTTCACACAGCGGGATATTCAATCTCCAGCAGCGGCGATCCGACGCGCGGCGCGGCGAGCATGAGAGCGATGATGGTCTTCGCGTCCTGAATTTCGCCACTGGTAATCATCTCGAGCGCTTCCGCGATTGGCAGTCGAACGACATCTAGCAACTCGTCTTCATCGAGCAGTTGTTCGCCTTCCGAAAGCTCAGTCGCAAGATAGACCCACATCTTCTCTTCGCAGAAGCCTGGCGAAACGAAGAACTCTGACAACTTCTCGAGCTTTCCCGCTCTCAACCCCAACTCTTCTTCGAGTTCGCGTGCGGCTCCCGCTTCCGGCCGTTCACCCTCATCCAGAGTCCCGGCCGCTGCCTCGATCAGATATCGCACCGCCGGATGACGATACTGCCTGACGAGCACGACCGTGCCATCGTCGTGAACGGGTACGATCACCGCGCTGCCATTGTGGTGCACGACTTCGCGCTGGTAAGTAAGTTCACCTTCCTTAACGGTATCGATGGTAACCGTGAAGATGCGGCCGTCGAACACTTTTTGACTGTTGATTATCTTCGGCAGGTCTTTATGTGGCGTAGTCATGTTGTTTTTCCTGGAACAGGCTCAAGATCATTGGCCGCATTTCGCCGATAAGATAGAGCGATCCGGCGATACAAATCATACCCTTTGCGGGTGTTCGCTCGGTTGCGACTCGCAGCGCCTCGACGCTCGACGCAGCATGAACGACGGCGCTCTTAGCATACCGTGCGGCGATCTCATCCAGCATCTCGATCGTTGCGCTTCTCGGATTATCAACGGTGGTCAAAATCAGCGAGTCGGCAATCGGAAACAGGATCTCGCCGATCTGATCGAGTTGCTTATCACGCATTGCTCCGAAGACTAACGTCAACGGCCGCGGCGCGAATTCGTCAAGATATTCTCGCAACGGAACTGCGCCCGCGGGGTTGTGAGCGCCGTCCAGGAGAAACGGAGGATCGTGCGGGATCATTTCCAGCCTCCCGGGATGCTGCGCGTTGCTGATTCCGCGTGTGATCGCGGAGTCCGGAATCGCAAACCCTTGAATTCGCAGTAACTCCGCCAAACGGATCGCCATCGCAGCGTTCTCGATTTGATGCAGTCCGCGCAGCCCCAGCCAAACGCCTTCGTAACGACGCGTATCTGTTTCCAGCGCGACGCGAAACCGTCCGTCATTCGTGGTTTCCTCGATCACATGTTCGCCGTTTTCAAAAACAGGTACGACACCAGTTTCGGCGCAACGTTGCTGTAGAACGCGCATCGCCGCCGGCGATTGTCTTGCTATGACGGCTTTAACACCTGGCCGAATAATCGCAGCTTTTTCCGCCGCGATCTGTTCGAGCGTGTGACCGAGGTATTGCTCGTGGTCCATTGCGATTGGCGTGATGCCGACGATTCCAGCTTTAGCGGCAGTAGTCGAATCAAGCCGCCCGCCCAAACCGGTTTCGAGGATCGCTAAGTCGATCTTCGCGTCGTGAAACGCGAGCAGTGCGATGGCCGTGACTTGCTCGAAGAACGTCGGCAGCGCTTCGATCTGCTTGTCGCGCAGTAATTGTTCCGAGACGTCGCGGACGCGCGTGGCGCAGGACGCAAAGGTTTCAGTTGTTATCGGCGTGCGGGCGATGCTGATGCGCTCGGTAATTGAAACGAGATGCGGCGACGTGTAGAGACCAGTTCTAATCTTCGCGGCGCGACAGACTGAGTCGAGCATTGCCGCGGTTGAACCCTTGCCGTTTGTGCCGGCGATCTGGACCGAAGGAAATGCGCGTTCCGGATTGTCGAGGGCGCTTAAAAGGAGTTCGGTGTTTCTGAGGCCGAGTTTGATGGTGAGCGTCTCGTGGCCGAGACTCAGGAGATATTGAACCGCCTCGTCGAAGTGCATAATCCCGCCACAAAGAAGCACAAAAGTCACAAACAAAGTCCGACTCATAGTCTACCTTTGTTTGTGACTTTTGTGCTTCTTTGTGGCTAGTCTTTTAACTTTGCGGCTCTTCGGGCGCGTTCGATGTCTGATTCGCCGTGAATCTCGGGATTCATCATGAAGTTCAGCAACTTCGAGATGTAGTCTTTCATCTCGCGGCGATCGACAATCGCGTCGATCATCCCGTGGTCCAGCAGGAACTCAGATCGTTGGAAATCCTTCGGCAGCTTCTGGCGGATCGTTTGTTCGATCACCCTTGGCCCCGCAAATCCGATCAACG
Organism: Pyrinomonadaceae bacterium; assembly: GCA_044867735.1. GTDB lineage: Bacteria > Acidobacteriota > Blastocatellia > Pyrinomonadales > Pyrinomonadaceae > PSRF01. The sequence goes on along the minus strand of JBIOVO010000242.1, from coordinate 7,213 downwards.
CTTTCGGTTCGCCGATGATTATGTCACCAAGCATCGCGAAACTCGCCGTCACGCCACCTGTTGTCGGATCGGTCAACACAGAGATAAACGGCAAGCGCGCTTCATCGAGTGCTGCCAGCGCCGCGGAGATCTTCGCCATCTGCATCAGGGAGAGCGTCCCTTCCTGCATGCGTGCGCCACCCGAGGCGGAAAAGATGATCACTGCCGAGTGCTCACTCATCGCACGTTCGATGAGTCGGGTGACTTTCTCGCCCACAGCCGATCCCATCGAGCCGCCGATAAACGTCATGTCCATCGCCGCCGCCAGGACCGGATGATCGCCGACAGTGCCACGACCGTTGATGACCGCTTCGGGTAGCCCCGAGACTGCTTTTGCTTGCTTGATCCTCGCCGAGTAGGGCTTGCTATCGACAAACTCGAGCGGATCGATCGAGACCACTTCTGCGTCGAGTTCTTCAAACTTGCCTTCGTCGAAAAGCAGCTTCAGACGTTCACGTGCCCCGATGCGGAAGTGATAACCGCAGTGTTTGCAAACCTGGAGACCGTCTTCAAGCTCACCTTTGAACAGGTGCGCCTCACATCCTTCGCACTTGACGAAGACATTTTCAGTCTTCACCACGCGCTCTTCAGGGGGAACAGCCTCGATTCGCTTACTTTTCTTGTTGAACCACGCCATAGGAATGCGGGGAAGGGTAGCACACTCTGTGAAACCAGCGGAAACCCGTAACTCAGAACTCGATGCCCTGCTGTGCGCGAATTCCCGCCGAAAAAGGGTGCTTGATCTCGGTCATTTCAGTGACCAGATCGGCCGCTTCAATCAACTCCGGCGGCGCATCTCTTCCCGTAACAACAATATGCAGCGCCGGTTGCGCCGCGCGAATCGAGCGAAATTCTTCCAACACCTCGGCCACCGGCAGCATCTTGTAGCTCAAAACATAAACCAGTTCGTCAAAAACCAGCATGTCGTAATCACCGGATCGAAGTTTCTCGAGGCAGAGCGCCCACGTCTCGCGTGCGGTCTTGATGTCCTGCTCGGGGTTCTTTGTGTCCCAGGTAAAGCCGTCGCCCATCGTGTGAACTTCGATGCCCAGCTTTTCTGCCGACTCGTGTTCGCCGTAACGATCGTTGCGCGACTTCATGAACTGAATCATGCAGCACTTCAAACCGCGTCCAGCGGCGCGCATCATCAAGCCGAGCGCGCAGGTCGTCTTTCCTTTGCCGTTGCCGGTGTGGACCATCAGGAGGCCGCGCGTCTTCTCCTGGTAATCCTCACGCCGCCACTTGTACTTTTTTTCCTTTTCACTCATAGATGAGTTGTGAACCACAAAGACACCAAGACACAAAGAAACAGTTTTGTGTCTTGGCGTCTTTGTGGTTAGTTTACTTTTCGCCTAGAGAACTGATTCGGGTTCGGTATCCTTCAACGCATCTTCGGTCAGGTCGCCCGAGCCGTTGGCACGCTTCACAGCGTCGAGCAACAACCCGATGATCGTCGTCTCAGCCTCTTCCCAACTGCCTCTGAGCGTGCAACCCGCAGCGTTGCGATGCCCGCCGCCGCCGAACCTCTCAGCGACCTTGGCGACGTTAACGTCACCTTTCGATCGCAAGCTGGTGCGATAGGTTCCTGGCTCGCATTCCTTGAGCATAGCGACTGCTTCCACCTCGCCGACCGTCAACGGATAGTTAACAAACCCGTCCGCATCCTCGTCAGAAGCATGCGCCTGTCGCTGCATGTCGAGCGATTGCCGCATGCACGCGACGCGACCCGTTTCATCACGTCTAGCCGTAGACAACACCGCTCCCATCAACTCAATGCGGCTCCACGGATAACTCGCAAACACGGCCTCAGCAGTCTTTGCAGGCTTGACGCCGGTGCGAACGAGCTCGGAAGCAACTTTGAACGTGCGCTCGGTGGTGTTCGAGTAATGAAACGATCCGGTGTCGGTTATCAACGCGGTATAGACACACTCTGCGATCTCCTTGGTGACACGCACGCCGGTCGCTTTGCAGAGGTTGTAGATCATCTCACCGACTGCGGAAGCCGTGGAGTCGATCCAGTTGATAGTGCCAAACAGGGCCGTCGTTGAATGGTGATCGATGTTGACTACGAATTGCTTTTCCAATTCGGCAAGGCCGGGACGAGTAATGTCGGAGCACTCGATAACAAAAACGGCCTGATAGGAAGGATCGACTGCCGGAGTAACGCGTACATCGTCTGCGCCGGGGAGTTGCTGGTAAGCGTGTGGCACCGGGTCGCGCATGATGACTTCGACATCCTTGTCGAGGGCGCGCAGTAACCAGTAAAGACCAAGTGACGATCCTAAACTATCGCCGTCGGGGCGAATGTGCGAGGTGATCGCGAAACGACGTTTTGCCTCGATCAGCTCGACTACTTGACTAAGCATGGTGCATTAGGACGAAGTAAAACAAAGGTTTGGTCTTCGGCCTTTGGTCTTAGGTCTTCAACTCGAAGACCGAAGACCAAAAACCAAAGACCAATACCAGCACTTCATCCGTCAGTTTCATCCTTTCCTTTACTTTCCCATTCCCGCTCGATCTCCTGTAACAATTGATCCACCCGCTCGCCTTCTTCTTCGACGCGATCGCGCACGAAGTGAATCTCAGGCGTGCGTGGGAGATTCAACGAGAGTCCAAGTTGTTTCCGCACGTAAGGCGCGGCGTGCTTCAAAGCAGCCAGCGCCGATTTGTGTTCCTCTTCGTCACCGGAAACAGTGACGTAAACACGCGCGGCACGTTTATCTGCTGAGAGGCGAACGTCAGTAACGGTCACCATCGTCAGTCGCGGGTCTTCGAGTTCGTAGCCAACGATCTGAGCGATCTCTTCCTTCAGCGCATCTGCCGTTCTTTCCGTACGCATCATCCCTGTGCTTAGCTCTTTGTACTTTGTGCTTTGTTTCAAACACCAAGCACAAAGTTCAAAGCTCAAAGCCCATTTTTACAGCTCAGTGGCGGCGACTCGCTCGACGATATACGCCTCAATCTGGTCTCCAACTTTCACGTCGTTGAAGTTTTCCAAACTGATACCGCACTCAAAGCCTTCGCGAACCTCGGACACGTCATCCTTGAATCGTCGCAACGAAGCGATGTTGCCTTCCCAGGAAACTACGCCATCGCGAATCAGTCTCGCGCGAGCATTGCGGCGAATCAATCCATCAATGACCATGCAGCCGGCTACTGTTCCGGCTCTCGGAACACGGAACACTTCGCGAACCGCAGCCTTGCCGAGTATCTTCTCCTTCTCAATCGCTTCGAGCATGCCGATCATGGCCGCGCGAATCTCTTCTTCAACCTTGTAGATGATTGAGTGGAGGCGAATATCAACATCCTCCTGCTTCGCCACGTCAGCCGCGCGCGCTTCAGGCCGCACGTTGAAGCCGATGATCACCACCGCCGATGACGACGAACCAGCTTGCGTCGCAGAGCCAAGCAGCACGTCCGACTCGGTGATCGCACCCACGCCCGACCGAATGACTTTTACTTTCACGCGATCGGTCGAGAGTTTTTGCAGCGTCGACTTCAACACTTCCACCGAACCCTGAACGTCGGCCTTGATAATGACGAGCAGTTCCTTGACTTCGCTCTCGCCCAGCGCTTCGATACCGCGCTTCGTCGTCTGCAACAGGGCTGCCTGACGACTCAACATCTGCCGGTGTTGCGAGATCGACTGTGCCTTCGTAATGTCAGAAACGACCTGGAGGCTTTCACCCGCTTGCGGCACACCCTGCAATCCAAGCACTTCAACAGGCGTCGCCGGTCCGGCTTCGGTAATCGGCTCGCCACGGTCGTTAAACATCGCACGAACGCGTCCGGAGATCTGTCCGACAATGAACGGATCGTGAGTTCTCAGCGTTCCTTGTTGCACCAGCACCGTCGCCACGGCGCCGCGCCCGCGATCGAGTTTTGCCTCCAAAACAACGCCGGAAGCCAAACGCGTCGGACTCGCACGCAGGTTCAGAATGTCTGACGTCAGCAGGATCGTTTCGAGCAGCGTGTCGAGGTTCTGTCGTTTCTTCGCCGACACCTGGACCATTTCGGTATCACCACCCCAATCGAGCGGTGAGAGACCTTGCTGGGCCAGTTCCTGGCGCACCCGATCCGGATTGGCGTCGGGCTTATCGATCTTGTTGATGGCGACAATGATCGGCACGTTTGCGGCGCGCGAGTGCTCGATGGCTTCGATCGTCTGCGGCATCACGCCGTCATCGGCGGCAACTACGAGCACGACGATGTCAGTCGCCTTCGCACCGCGTGCACGCATCATCGTGAACGCTTCGTGACCCGGCGTATCGAGAAACACTACGCGACGAGTTTCGTCTTTGTTGTCGGGACTCGGCACCTGCACGCTGTAGGCGCCGATGTGTTGGGTGATACCACCAGCTTCGCCCGCGGCGACGTCGGTAGTACGAATACCGTCGAGCAGCGATGTCTTGCCGTGATCGACGTGGCCCATTACCGTGACGACAGGGGCGCGCGGCAATTCGACGTCGTCAGCATCCGTGGCAATCAACTCTTCAAACTCTTCTTCTGCCACCATTTCTTCAAACGGCACAAACGACACGTCGTAACCGAATCGTTTGCCGAGATCTGCTGCCACGTCGTCCATCAATGGTTGGTTGATGGTCGCGAAAACGCCGCGTTGCAACAGCAGCGTCACCACGTCTTTTGGCTTGATACCGAGCTTCTCGGCAAACTCCTTCACCGTCGATCCTTCGATCAGACGCACCTCTTTCAGTTCACCGGAACCAGACGTATCGAGCCGGCCCGCAATACGGTCCTCGAGCGACAAAGCCTTTGGCGGTGGAATGAAATCGCCCTTGTCGAACCTGCCAGCCTTGCCTTCGATCTTTCTTCCGCCACGCGGACTGGCGCGTCTCGAACGCCGGCGTCCGGCGTCTGGCGGTGGAATGTAGGTCGTTTGGGGAGTCGCGGTTTCACCCGGCGTTCCTAAACGCTCGGAGCGCGGCAGTGAAGGACGTTCTCTGACTCTTTGCGCGCGGGAATCGACGCGTTCCTTGGGTGTGATCGTCGGTGGCGGCGTCGGAACCGGGGCGCGTTCGCCGGGCCGGATGCCCGCGTTCAACGCTGCGGCTGTCGGACGCAGAACTCTGACCTGACGTGAAGGCGGAGGTGGCGAAACTGGCCTCGGCCTCACTTCAGAGCCGTTCGTCGGCGCCACGACTTCCGGCGCCTGGATCGGTTGCTCGATCACAGGTTCTTCAACGGCCGCGGGTGCCTCTTCGACAACTGGCGGCGCTGCAACTTCCTCCACCGGCGGAGCTTCAGCCTGCACCGGCGGTGGCGTCAACTTTTTCACCAGCCGCGTAATTGGCTGCTTAACCGGCTGCGGATCGGCGGTCGCGGGAGCTTCGACCGGCTCGAGTGTGGGAGGTGGTGTGATTGGCTCGGGCTCATGAACTTCAGGTTCAGCCGCCAATTCGACGACAGGTGCTTCCGGAGTCGGCAACGCCGCGCGCTTGACGACTTTCACCGCGCGCTTAACGGTCGTTTCCTTTTTCGGGAAGTACTTGTTCCGAATCTTCTCGGCCAGTTCCTTCGACACCGAGTTGGACGGAACGCTGACGTCGACACCTTCGCGGCGCACCTCTTCAATGAGTCGCTTCGTATCGAGCTTTAGTTCTTTGGCGAGATCGTAAATACGAACTTTAGAGGAAACTGTCATGCACTCCTTCTCGACGCTTTGCTCGTGCGTCCTGACGACCTAAGTGATTGGGCACCGCAGCCCAACCACGTTCAGCGTCGATCAGAAGTTCGGCGCGTGACAGTAGGGGCTAAGCGGGCAACACAAACGGCCCGAAAAGACCGCATTTGTGTTGTTACTATATGGCTGCATCACTAGTTCTCATCATCGTCGGTGCTCCCGCCTGATGCAGCCTCTTCCGAAACTGCGGGAGTCGATATTTCTGCTTCTTCCGAAGCAAAGTCTTCTTCAGCCAGAACTTCCTCCGCAACTTCCTCGACGGCTTCGAAAGCTTCGACGCCGGATGAGGTTATGTCGGGAGATGGCGTAATCGTGTCAGGCCGCAAATCGCGACCCGCTTCCTGCAAAGCAATCTCGTCTTCGGGAATTGGCTCAGCTTCGGTGAGCGACACCGGGTCAGCCGATTCCCACGCGCTTATTTCCGATTCAGCAGTGAAGGGAACACCGTTCTCAACTGCTTCGTCGTAACCGGCGGCAGTCATTTCAGCAGAAGGTTCGACTTCCTCGTCAATGGATTCATCGAACTCTGCTGAAACAGCATGTTGCTCTTCGGTCGTGGCCGTTTCGGTTTCACTGAGACTGCGATCGCGCATGGCGATAACCGCGCGAGCGGCGTTCAGGATCACTTCGGCTTCGTCGAGACTCAGGTCGAGGAATTCGACGAGATCGTCAACTGAAGTCTGCGCGAGGGCATCGATATCGTTGATGCCGTGTTCCGCAAGTCCTTCAGCCTGCTGCGCTGTCACACCTTCGATAACTGAAAGCGGCACAGCCTCGCCGGAGGCGATAAGCGCACCCATCTGCTCGGTGACTTCGCGCTTGATCTCTTCCTCGCTGCGGATGTCGATATTCCAACCGACGAGCTTCGTAGCGAGACGAACGTTTTGACCACGCTTGCCGATCGCCAGCGAGAGTTGATCTTCGTTGACGATGACTTCCATCTGGCGGTTTTCGATGTCAGTGATGCGAACCTGATTGACTTTGGCGGGTGAAAGCGCGTTGGCGGCAAAAACTGAAGGCTCGTCTGACCACTCGATGATGTCGATCTTCTCGCCGCGGAGTTCGCGAATGATCGCCTGGACGCGTGAACCTTTCATACCGACGCACGCTCCGACCGGATCGACGTCGCGTTCATTCGACATCACCGCGATCTTGGCGCGCTCGCCTGGTTCGCGAACGGCTGATTTGATGACCACGGTGCCGTCGTAAATCTCAGGCACTTCCATTTCAAACAGCCGCAAGAGCAACTCCGGCGACGTGCGTGAAACTTCCACTTGTGGTCCTTTTGATTCCTTGGACACGTTATTGATGACGACGCGAATTCTCTCGCCCTGGTTCCACTGTTCACCGCGTGATTGCTGCGAACGTGGCAGGATCGCTTCGAGATTGCCGAGGTCAACTATCAGATTGCCGCGTTCAAACCGCTTGACGTAACCGTTAACCAGATCGCCGATCTTGTCGATGTACTGCTCG
>JBIOVO010000241.1:0-19100 GCA_044867735.1 Pyrinomonadaceae bacterium | reverse complement strand
AACTACCAGCAGACCGGTTTGCTGACTTCGATGTTCTATTTCAGCAACAACAGCAAACTGTTTCTGAAGAACTTTTACATCAAGAGCAAACGCTCGATCGACAAACCGAAGAACGAAGGACCGGCGGCTTACGTGTTTCCCGCCGACGATGCGCGACTCGGAAACCAGGCCGAACTCCTTCGCACTTTGCAGGCGCAAGGCGTTGAGATCAGCAAGTCAACGGCGCCTTTCACGGTTGCCGTAAGAAAGAAAGCAGGCGCAGCCGCTCCTGGTCGTCCGGCCGTAGGCCCGTCGCCGGCAGCGTCCCCCACGCCGGCGCCGAAAACCGAAGATCGAACTTTCCCGGCCGGCAGTTACATCGTGCGCATGGACCAGCCTTACAGCCGCATCGCAGATGCACTGTTGGATCATCAGTACTGGGCGCCAAACGATCCGCAGACAGACATTTACGACGACACAGCCTGGACGATGGGCGAACTCGGAAACATTGAAGTCGTGCGCGTCACGGATGCGAAGGTGCTACAGGCTGCGATGGATAAAGTGAACGGCGACGTGCGTTCGCCGGGCGGCATCACCGGCAGCGGCTCTGTCTATTTGATCAATCACAATGCCGACAACGTGCTCGTAACGCTGCGTTATCGGTTGAAAGACGTCGAGATGGACGCGGCTGAAGAGGGTTTTGAAGCTGCGGGACGCAAGTTCAATCGCGGTTCATTCATCATTCGCAAGGCTGACGCGGAAACTCTGCGACAAGCAACAAGTGAACTCGGCATTCAGGCGTATGCGGTCGCAAGTGCTCCGACAGTCAAGACACATCCTGTGAGAGCTGCTCGTATCGCGATGATGCATACGTGGTTGAGCACGCAGGACGAGGGTTGGTATCGCATCGGGCTCGATCACCTGCAAGTGCCTTTTACTTACATCAGCACGCAGGACGTTTCGCGCGAGCCGAACCTCAAGAGCAAGTACGACGTCATTCTGTTTGCTCCTGTCGGCCGTGGCGCTCAAGCGATCATCAGCGGTCTGCCGATGTATGGCAATCCACTGCCGTGGAAGAAAACACAGCTCACGCCAAACCTCGGCGGCATCGATGAGACTGACGACATGCGACCGGGGCTCGGTTGGAGTGGTTTGCAGAACCTGCAAAAGTTTGTGAAAGATGGGGGGCTGTTTATTACCGTCGATGACACGTCCGACTTCGCGGTGAACTTCGGGTTCACGCAAGGCGTCAACGTCAATCGTTCACCGCGCCTGCGAGCGGTCGGAGCGATACTTCGTACCAAAGCGGTTGATGCTGCGAGTCCGATTGCTTACGGCTATGGCGACATGTTGCCGATGTACTGTTCGAACGGTCCCATTTTCAACATCCATAACGGTGTCGGTGGGCGCCAGCGACCGCAACAGCGGGCCACCGGACGTGGCACGCCCGACGATCCAGACACTCCGCAGGGACGTCCGCCCGCAGAGATTCCAGATCCGCCGGCGAGAGTTGAACCATGGGAAGCGCCGCCGGTTTCTGACGAGCAGCGCCGCAACGCGATCGGATTGATTCCACCGAACCAGCGGCCGCGCGTGGTGCTGCGTTACGCAGACAGCCGCGAGTTGTTTGTTTCGGGATTACTGGATGGCGGCGATGAGATCGCACAGCGCGCCGCAATCATCGATGTGCCGTCAGGCAACGGACACGTGCTGCTGTTTTCGACGAATCCATTCTGGCGCGGTCAAACGAAAGGTAGCTACTTCCTCGTGTTCAACGCGATCATGAATTGGGACAACCTGAACGCGGGCCGCAAGTTCGATGAGAAGTAACCTCGACGAGAAGTAAGTTAACCACGGATTTCACGGATGGATACGGATTAATCCGTTTTCATCCGTGACAATCCGTGGTTCATTTTCGTGGTATTGAATGTGCGAGCTCTTCGAAGAGATCGTGAACGGCGCTAAACGAAGTCTTGAGGTCGGCGTCGGTGCCTGATTCGGCATCGGAGCTGAATTTTGTGAGTGCGGCCGCGAAGTCGTTCAAGTGCTTCTTAAACTCCTCCGCCTTTTCCGCTTTTATCGCCTTTGGCACACCCAACTTCACGATTGCATCACCACGCTTCGATAGCTCTTTTGCGTCTGAGCGGATCCTCGCGAAGTCGCCTTTTGGCAAGGCTTCATGTTCGAGCGGGTGCAAAAGGTCATGAAACGAATCGTATTCCTTGATCCCAAACCCCATTCCAGTTAGCAAAACAGCCAAAGCGAGCGTTGCGGCGATGCGTGTCATCCGATGCGGTCTCCTTTTCTCGCAATACTAAAGCACTAACGATCCCATTCCTTCAACCCTTCAACGACACGCAGCACCTCGCCTCGCTTCTTCTCAAACAACGCGAACATGAAGATGATCGTCGCTCCAGTGACGATTCCGGCGACGTACCACAACCACGTCCAGCCAAGGTTCACCGAGGCGTACCAGATCATCGTGATGATCGATAACAAGAGGAAGATCGATCCCAACAACAGCAATCCGCGGATGCGAAAGACGATTCCCGCAAACACACCCGCGAGCGACAGCGTTCCCAGGATCAAAGGCAGCCACGGAGAGTTTGCGGCGCCGTTGATGAAGATATCGGCCGTTGACGAAACGTAGATCGTAACCAGCGACAGATACCTGACGCTGGTCATCTGATCCTCCGTCATCCTGTCTTCGTTCAGGTAGGCGGCGACGAGCACCGAGACGGCAACGGGAATCAGCCACAACTGCGGATGCTGTAGGAATCCGTAATCGGCGGTGCGATTGAACGCGTACCACAGTCCGGCATTGCCGGCGATTCCTGCCAGAATGCCAAACAAAAACGAGCGTCGCAGAATCGACAGCAGTCCGTACAAACCTCCGACGACGAACGGCAGCAACGAGAAGTCGACTTCCGACGAAGCCAGCCAGAATCCAATCACCGGCAGGAGCGGAATAAACGCTCCCGTTCGTTCGAGCGGATGAGCGAGAACAAACAACTTGTGCCGTCTCAAAGCCTCGCTCGCAACCACGCCGAAGTAAGCAACAACCATCACGACCAAAGGCCAGTAGCGTTCGAGGAAACCGGTGAACAACCACGGCAGCGTCAGGCGAATGTGCACGAACAACAGCACCAGCAGCACTTCAGCGACGTACACGTATCTGGTCCGCTGACGCTCAGACAGGCTCAGCGGATCGTGAGTTGGTGACAAGGCGAACAGCACGCAGATCACGACCGCTGCGACGAGTGTGAGCCCAATCGTAGCGAGCGAAACCGGATGGATGTTTACCGCGCCGAAGTTGATTTGATACGAGACCTCAGTGCCCAAACAGAAGAACAACGCCAGCGCTCCGGCGCCGACCAGCAACGGCACGCAAGCCTTTGCCGAACTGACCCATTGCGGCCAGCGAGCATTTACTTTGTCGAGCAGCAAACCGTAAAGCGCGATCAGACCAAACGACTCGACCATCAGGATCACGCTGCGATTTAGCCACGTCGCGTCCACTCCAGGCGTCAACCATGACCAGCCAAAAAGAATCGCACCGATGATGAGCACGGCTATCGCGGGGGGACGCCAACGCTCATCCCGTTCAGCCAGTAAACCAAGTGTCAGAAACTGGACCGCGACTCCGAGGGCGGCTGATGCACGCAAGCCGAAGTCAACGAAGGTGAGATTGATCAAGTAAGCGATCGAGAGAACCACTGCCACCGCAATCACGGTAAACACGGAAAGCCACCTGAGGTTGGTAACGTCGGCATCGATGCGCCGCGGAATGCCAAACTGTGCGGCGAATTCGATCAATCGTTCACGCCAGTGCCAGAGAAGCGCTACGAAAAGCGTGTAAGCCGCCAGCAGAATAGAGAGGGACCAGATATAACTTGTGTCGCTCAACTCCAATCGCGCGAGTGCGAACCCACCAGCAAGCAAACCCAGAAAGTACAGACCCGCGACAGCGTACTTTGCCTTTACGTCCCACAAACAAGCCGTCATGAGCACCAGAACGGAAAAGAGTGCCGTCCACATCAGCAGTGGTGTAGCGACCAAACGGAACAACTCTGTCCGGAGGACTGAATCCATGACGACCATCACGCTCAAAAGAACGAGCGCAAAAGGCGCTGCTACGTTGTGGAAAGCGAAAGCTTCGAACCGGTGCCCAGTCTGCCGCAGTTTTCGCGCTCGAAGTTCCAGCCAAAGCAACCCGATGCAGGCGAAAGAACCGGCGATTAGATTGACCTGGAAGAGATCGAAGCTAAAAGGCTTGTTGTTCGGAGAGAAGATCCACCAGATCGAAACTGCGAGATTGAACATCACGCCGGCAGCATAAATGTAACGCTGGCGTAGTGTTTTCCAATTCAACGCTGCCGCAAGCGCGGTGATCGCCAGCAAAGGCCCGATGGTCCACCAATGCCGGGGCTCCCCATCCTGCAACGCACGCAGACTTAAGAACACAGCGATGCCGCCAATAATTGCAGCACATCTTTGCGCGTGTGATCGCCATTTCTGATGTCTGAGCATGGCCAGGGTCTTGCCGGTAAACTCGGACGCCATCAGCATCAACAACGCAGCGGCAACCGTGCAGATCGTCAACCAGTGCAGCGCAACCCAGCCATCAAAACTCGAAAGGCTGAAAGCAACCAAACAACTCGTGCCCAGGAGCAATGCCGCCAGCGCGTCAGCCGAGACTTTCGTTCTGCGTCCGAAGCCAAACCAGACCACCGCCGCCACAGTTGTCAGAAACGCCAGCCAACCAAGAGGACTTCCAGCGGCAACTGTGCCGATGCCGATACTCTGCGGCGACACAATCAGGTTGACGACTACTGGCGCGAATAGGATCACGTTCAGAGTTACAAGAACTCCCAACTGCAACTGCACCAGGAAGTCGGCGAGCCGTGTGTCGCTTTGATTGAGTCCAGCCTGCCAGCGCGGCCGAGTAACCAGCCACGTCAACAGGTAAACCGCGCACGTCATCGCGTTCAGTTGCGCCAGCCGCACTAATACGACGCGGTCCATCAACCCGTTCGACGTAACGACCGCGAGCAGGAACGCGAGGGTGACCGTCGTGTTAAAAAGAACGCCTGCATAAAAGGCAAAGTTGATTAAACGCTCCCGCACTGCATAACCGATCATCACTAACGCAGTGAGCACGAGTGGCAAACCGTAGGAAACATCGTCGCCGAACCACGAAAAGATCCCGCTGGTTGGACTCAGCACCGGCAAGTAGTAGATCGCTCGCACCGCAGGAAACAGTGTCAGGAAGATCAACGGCACGACCGCCAGTGCGATCAGAAGCTGAACCGCGCGTTCCTTGAACGCTTTCGGGTCGCCATCCAGATCGGGCCAGCCAAAAGTTCTGAGACGTTGCGAGATCGCGCTTCGATACCAGAGCACGAGAGACGCGCCGAGGAAAAAGATCGCCGCCAGGAAACGCCATGCGGTCGCGGTTGCGAGTTGATTCTCGAACAACCCGGCAAGCAGCGAAACTGTTGCCGTGAGCGCCGCGAGAGCGCCAAGCAGGTATTTGCCGTGGCGGCGATCCCAGTAGTTCGCGAGCATGATCAGTAGCAACAGACCAAGCACGATCCACGCGCCCGTTCCGAATGCTTCGTCGTGCGGAAATCCGGCAACATTGAAACCTTCATACGCACTGCCTAACGCCGCAAGCTCACGCGTGATGCCGGTCAGAGATCCGTAGATCGCGAGCAGCAGGAACGCACCGAGCAGCGCCCAGGTGATGATCCGATCGATGGAGAAGCGAGTGTCGAGTAGTCGCCACGACGCTGCGAGCCAATTTTCCGGTGCGTCGGCCTGCCTCGGCAACGCTCGTTTCACCAAAAAACGAAATGCCAGCCACATGAGACAGAACAGGGCGAGCACCGTTCCCTGAATCTGCAATGCGGCCGGACGGAGAAACGCGAGCGGCAGGTATGAATACCAGTCAAACTCCTGCAACGCGGCCTTCACCGTCAACACGAGTGCGCAGACAAGTGCGACCTGAAACGCGTTGAAGATCAGCCGCCGTCGATTCAGCCAGAGCAACAACAGCAGGATGCCGGCGATCCAGTAGACGCGTTGCGCCTGCATCCACGTAACTTCCCAGGTGTTGGCTTGAAAAAGACTGACGACGCCGAGAACGATCGAGATCAAGGCGCTGTAGTTAAGTGGTTGCGTAAACACGTCGCGGCGCGAGTAACGCGACGCGATAATCGCTCCGACAGCGCAGATGGTTGCGTGAGCAAAGAGCGCGGTCTGCCACGGGAATGAAAACGCGAGCGATTGTCCGAAGCCATGCGCGAGCGAAAACAACAGCAGGCCGGACCCGATCCAGGTGAAGGGCGCCAACCGGTGTCGCCACGCGATCCAAAACGCGCCGGCAGAGTACAGCGCATAGACAATCCAAAGCGCGTGATACTCGAGCGACAAAACTCCGAAGAAAGATGCGAGTGCAAGGCTCACAATCGCGACGCAACACGCGGCGACAACATAGTAGAAGCTATCGCGGTTCCTTTGCTGACGCGTCAGCCATTCGGAAGCTGCGAGGAAAATCGCAAAGACACCGGCGAGCGCCTGACCGCTGCTAACGGAAAGACTCACGTCCAGCAGAGACATGACTCTGAGGTTCACCCACGGAATGTTGCCGGCGAAGACGTGGAACGTAACCAGGAAAGCCAGCGCGAAACAGATCGTCGCCAACAAGTGTGCCGCCGGCACTCGCAGCGTGATGGCCAGCACGCTGAAGAGCGCGAAGTTGAGTAACGCTGCCGGAACGATGCTCGACGGGTTGGGCCAGGCGAGGATCATTCCCGCCAGCGCGATCATCACGCCGAGAATGCCGAGCGCTGTGCCGGTGGTCCTCGAGGCAACCAGTTCCTTGTTCGAGATTCGCCGCCACAGGATGGTGCCGGTGGCAACCAACGGCAAGCCCCAGAGAGTCAGGATCGGAGCGAGGTACATCATCGACAGGCTCATCGGCCCCGACTTGTAAAGCAACAAACCGAACGGCAGCAGCGCGGCGAAACTCATCGCGCCGATGATGGTGAAGACCGTGGTGGTCTCGCTTTCGTCGATTTGGCGATCGTGCAGCACAACGCGCAATGCGAGTCCGACCGTAACGACATAAAAAAGAACCGGAAACGCGCCGAGAAAAAGCAGCAGAGCCGGCGAGTAGTCTGTTGAAGCGAGGTGCCGGACGAGCAGTTGGCCGATCGAAGAACCAAGTACACCGGCTGAGAGAATATGCGCGCAACCGGGAGTGATGATGCGGCCGGCAAAATAGACCAGACACAGAAAGATCGCGGGCGCTGCCAGTTCGCTGCCGATTACAAGCGGGCCGGAAGTGTTACTCGCTGAAACTGCCGCAATCGCGAGAAAGTTCAACGGCACGAGGAGCGTCGCAATGGTCAATATGCCGCGACTCGTCGTGGGAAGTTTCCAACGGTGATCGGTATAGAGTCCGATGCCGAAAAGAACCGCCGTGACTGTCGTAAAGATCAAAAACTTGAGCACCGGGATTTGAGAGATCTGTGCCCATAAACTGACGACGAGTGCAGTTGAACAACCAATGATCAGCAGGCCGCCGATGATCTCGCCCCAACGGATGTTGCTCTGTTCCATGAAGGAATTGAGGACTTCTGAAAACGGGCGTCTCGGTGTTGGCGGGGGCGGTTCGTACCGCGGTTGCGGCTCGGGTTCCGGTATCGGTTCGGGTTCTGGCTCCGGCTGGTCCCGATAGATGAATGATGGAGCCGGTTCGATGACGATTTCGTCGTCGGTTGCGGTGAGCGAGGGCGTGACGACCGATGGTGGCGGCTCCGGCGGCGGCGGAGCAGCAGACTCGATTGCGAGAACTGATCCTGGTCTCCGTGGCTCTGGTTGCGGTCTTTCGGGTGCAGGCGCACCGTAGGGACTCGCGAGGTTCGCTCGTTCCGCTCGGATTTGCCTCAGTATCTGCTCGTAAGTTTCATCGATGAGTTTGCCTTCGCGATAAAAGATGACGATCTGTTTCTCGGTGATTTCGAGATCGCGAAGTTGATTTGAAACAGGATCGTATTGAGGGCGTGGTGGAGGTTCAGGCTCGACCTCGGGTTCAAAAAACCATTGGAAGATTCCGCGCGCGCCAAGCCACATCAGGTGCCCGGCGACCGTGACGATCACGATCACGGAAATGAAAATGAAAAGTGCCAGGATGAGGACATCCATGACATCACTCCATCAGAAACATGGCGCTCCTACGGAGCGCAATAGATGTTGCGTTAGACTGCTATAAACATCTTGCTCCTACGGAGCAATTGTCTTCGCTCCGGAGGAGCCATTATCTTCACTCCACGGAGCAATTGTCTTCGCTCCGGAGGAGCAATTATCTTCACTCCGCGGAGCAATTGTCTTCGCTCCGGAGGAGCGATATGTTTATAGACCATGTGTCATCTTCGTTCGGCTCCGTAGGAGCCGCATGTAAACGCAACCGAAACAAATGAATCTCTTCGAAGCAATCTTCACCCATGAGCCCTCGTCGGCTGCTGTCCATTCTAACAGCCGCGAGATCACGTATCACGAACTTCGTGCCGGGACTCTGAAGATGGCCGGGATGCTCCGATTGCTAAACATCAGACGTGGCGACCGCGTTGCGCTGCTGCTGCATGACTCACCCGAGTTTGTTGAAGCGTTCATCGCCACATGCTCGCTTGGGGCAATCGCCGTTCCCATCAACATGGCGCTGAAAGCTGATGAACAATGTTCAATACTTCACAACTCCGGGGCGTGCCTGGCGCTAATGGAAGACGACATCTGCAATACTCTGCTGACACATGCTCCTGAAAAATTGCAGGATCTTAGAAACATCGTGCTCGTAGAGCGGAAATCGCCGCCATACGAAGGCGACGATACGACTGTGGACCACTTTTCAGTTACCGATGAGCGCCTGAGAAATCCGCCAGTAACGCTCAACCCTTTGAAGCATCTGCTCAGTAAGGCCACCGAGATAGACGCCGGCTTCCCCGATCCGGGTCCAAATGATCCCGCATTCATCCTCTACACCTCAGGCAGCACGGGCGAACCGAAAGGCGCCGTGCACCGCCAGTCAGACATCTTCTACACAAAAGAGACGTTCTGTCGTGAAGTCTTGCAACTGACACCACAGGACCGCGTCTTCTCATCTTCACGTCTGCCCTTTGCCTATGGCCTCGGAAACAGTTTCTCGTTCCCGCTGCTAAACGGCGCTTCGACCATCCTCTGTTGCGAGAAACCTTCTCCCGACATCATCAGCGGGATTTTCAACGAACACCGGCCCACGATCTTTTTCGGCGTGCCGGTGGTCTACAACCTGCTGCTCGAACATCATCGGAGCGGCAAGAAGCTCGACTGTTCGAGTCTGCGTTTGTGTGTGTCGGCCGGCGAGGCGCTGCCGGCTCATCTCGGTGAGGAGTGGGAGAAAGAGTTCGGCGTGCAATTGCTTGACGGCATTGGTTCGACTGAGATGTTGCATATGTTCATGTCGAATCATGAAGGCGAAGTGAAATACGGCAGCAGCGGCAAGCTTCTCAACGGCTACGAAGCGCGCCTGCTCGACGAACAGGGAGAGGCGACGCCCGCCGGTGCGGAAGGAAATCTGTGGATCAAGGGCGATAGCGCGGCGCTTTGCTACTGGGAGCGACCTGACGCCACTGCCCGCACGTTTGTCGACGGCTGGGTTCGCACGGGCGATCTCTATCGCCAGGATGGTGATGGTTACTGGTTTCACATGGGTCGCAGTGACGACTGTTTCAAGTCGAGCGGCCAATGGGTGTCTCCGGTGGAGGTTGAAGGCGTGTTGTTGCGGCATGATGGCGTGGCGCGTGCAGCCGTCGTTGAAGATTTTGACTCCGATCGACTTCCCTGCGCGTGTGCGTTTGTCGTGAAGCAGGATGTAGAATTCGATTCAGCTCAACTGGAGGAGGAGTTGCGCGCGGCGGCTGCCGCATCGCTGCCGCGGTTCAAACAACCGCGCAAGTATGTGTTTGTAGGTGAATTGCCTTACACGGCGACGGGCAAAATTCAAAGGTTCAAGTTGAGGCGCGAGTTGCGAAACACGGATTCACACGGATGAATACGGATTTGAAGAGTATTCAGGAAACGTACGCCCCTAACCTCGCCTGTTTCGGTTGTGGTCCGGCGAATCCGAAAGGTTTGCACGTCCGCAGTTTTGCAGATGGCGATGAGGTGGTGGCGGATTGGCAACCGAGCAAGGAGTATGAGGCTTTCGAGGGGATGTTGAGTGGCGGCATCACCGGCACGTTGCTGGATTGCCACTGCAACTGGACTGCCGCCTGGCATCTCATGCAAAAGACCGGCGCCGATAAGCCACCGTGCACGGTCACCGCTGAATACAGCATCAAACTCCTTCGTCCCACGCCGACTGATCGCCCGATAAAGCTGGTCGCACGCGTGGTGGAATCAACTGACGATCGCGCGATCGTCGAGGGCGAGCTGATTGCGCACGATAAAGTCTGTGCGACTTGCCGCGGGACCTTCGTAGCCGTCAAACCCGGCCATCCCGCGTATCACCGTTGGTAGTAAAGAAATGATTCATCGTCCCCGCCGACTTCGTAAGACTGACGCGATCCGCTCCCTCGTGCGTGAGACGCGACTCGCGCCCGAGAATTTTGTGTTGCCGCTGTTCGTCTGTCCCGGCACGGGTGTGCGGCGTGAAATCTCTTCGATGCCGGGCGTCTACAACCTCTCGATCGATGAAACTCAGAAAGAGGTTGCTGCAGCGTACGAGCTCGGAGTCCGCAGCATCATCTTGTTTGGTCTACCCGAGGCAAAGGACGAAGTTGCATCCGGCGCGTATGCCGAGGACGGAATCGTCCAGCGCGCGATTCGTGCCGTGCGGCAGTCGTCGCCGGAAATGATCATCATGGCCGACACTTGCCTGTGCGAGTATACGTCGCACGGCCACTGCGGCGTCGTTCGTGGACGAGAAGTCATCAACGACGAGTCACTCGAATTACTGGCTCGTACCGCTGTGAGTCAGGCTGCTGCGGGCGCCGACCTGGTTGCGCCTTCGGCAATGATGGACGGACAGGTCCGAGCGATTCGCGAAGCGCTCGACGCGGAAGGTTTCGATAACACGGCGATCATGTCGTATGCGGTGAAGTATGCGTCAGGCTTTTATGGCCCATTTCGCGAGGCGGCGCAGAGCGCGCCCGAGTTTGGCGATCGCCGTGCTTACCAGATGGATCCGCCGAACGCGCGCGAAGCGATGCACGAAGCAGAGCTCGACTACGAAGAAGGCGCAGATATTCTGATGGTGAAGCCGGCGACAGTTTATCTCGACGTGCTGAAGATGGTTCGCGATCGATTTAAGGTTCCGCTCGCTGCGTATCACGTGTCAGGCGAGTATGCGTTGATCAAGGCTGCGGCCCAGAAAGGCTGGATCGACGAGGAGCGCGTCATGATGGAAACGCTGACGAGCATCAAACGCGCCGGCGCCGACATTATTCTGACTTACTACGCACGCGACGCCATTCGCGTGCTTCAAAAGCAGTGAAAATCTTTAACCACAGATTACACAGACTATTTTCGATTTGGGTAATCTGCGTAATCTGTGGATGTGTAATCTCTTCTGCCCAAACCAGAGACTGCGGCTGTGAAACCAGACCGCACATCAACACGCTCGCCGTCGTCAACGGCATCAAGATCACGCAACAAGATCTCAGCATCGACACCCGCACACAGATAAGTCTCGCGCAGGAGACGGTGATCAACGCACGCAATCAGGAAGTCAGGTTGCAGATCGACAGGATGCTCGTCGATGGCGAAGCGAAGCGTCGTGGCATAACTCGGGAAAAACTTCTCCAGCTTGAAATCGCCGATAAAGTTACGCCGCCGACCGACGATGAAATCAAGGACTTTTATCACCGTAACAAGAAGCGAATACCACAGGACTTCAAAGAGGTTAAGAACGAGATTTTCGCCACCATGAAGGCTGAACGGGAGCTTACCCGGGCCAATGAGTTTGCCAAGACGCTGCTCGATGGTGCGCAAATTACTATCTCAGAACTCGCGGTGACGCCACCAGCAAACGAAGCGGACCTCGAACGCGTGTTCGCGACCGTCAACGGCGTCAACATCACTTCGCGGGACGTCGAGCAAAGTCTTCTGCCGCTGATCTTTAAAGTGCAACAGCAGGTTTATGCATTTCGCAAGCACGATGTCGATCTGAAGATAAACGACATGCTTCTGGACCAGGAGGCTAAGCGCCTGGGCATGAGCCCGCAGTCTCTCATCAACCAGAATGTAAAAGCCCGCGTTCCGATCGTCACCGAAGCGCAGGCGCGCGCCTACTACAACGCGAACAAAAAGACGGCGCCAGGCGACTTCGATGAGCTCGAGGAGCAAATCATGCGATACCTGATCGCACAGGAAGAGCGAAAGCTGGTTCTGGCCTACGCAGAGCAGTTGCGAAAGAACGCGGCGGTGCAGATTTACCTGATCGAACCGGTCTCCCCAACTCTTAGACAGCTCTGTTGCAACCCTGTAGACTAAGCGGGCTTCTAAGGTCACGACCTGGAGAAAATCGCATGAGAATGCTCCCCGGCTTTCGGCGAAAACGTCGCAAAAAGGGCATTTTTGCGGCCTCGAGTTTACTCCTGTTGCTTGCGACCCAGACCGTCGGGCAGTCCGGCCGGCGCGCTCCGAAGCCGGTGCAACCGCCGGTTGTGCCGCAAGTCGATCCTGAAGTCACTCCAAAAAACCGAGAATTAAAGCAGAAGGTCTCTTTGCTGGTTGCGAAAGAGGTCAGTTCAAAACACCTGCTTAGTGAAGACGCGATTTTCGAGAACTTTCTGCATCGGCTGAGTGAATTCAAAAACGTCACCGCCGTATCGGAGGGAGAGATCAAACGTGACGCCGCGGTCAAACGCGCGAAGAGCGAGACCGAGTCAATCGTCGTGTTGCTACAGTTTGACGTTGACGAGTTTCAGAACGGCACGATCTTTTTAAACTCGCCCGACCTCGACGTGCGCATTTTCGTTTTTGAACCGAAGACGGGAAAGAAGCAGTTTGAGGGCAGCGTTTACTATAAAGCGGTCGGCGGTCCGATGTTGAAGAAGGACAACTGGCCCAACGGAATTCCGATCCGGATCACGACGGAGGCCGTCGGCATCGAGGCAGCGGAGCAGGTGCGCGACTGGTTGATTGTCGAGCAGCTGAAGAATAGGAACTAGTACCTGGAGCTTTGTTCTTTGTACTTGGCCCTTGGTTCTATCTGGCTTCTTAAAAGAACAAACATCAAAGCTCATCTAGTGCTTGGCCGATGCGCTCCAGCCCCTTCTCAAGCGTCTCCGTATCTCCCGCAATCCCTACGCGAAAATGCTCCGGCGCCTCAAAAAACCTTCCTGGCACGACTGACGTCTCATATTTCTCGCGCAGCAGTCTACAAAGCTCATCCGAACTTCCACGACGCACACGCGGAAACATCACTGTTCCAAACTGCGCCCTGACCGTCTCGAGATCCTCACGCGTATCCAGAAACTCATTCAGCAAGCGACGGTTTCGATCCAGCAACTCCTGCGCGCGTGCACCGATCTCGGCAAGCTGCTCAAAAGCAACGACGCTCAGTCGTTCACCAGAGTGAACCGGTGTCGCCGCAAAGAGGTCGTTCAGCAGCCACATGCGTCTGGCGAGTTCGGGTTCGGCAAAAATCCAGCCACAGCGCAGACCGCTAAGTCCAAACGCTTTCGTCAAACTACTCGTGACGACAAACTCGTTACCCAGATGAAACGACGTTCGCGGTGATTCCTCGAAAAGCATTTCGATGTAAACCTCGTCAACCAGCACTCGCGCACCCACTCCGCGCGCAATCTCCCCGATCCTCTTCAGCGACGCATCGTCAACTAAGACGCCGCTTGGGTTGTGAAGATTAGTGATGACGATAAGACGCGTGTTCCCGGTGACGAGCGGTTCAAGTTGTTCCGGCAGGATCTGGAATCCGTGTTCGAAACTACGCGGAAAGCATTTCACGTCCGCGCCGAGATAACGAATGGCAGCGAGCATCGGCTCATACGCAGGCTGTTCGACCAATACTTCGTCGCCGGGTTTGATCAACGCAGCTGCCGCCAGGTGGTTGGCGAACGTTGTTCCGGCGGCAGTCACGATCGAATCGGTTCCGACGCGATAACGTGTCCCAATCGCACGCAGCAAAGGTTCGTAACCGTAACCACCGTCGGTGATCTCGAGATCGTCGAGCGAGACGCGAAGCTCACGCAGTTTGAGATTGCCCAAACCGCTCGTCGCGAGGTTGAACTTCGCGATCGAACTGGTCTAGGCCCAGTTCATGTAAGCCGAACCCATAACCACACGAGCCGCCGTCATTCCCGGTTCCTCCAACGCCAGAACAAGTAAGCAGGTAAGCCTGCGATCAGGATTGCGATCCCGATCAAAGTATTGTCCGGATAACGATAGACCGTGTTGAAAACAACCAAAGCACAGATCGCGATGAAGATTATCGTCGTGAACGGATGTCCCGGAACTCTCGTGATGCCTGCGCCCGCGTCACCCGCTTGCCGCCTGCGCAAGATGAAAACACAGCACGCAGTCAAACCGAAGAAGATCATGTCAATGGAGACGACGTAGTTGAGAATATGTTCGTACGTTCCACGGAGCGCAATGATGATCGCGAGGACGCCCTGAAGCGCGATGGCGACGATCGGCGCGCGCGTACGTGGATGGACAGTGCCGACTTGTTTGAAGAACAGTCCGTCCTGGGCCATCGCGAAGTAGACTCGCGGCGCAGTGAGCATGCTTTGACTGAGAAACCCCGCGGTTGAGATGGCGATGCCGGTCGCGATCGCGCGTGCGCCGAAATCTCCGAGCGCACGTCGCATCACGTCTGACGCGGGCGCCGAAGATGCGGCGAGGCCCGATGGTCCGAGTACTGTTATGTAAACCACGTTTGCGGCCACGTAGAGCAATACAACTCCAATGACGCCAAAGATCAATCCGCGCGGCAGATTTCTGCGCGGCTCTTTAATCTCGCCGGCGAGAAACGTTGCTGTTTGCCAGCCGCCGTAGGAAAAGATCACGGGAACCATTGCGGCGCCAAACACTGTCAGTAAATCCAGTGACGGTGGGCGGTCCAACAACTCCGATTGCATGGTGCTCTTTTGGGCAAAGGCGAACCCGCAGATCACGAGCGCTGCGATAGCCACGATCTTCAGCACCATCAGAATGCTTTGGACGGTGCTGCCGGCGCGCACGCCGAAGCAATTGATGATCGTCAGCAGCGCGAGGACGATAGCGGCAAAGTATGAATGCTGGATCGGAACGTTGGTTAGTTCGACAAAGTAACGCGCGAAAGTAACAGCAACGGCAGCCATGCCGCCGGTTTGAATTACGAGCAGCAGGACCCAGCCGTAGAGGAAAGCCACGCCGGGATGAAACGCCTCGCGCAAGTATGCATATTGGCCGCCGACGTCCGGCCGCAGTGAAGCCAGTTCCGCCCAGATAAAAGCCGCTGCCAGGGCAAACAGACCGCCGATAACCCACGCGCTGAGGATCAGGAAGGGAGTATGAACCTGCTGGGCTACAACCGACGGGTTCATGAAAATTCCTGAGCCGATGATGCCACCCATGACGATCATCGTGGCGTCAAACAAACCGAGGCGACGGGCTAGTTGCGGTTCTGGAGAGTGTTGGGCCATCGGAGCGCAGTAATGTTTAACAGAGTCTCACGCAAAGGCGCAAAGACCGCAAAGGAGGACCTCCGGCGCCGCAGGTCTTCCTTTGCGGTCTTTGCGCCTTTGCCTCTTTGCGTGAGACTGCTTTTCTGGCTTTTGACACTTCGCGCAAATTTTCGATACCCTTTCGCGTTTTGTTGAAAGGAACGAGTTTGTCCGCAAGAGCTGAAACTATCATTACTGCCGGTTTGAGACCTGACCTCTTTGCCGGCCGTGGTCTCTTAACCAACAGTCGAACCCTCGTCTTTACCGCTCTCATCATTCTCGTCGTCGCTGGTTTCGGATTTCGCGTTACCGGCTTGAGCGCCGAAGGACTCAGCGAAGACGAACTAAACAAGCTCAACGCAGTTGCCGATTATCGTGCCAACGGACTGACAGGCGCCAACGGTGAGCACCCGATGCTGATGAAAGCGTTTCAAGGCGCTTCCATTATCCTCGCTGAAAAATGGAACAATGCCTTTCCCGAGCACCGAATCGCTCCCGAAACGGCGCTGCGATTGCCCGGCGCAATCTTCGGAGCGCTCAGCACTGTTCTCATCTTTCTCATTGCTGCCGAACTCTTTGGCGTGGAGGTCGCGCTGATAGCCGGCGCGTTGTGGGCCTTCGATCCATCCGGCATCGGCTTCAATCGCGTGGCCAAGGAAGATTCGTTTTTACTCTTCTTCTTCCTGCTCGCGAACGTGTTTTGGCTGCGCGGACAGCGTGTCGCGGAAAGCACCGATCAGAATCCGAATAAGTACTACTGGGCCACGGCTGCTTCGTACGGCGCGATGGTGGCGTCGAAGTACGTGCCACACTTGTTCGCGATCAGCATGTGTTATTACTGGATGTTTCAGAGGCTTCCGGAAACGCGCTGGCGCCTGGGGAAAAAACGCATTCTGACTTTGTTTGCGATCATCGGTCTCGTGTTTTTGATCCTGAGTCCAACGGTCCTGCTTCCCGAGACGTGGCGACAGATGGGAATCTTCGCCGGAGGCAACCGCGTCAGCCATGATGGCTATGAGTTCATGAACAAGCTCTACACGCAGCGCTTTTCCGATTGGCTCAGCGGCATCCCGGTTTACTTCTATTTAGTCTTCACGGCGGTGAAGCTGCCGTTGTTAACCGTGTTTGGATTTGTCGCCGGGTTGCCGTTGCTGTTTCGACGCAAGCTGGGCGACGGTCGTTACTTCCTTCTATTCTGGTTCATGCTCTGGGTCGTCGCCTTCTTTTTTCCAGGCGGCAAGTTCACCCGTTATTACACGACTATACTTCCAGCAGTGCTGATCACGAGCGCGTTGGGCATTCAATGGGTCGGGCGTTGGCTGGCCAATCGAATCCCGGGCGATGGTTTGAAACATTACGCGCCGGCAGCGCTTGCAGTGCTGGTTATCGCCGGATCAGTGATCAGTTCGGTTCAAGCTGCGCCGCACTTTCGTTTGTTTACTAATTCGCTTGGCGGTGGGAGCGAATGGGCTGGCTACTACTTTCCGCACGACGAGTTCTACGACGCGAGCATGCGCGATGCGATGAATGAGATCGCTCGGCGCGCTCGACCCGGCGCGCGTGTCGCCAGCGAGAGTCCGTTGTTAGCTTCTTATTACGCGAACCTCGCACAACGCACCGATCTTGTCGGCGTTTCGTTATCCGATCCGGAAACGGTACGACAACTCTCGGCGGGAGACTTCATCATCATTGCGCGCGGTCGCCGTTACTTCAGCAATGACGCCATCATCTCCACCCTCCGCGACCAGGCCACGCCCGTGGTTGAACTTAAACTTGGCGAGACACCTTCCGCCAGGATCTACGAACTAAACACAGATCTTCACAGATAGAATCGGATCAATGCCGTAGCTCGACCTCGACCGGTTTTGCGTCCTTTGAATCGTATCCTTCGGGCCAGTTTGAGACGTTGACGCCGTAGAGCCAGTCAGATTCCGGCGTCACTGTGAAACGAATCTTCAAAGGCACGCCGCGCATTGCACGCAGGCGCAAGAGCCTGCCAGTCAAACGCCATTCCTGAATGAGTGTCTGCCCATTCGCCGCAACGGGAATCAATCGCGAGCCGCCATTCCAGCCATCGACGAACAACGTGACGCGCGTCTTGACGAAACCCTCCGGCGCGTCGATCGGCAACACCGGTTGAATGTGAGCACGCACGATGATCTCGCTCACCCTTCGACGATCGGCTCGCTCAGGGACCGTGTATTCGAGATAACCGGACCCGAATCCCCAGATGTACCCCGGCCCTTCACCGATCTTTTCAAAGCGTTCCGCACTGGCCATCTGCGGTTTGAACTGATAGAGAATCGACTTGTCGTCTCTGACAGTGATCTTCGGCAACGTTGCTTCGTCGTTCTCGGCACGCGTCCATGTGAACTGTCTTGGAATCAGGTGCTGCGCCGGATCAAGCAAGTGCGACGGCAACTCCGCCGATTGCAGTGCGCCAAACATTTGCGACGCGCGTGAGACTTCATGCAATAACGTCTGGTCGCGTGGCGTCGCATAAGTCACACCGTAACCGCGCTTCGGATCGGGCGTCAGAATCCAGAACATCGCGCCTCCTGCTCCGGCGCGTGCATTACCATCGAAGAACGCCTTGTACCATTCAACTTGTGAAGCGCCGTTGTGCCCTTCCACACCCATGCCAAACTCACCCAACACAAGTGGCTTCCTGATTGAGAAAGCTGCCGCGGCGCGGTTGTCGATGAACTCTTTCAAATCTGCCGGTGAATCCACGAAGCTGTCGTGATCGTCGCGCGGGTAGTTGTGTACGTCGCAATAGTCGATGGTGGGAAGCTTATGATCCTCCAGCCATTCCCGACGTTCCGATGACGAGCGATAACCCCACGCGCCCGGCGCGACCATGTGGTTTGGATCCAGTGATTTCAAATAAGCACTCATCTCCGCAAACCACGCGCGTCGCTCGGCCCAGCGTCCGGTGATCACCTGGGCTTCATTCATCAACTCCCAACCAAAGATCGCGGGATCGTCGCGATAAAACACGCCGGTGATCGTGTTTCTGCGGGTGGCGAGCTTTTCCACGTGCTCGCGATAAAGACGTCGTGTTTCGGGGTTTGAGTAAAAGAGAATCGCCTTCTCGTTGTTGATGCCGAATTTGTAACTGTCGTCGGCAGCGTCGTTGATCCCGGCCCAGCGCAAGTACTGCGTGACACCGCCGGTGTCGCGCCACCAGTTGGTCAAACACAACTGAACGTAAATGTTGTTCTTCGCTGCCTCGGCGATGACTCTGTCGAGATGTACGAAAGCGTCTTCGTTCCACTGTCCCGGAGCGATTCGGAATGAGTGGTTTCGCGGCCAGTCGGCAAAGTCAGCCATCGGCTTGACGTCGTTTGGACCGCCCTCACCGAACGCCCAAACGCGCACGACCTTGATTCCCATCTGAGCGGCCTGGCG
>JBIOVO010000240.1:0-21360 GCA_044867735.1 Pyrinomonadaceae bacterium | reverse complement strand
GTGCGGGAGATAAGACTGCGGCGTACGGACTCACGGGTTTGATCGTCGGTGGTGGAACCGCGGTTCTGGTGAAGAGCGGGGCGTTCAAGTGGATCTGGAAAGCGCTCGTCGCCGCGGGCATCGCTGTTGCCGCTCTTGTTAAGAAAATCTTCTCCCGCAACCGAGATTCATAAAGAATTTGGCCGCAGATGTTCGCGGATGACGCGGATCTGATCTGCCTCATCCGCGAGAATCGGCGGCTAATTCCCAAGTCGCCTGAACTTATGCCTTTTATCAGTGAAGGGCAAACGCTGCTGATTCTCCTGGTCCTGCTCTATCTCTCCGAGTGCGTGATCTGGATGAAACGGCATTCAGTTGCTTTCATCTCCGGCCTGGGTGGCAGCGGACGGGTTGCGTTTGCTCACCAGTGGCTCGGCAACGCGAACGGCGGCATCCTGTTCCTCAATCCACTACCGCCCTCAGGCAAAGTGTTTCTGTCACACCTGTCGCCGATTTCCATCTCACCGTCGGGCATCTGCGCGTTCAACCTGCAAACACTCTCCGCGGGATCGAAGTCGACGAATCAGAACGGACGTTATCTTTCCTTTGCCGAAATAAAGCAGGCAAGCAACGACGGCGCGTACCTGCTGGTGAATAAAGAAAAATTCACGAAGTGCGCCACGGCGGGACAAGCCAGAAATCTCGCGACGCTGATCTCCGCAATGATCAAAGCCTCGTCGTCGAAACGTGAAGCACTGGCACGGTCGTGGATCGAGAAACAGTTTGACGTAAACGAAGCCGCCGTTCGGCTACGTGACGGTAGGAAAGCGATCAAAATGATCCAGTCCGTGAGTTGGATCTTTTTCCTGTTTCTGTTTCTTGTGGTACCGCTCCAGGTAAGCATCAGCGGACTCATTTACCTGCTGTTGTGGGTCGCGCTCTTGATGGTCATATTTGCAGTCAGGATTGGGACACTCTATTTCCGAGTGCACAAAAAGTTCTATCCGGAAGAAAAGACGGAGCGCATCGAGAGTCTGGTCAAGATGATCGTTTGTCCGCCCGCGTCGATGCGTGCGGCTGATCTCCTGACGCGAAACTTGTTGTCGGATTACAGCCCGGTTGTGCTCGCAGAACTCCTGACCCAAAATCGCGGGCGACAATTCGTCCGTGCTTTCGTTCTTGATCTACAGCATCCGTTGAAACATGAAGTCGTAGACGAAAACGCAAGAAGCGCCATTAACTGGACCGCCGCCGAACAACTGAAAGCGTGTCTCGAATATCTCCAGGGCGGTCCATTCGGAAATCCGGAAGAGTTACTCGCTCCGGCCCAGCGAGAAGGAAACTCAATCTCATACTGTCCGCGATGCGCCTGTCAGTTTCTGGTCCACTCCGTTGATTGCCCGGACTGTCCCGGAGTAGCGCTGGTCGCTTTTGCGGATCGTATTGAAGTGGAGACAGGAGGTTCAGTATCGCAAACGATTCCTCATGGATGATGATCGCGTTCCTTGTGGTCGCGTTTATCGTTGGATATTTGGGTGTGACTTACGTCATGAACAAAGTGAAGGCCAGCGAAGGTGATGGTCTGAGCGATAGTGACGTGCGGGAGCTAAAACGGCCAGACGACCGACCCGATAACGATCTCTCCTAGAAAAACTAACGAATCTCGGCCCTTTCGGATTAGAATTGTCGCGCCGCCCAGCCCAAACATAATTTCATTAGGCGCGAGGTCTGAGCTCGCCGGAAGGAGTGTGTAACGATGACTCTGGGGAAGAGTTTGGCAGCGGAGTTTTTTGGTACTTTCTGGTTGGTGTTTGGTGGTTGTGGTAGCGCGGTGCTGGCCGCGGCATTTCCTGATGTGGGAATCGGACTGCTCGGTGTCAGTCTTGCTTTTGGTCTTACGGTGGTGACGATGGCGTACGCCGTCGGACATATATCCGGCGGCCACTTCAATCCAGCCGTGACAATAGGGCTATGTACGGCGGGTCGTGTGACCGGGAAGAGCGTCCTGCCCTACATCGTTGCGCAAGTGATCGGAGCGATCTTCGCTGCGGCGATCCTCTACGTGATTGCAAGTGGCACCGCCGGGTTTAACGTCGCGGCAGGTTTTGCGTCGAATGGTTTTGCGGATCATTCGCCCGGCAAATACTCCCTGGTATCCGCACTGGTAATGGAGGTCGTGATGACCTTCATGTTCCTGTTGATAATTCTCGGAACAACCGATCGCCGCGCACCACAGGCGGCGGCTCCACTGGCTATCGGATTGGCGTTGACGCTGATCCATCTCGTTAGCATTCCGGTGACAAATACGTCGGTGAATCCGGCGCGCTCTACCGGACCAGCGTTGTTTGTGGGTGGCTGGGCGCTTGCGCAGCTATGGGTGTTTTGGGTGGCCCCGATCGCGGGTGCTGTGCTTGCGGGACTCGTTCACCGTGCGTTGTTTGCCGAGCCTGTTGAACCGCAGTTGTAGGGGCGGCATCTGGTAACCAAGATTTGGGCAGCAAAAACGAGAAGCGGTAAGAAGAGAACATACGAAGAGTTGACTTGTCTTTGGCAGGCGGATCAATTATCCGCCCATACCCAACTATGAGCCGGTGCCGGCGCGCCTCGTACTTGTGCCGGTTGTTCCTGTCGTTCCCGCTGTTCCTGTCGTCGTTCCAGTCGTACTCGTCGTTCCACTCAACTCCGTACCACTGTAGCGCCCGTAATCGCTTTGCTTCACGCGCAAACGATTCTCAACGTTCGTCACGCCCGTCACTGACTCAGCTACCGCCTCAGCCCTGCGCTTGTCAGCCCGGCTGTTCACGGTTCCAGTCAAAACCACTTCAGTGCTCTGCACTGCGACCTCAATGTCAGACGCATCAAGATAGCCTTCACTCAATCGATCGTTGATGTCTTCTTTGATGCGATCATCGGAACGCCGGTAATTTCTTGGACCACGCCCGCGATATTCTTCACGCTGCTGATCCATCCGGCGCCTGCGAGCAGCATCTTCATCGCCGAACCACGACGCGACTTCATCCGAAGCGCGATCCCACCAACCACGGTCCGCAGAACCGTAACCCTCGCCGTAGCCGTAGCGCCGGTCATAATCGGATTCGCGTCCCTGTTCCCGAAGATAACGGCTGCCTGAGTCTTCGTAGGCGCCGTGTCCGCCGTATGTCTCGCGTGTGCGGGAGCCTGATGGATAGTTGTAACGTTGCGACCGCATGCTCGAACCCTCGTCATATCGCCGGGCCGTGTCGTAACCACGTCCGGTGCTGCCGTACCTGCTCTGCCAACGATCTTCGTTTGAGTAGCGCTCTCCTTCATCGCGATCGTACCGCGATCGCATGCGCGAGCGTTCCTCACCGGAGCGGCCGTAGTCCGAATTCCAGCCCCTGCCATAGTTCTGCTCACGGCGCTCGTCATCTCGATCGTCATATCTTGTAGCCATTTCTTAATTCTCCTTCCTCAGTTACCCTTTGCTCGTTCTTGTAAACTGTTCGCGACCACGCTGAGCGCCAATCGGCCTCCGCGCGGTTTGTGAATCTACACGACACCCTGTACTTTCCTCTTCACAAACGTGTCTCCGAACTGCAACGGAAGTTGAGCGCTGGTTAATGAAAAAGAGTCTATTCGGAATATTGAACGTTGTTGTTTTCCTGTTCGCGGTGCAGAGCGCATCTGCGCAAGGCGTTCGACTGGAAGGACAGATCGTTTGTTGCGCTGAATGCTGGGCGGAAGCTGACCGCACCAAAGTTCAGTTTGGAACAGCAGAAGATCTCCTTAAAGCACAATCGTGTGTTGCGAAGGGAGATCCGACGTTGATCGCGGTGCGCGAAGGCGAGAAGTTCACGTTGTACAACTTGATGCTCGGGAAGTTTCGTTTGCCCGGCAAAAACTGGTTGGAGTTTATGGGCAAGCGCGTCGCTGCGACCGGAACGGTTTTTACGCTCAAGGACAAAATACGAGCAATTCGTGTCGATGAGTTCGAAGTGCTGGCGCCGAGTATCGCCGAACAAGAAGCCAGCAGCGTAATTGGCGTAGAAAAAGAACTGGTACTGAAAGATCTCTCCGGTACCGAACAAAAGCTGAGTTCGTTCAAAGGCCGCATCGTCGTTCTGAACTTCTGGGCGACCTACTGCATTCCCTGTCGTAAAGAAATGCCGGACCTGGCGGCGATTCAAAATGAGTACGCCGCGCTGGGTGTGCAGGTAATTGGGGCATCGGCGGACGGTCCTGACGACCGCGGCAAAGTCTTGCAGTTTGTTAAAGAGACAAAGATCAACTTTCCGATCTGGATGGACGCAAGCATCACGGACATGATGAAGTTCGGACTCGGCTCAGCTTTGCCGGGAACTGTCGTGATCGATAAAGAAGGCAAGGTCGCAAAAGTCTATTCGGGAGTTTTCAACAAAGCGGATCTGAAGAAACAGATCGACTCGATGCTCGCTTCGTCGCAAAAAGCGGTGGCGAAACGGAGCGACGTTTCCTCCGTGCCGAGCTGACCGCTTTGACCCGGCGAGGGCCGCGCCGTGAGCGGGGCAGGAGAAACTGATTTCAGATGGACCTTCGGCGTGCGCGTGATCGCCAACCAGATCGATCGCGCGAAATGGCGCAACACGCTCACGTACAGGTTTCATCCGAGGTTCACTGCCGGCATCGAGTACAACCCTTTGGCGAAGAAAGTGAGCCCGCTCGCGAATCTGGTTGTGATTACTGAGACTCATGCCCGACCAGCGCTCATTATCGGCACCAGCTCCGATCGAATCGGCACACCGTCGGGTCAATCGTTCTATGCGACTCTGAGCAAGAGTTTGAAGCACCACACGGGACTTCCGATCGCGCCGTATGTGGGAGTCGCTCACGGAACGTTCGACGACCGCACGAGGGTGATCGGAGGATTGAATATCAACTTCGGTGAAAACTGGAGTTCGACGATTCTTTTTGACGGCGTGCGGGTTCACCCGCTGGTGAACTATACGTATGGCCGCCATCAGTTTGGCGTGATACTCGAGCGCGGTCGCAATCCCGGGGCGAGTTATAGCATCTCGTTTTGATGAGGAGAGCCGTGTGGGCCAATCAACCGATCACAAGAAGTTTGTTGCAGCCCTGAAGAAGATCGCGGAGCCGGTTGCGGTCAAGGAAGTCGCTCGCTACTTTCGTGATGATCCAAACGCGGATTCGAGTGATAACAAAACGCTCGGTGTAAGCTTCGGTAAGATCTTCTCGCTCGCCAAGCAGTTTACCGACATGCCGCTCGAGGAGATTGAGACGTTGCTCGAAAGTCCCTATTACGAAGTGCGGATGGGCGCGGTCAGTATCATGGACTTCCAGGCGCGCGCTAAAAAGATCACACCGGAACAGAGGAAAGCGCTCTTCGATCTCTATTTGCGGCGGCACGATCGGATCAACAACTGGGACCTGGTTGATCGTGCGGCGCCGTTTGTGGTCGGAGGCTATCTCGCGGACAAGCCACGCAAGGTCCTGTACAAGCTGGCGCGTTCGAAGAATCCCTGGGAGCGGCGCACTGCGATCGTGAGCACTTACTACTTCATTCGCGCCGGCGATCTTGAAGACACTTTTGGAATCGCGGAGATCTTACGCAAGGACGAACATGATTTGATCCAGAAAGCGGTTGGTTCGTGGATTCGCGAAGCAGGGAAGAAGGATCAGGCGCGACTAGTCGGCTTCCTCGACAAACACTCCGGCTCAATGCCACGCACGATGCTGCGCTACGCCGTCGAAAAACTCCCTCCTGCGCAACGCGCGAAATTTATTTGAACCACTAAGACACAAAGACACAAAGATAGATGCAGACAGGTGATCTACTTTGTGTCTTCGTGTCTTTGTGGTTCAGAATCCCCTCTCGCTTTAAGGCCCTCGCGAAGGGCTTCGAGCGGAAGAGCAACGCACTGGATTCGCGCAGGTTGGATGTCGCTCTCGAGTGCCGCGATCAATCGCTCATCGGTGAGCGCCCGAACTTCTGAGATCTCCATGCCGGTGAGCATTTCAGTGAGCAGTGAGGCGGCCGCTATGCTGATCGCGCAACCGTCACCTTTGAAACGAGCAACCTGAATCGTAGCGTTACCCAGCTTCACTTCGATCCGGATCCGATCGCCACACAACGGATTAAAGCTTTCATAACTCGCATCGGGCTCCTCCAGATCGCCGTAGTTGCGCGGATGCCGGAAGTGATCGAGCAGAATCTTGCTGTAGAGCGCCGCCATTTACTTTTTCTCACTCAGAAACGCAGCCTGCTTCCCTGACTTGATCGCGATCGCTTCAGCCAGAATACTCAACGCGATCTCTGCTGCCGTCGCGGCGCCGATGTCCAAACCGGTCGGCACGTGAAGCTGATCCAACAAACCCGCTTCCATTCCTGCTTCTTGCAGAAACTCTTTGATTGCCTTGCCTCGCCGCTTGCTACCCAACAATCCGACGTACGCCGGGCCAGCAGGCAAGACGACTTTCAACACCGGCAGATCATATTTGTAATCATGAGCTGTAAGCACAACGTACGTTGAAGCTGTGTAGGAGAGCGTTGTGGCAATCTCAGATGGAATCCCGATCAGCAACTGATCGACGTCGGGAAATCGTTCGCGCGTGGCAAACCGCGGGCGGCCATCGACGAGCACGGTCTTGAGTCCGAGATCGTGGGCCAGACTGACGAGTGGCATCGCTACATGTCCGGCGCCGAAGACGATTAACGTCGGCGGTGGCCCATGAACTTCAAAGAACACCGGCGCCGCATCCGGACCGATTGAAACAGTGGCCGAGGTGCGCTTGCGCATGAGTTCGAATGCCACAGTTTGAGCTTCGCGATCGAGTTCGGCTGAACCGAGCGTACCGGAAACCTCGCCACCTTGAAACACGAGCAATTTAAGGGTGCTGTCTTTCAAAAAAGTGGCGAGCACTGCGCCTTTGCCCTGGTCCACCGCGTTACGAACTTCTCGGTAGAGATCGAACAGGTTGCCGCTGGAGTCGGTGAGATCAACGGGCTCGATCAACACATCAATATCGCCGGCGCAGGAGAAACCAATCTCCCATGCATCTTCATTACCGAGCCTCATCTCGAGCAGCCGTGGTTTAGACGACGACAGTGCCTGCTCGGATTCGGCTATCACGCGCGCATCGACGCAACCGCCAATCGTTACCGAACCGAGGATGCGGCCTGCCTCGCCGACCCACATCTTCGCGCCTTCACGTTTCGGACTCGTGCCGCGCGTGGCGACGAGCGTCGCCATCGCCACACGTTTTTCGACGCGCGCGAGTTTCTCGATGTCTTCGAAGAGTTCTTCCATTTAGGCCACAAAAAGGCACATAAGGCACAGGCTGTTATAAAACCAGGTGCGGTTCCAGAGACCGCAGGCTCGCGAGATTGTGCGCTGGGGCAAAGACGTTAATGTACGGCATTGCGGCCAGCATCCCGCGCGTCAGTGGTTGATAACCTTCGCTACCAAGCAGTGGATTCAACCAGATCACCCTGCCGGCGCGTTTGTTCAGTTGCGAAAGCACCGCGGCGAGTTGTTCCGGTTCGCCTGTGTCCCAACCGTCGCTTAGGATGATCACGACGGTGCGTTTGTCGATCCGGCGCAGCCACTGGGCATTGAAGCTCGCCAGACTGGCGCCGATACGTGTGCCGCCGGACCAACCTTGCACGTTGGCTGACAGACGATCGAGGGCGCGTTTGTAAGTCTTGTTTTTTAGCTCGCCCGTGATCCGCGAGAGAGAAGTGGCGAAGACAAACGACTCGACTCTCGCGAAGCTGTTCTGAAGTCCGTAAACAAACTGGAGCAGCAGACGGCTGTAGAGGTCCATCGATCCTGACACATCGCAGATCACGAATAGCTTGGTCCGCTTCGGCCGGCGTTCCTTATATGAGAGATCGATTAGTTCGCCGCCTGTTTTTAGAGACTGCCGGAACGAGCGCCGCAGGTTAACTCGAGCGCCGCGTTTGACGGGACGCCAGCGACGACTCGGATTTCGTGCCAAACGCCTTACCATTCGTCGCGCGAGCCGTGAGACTTCTTCGAGCTCGTCGTGGGTGAACGTGCGGAAGTCTTTTTCCGCGCCCGACTCCGCATCGTTCGCGCACGGCAGATCTATTGGTTCACCGTCGCTGCGAAGGGAGTTGGTCCAGTTCTCGAGGAAGAATGCGATTCCACCTGCCGCCTGTTTTGGCGATACTACCCTGCGGCGCGGGCGTGCTGTGTTGCTCCAGAATGTCTCGAATAACTCAGCGAAGATCGGGAAGTCGTCTACGCTCGTGGTGAGTACGCTGCGTAAACTAAGAAAGACCTCGTTTCGATCGCTCGTGTCGATCAACTGCAATGCAGTGGCGGCTGCGATCTCCTCGGCAGAAGTGACCGGCACACCATGCTCGCGTAACTCACGACAAAAGGTAACGAGGCTCTCAATCTGTATCATCCGTGTTCAATCTGTGGCATCTCTGACTTGAACGTCGCGATGTCGTTTTCGTCTTTCAGAAAGCAGCCAATCGTTTCAGACATGATCTCGTCGTCCAGCTCGGTTGCCTGCAACGCGACGAGCGCGTTGGCCCAATCGAGCGTTTCGGCCACGCCTGGCACTTTCGACAAGTTCATCGTCCGAGTGGCCTGCATCACCTGGGTGAGTTCTCGCGAAAGGTTTTTGCTAATCGCCGGAACTTTCGCGCGCACGATCTCGAGTTCCTTGTCGAGTGACGGATAATCGATCCAATGATAAAGGCAACGCCGCCTGAGGGCGTCTGATAGATCGCGCGATCGGTTCGAGGTCAGCACGACGTGCGGTCGATGAGTCGCTTTGACCGTGCCCACCTCCGGAATCGTCACCTGAAAATCCGAAAGCACTTCGAGCAGGAACGCCTCAAACTCTTCGTCACTGCGATCGATCTCGTCGATCAGCAGAACCGGCGCGCGCGCGTGCTCGGTGATCGCTTGCAGCAGCGGGCGCTTGAGCAGGAATGGCTCACTAAAGATCTCGGCTTCTTTCATTGCCGCCGGATCGGGCGACGATTCAGTGAGTTTCAGATGCAATAGCTGCTTTGGATAGTTCCATTCGTAGAGTGCGGTGGAGGCGTCGAGCCCTTCGTAACACTGCAAGCGGATGAGTTTGGTGTTGAGTGCGCCGGCGAGAGCTTTGGCGATCTCAGTTTTCCCGACTCCAGCCGGCCCTTCGATCAACAGCGGCCTGCCGAGCGACATCGACAAGTACAACGCAGTCGCAATCGCCGCGTCGGCAATGTAGATCTGCTCCTCGAGCAGTTGCTGAATTCTTTTGACTTCTTCTCTCAAGGTGTTTTCGTTGCCAGTCGTTCAAAATCTTCAGCGGTATTGATGTCGTTAGGGAAGGGAAGATCGAGCGCGACCTCAAGTACCGAATCACCGTGTGCGTCGACCAACTTCCACGCAGCCTTATCACCATGCAGCACTTCGAGCTGAGGAAACAGCGAACGGGCGAAAATCATCGGATGTCCCTTGCGGCCATGATAAGAACAGAGCGCAATCGAATTTTGTTTGAGGCGCCACTCTTCGGCGAGTGTGTCGATGACCTCAGGCGTGATGCCGGGTTGATCGCCGAGGATGACCATGATCGCTGCTGATTCTGAATTGATCGCGGCGAGTCCGGCGCGATACGAAGACGAACAGCCTTCGACGAACACTGGATTCTCAACCACTCGCGCCGATCCGAAGTCCACACGCTCACGTATTTCATCCGCTGCGCGCCCGAGCACGACAACGACTTCGTCAAGCCCGGCAGCGCTTTGTGCCTGGGCCACCACCCAGCCAAGCAGCGTCGTGTCGCGAAACGGCAGCAGTTGCTTCGGTGGACCAAGCCGTTGCGAAGCGCCGGCGCCGAGAATCAATCCCGAGATGAGATTTCTCATAAAACCATCCACAGATTACGCAGATTCTTCATTTGCCGATCTGTGTAATCTGTGTAATCTGCGGACGATCGAAGGTTTCCTTACAACGCAGACAACAGAAATAGATCGTCTCATCGCCGACGATGGAAGTGTACTTCGCATTCTCGACTTCCACCGTCATCCCGCAGATCGGATCAGTTGCGACAGGTTTCTCAGCGGGCTTAACCGCAGTCGCTCTTCGTATGCGAGTCAATTCTGCCGCAACGCTCAAAGCTATCTCCGGAAGCGTTTCGCCGCCGATTTCAACTCCCGCCGGACAGGTAATGACACCGATGTCTTCAGGTGTGGTTCCTGTTTCGATCAGGTATTCAAACAGCGCCTTCGACTTCCTTTCGCTGGCGACCAGGCCGAGATATTTAGGTCGCGTCCCGACGACAGCCAGCAGACCTTCTTCATCGCCATTGCCCATCGTCGCAACGACGACATAACTACCTTCGTGAATGTGATCGCGCACTTCACTCAGATTAGTAACCAACAGATCCGCTTCGGGGAATGCTTCGGCGGTAGCTTCCGGATCGGCGGCGACGACTTTGAAATCGAGCAGATGTCCGAGGTGCGCGACTGTCCGCGCGACTGGCGAGCGTCCGACGATCACGAGCTGAGGTTTCGGCAAGAAAGGCTCCAGGTAAATCTCGAGCGAACCGCCGCCTTCGCAGGTCATCCGGTACGACTCGACTCCTTTCCAATCGTCGCGCGCCGCGTCAGGACTGATAGTCAGCAGCTTCGGTTGACCCGTTTGTAGGGCGTGTTTTGCTTCACGCAGGACGATCGGCTGAACACAACCACCTCCCACCCAACCCAGCGATGAGCCGTCGGCTTTGATGATCGCTTTCGAGCCGGGCCTGGCAGACTGCGGGCTCTTGTAGGCGACGACTGTGGCAAGAACAAACGGCTCTTCCCGGATTCGTAAATCGTTACACTGATCCTGTATATCAGCCACAATAAGGCACAAAAGTCACAAATGATCGTCTTATCCAGTCACGCCCTTCTCGCGCAGCAGTTTCCACACCTTCGCGGACGTGATCGGGATATCGATGTGACGCACGCCGAGATGCCAGAGCGCGTCGACGACCGCGTTAACGATCGCTGCGGGCGCGCCGACAGTCGCTGACTCACCAACACCCTTCGCGCCAAGCGGATGATGCGGCGACGGCGTCACAGTCTTATCCGTTTCCCAGTTCGGAGTTTCCACCGCGGTCGGCAAGAGATAGTTCATGAAACTGCCTTGCAGAATGTTACCGCTTTCGTCGTACTGGATCTCCTCATAAAGCGCTGGTCCAAGTCCCATTGTGAGTCCACCGTGGATCTGACCCTCGACAATCATCGGATTGATGATGTTCCCGCAGTCGTCAACAGCCACGAACCGGCGCACCTTGATCTCGCCGGTGCCTTTGTCGATATCGACGACGCAGATGTAACTGCCAAACGGATACGTAAGATTCGGTGGATCGTAATAGTTCACTGCTTCGAGCCCGGCTTCCATTCCGGGCGGATGATTGGTATAGGCGGCGAGTGAGATCTCCTGAATCGTCTTCGCGCGATCGGGCGAGCCCTTAACGAAAAACTTACCGATCTCCCATTCGAGATCGTCTTCGTGCGCCTCGAGCAGGTACGCCGCAATCTTCCGCGCCTTGTCTTTGATCTTCCGACACGCCACCGCACAAGCCGCGGCAGCTACCGGAGTGCTTCGACTCGCATACGTTCCGAGCCCGTAAGGCGCCGTGTCTGTGTCGCCTTCTTCAACCAAAACATTGTCGACTGGAAAGCCGAGTTCTTCAGCGACGATCTGGGCGTAAGTTGTTTCGTGTCCCTGGCCCTGCGACTTGGTGCCGAAGCGAGCGATGACCTTACCGGTCGGATGCACGCGGATCTCCGCGCTGTCGAACATCTTGATACCGAGAATGTCGAAATGTTTCGATGGGCCAGCGCCGACGATCTCTGTAAAGCTGCTGATACCGATGCCCATCAACTCTCCGCGCGCACGTTTCTCTGCCTGTTCTTTTCGCAACTCGGAGTAGCCGATTTTGTCCATCGCCAGTTGCAACGCGGCGCCGTAATTACCACTGTCATACTCCCAATCGAGCGCTGACTTGTAAGGAAACTGCTCCGGCTTGATGAAATTCTTCATGCGAAACTCAGCCGCGTCGATTCCCAGTTCATGGGCCATCACATCGGCCATGCGCTCGATCGTGTGTACTGCTTCTGTAACGCGGAACGAGCAGCGATAGGCGATGCCGCCCGGCGGCTTGTTCGTGTAAACACCGTCCACTTCAACGTGCGCTGCTTTGAGATCGTAAGAGCCGGTGCAAACGTGAAATAGTCCGGCGGGAAACTTCGATGGATTCGCGGCGGCGTCAGTGTAGCCGTGGTCCGCGATCGTCTTGATGCGAAGTGCCGTGAGCTGGCCGTCCTTGTTGCCTGCAAGTTCGGCGGTGATGTGGTAGTCGCGTGCGAATGAATCCGCTTGCAGGTTCTCCATTCGGTCTTCGATCCACTTGACCGGTTTGCCAGTCAGGACGGAGGCCGCTACCGCAATCACATAACCCGGATAGACCGGCACCTTGCCTCCAAAGCCACCACCGATATCGGGCGAGATGATCTGAATCTTCTCTTCTGACAATCCGACGTGTCCCGCAACGAGCGCAAAGACGGTGCGGATCGCATGCGGCGCCTGGGTGGTCATCCAGACAGTCAGTTTGCCTTTGACTTTGTCGAAATGGGCCACGCAGCCACATGTTTCGATCGACGAAACGTGAATGCGCGGAATGTAGATGTCCTCTTTAACAGTGACTTCGGCCTCGCGGAAGAGTTGATCCGTCGCCGCGCGGTTGCCCCACTCCCAGTGCCAGATGTGATTGTCCTTTTTGTCTTTCTTGTCGGTGCGCAGGACCGGCGCGTCGGGTAGGAGTGCTTTTTTAGGATCGACAACAACCGGCAAGGGATCGTAGTCAACTTCAACTGCTTCTACTCCGTCTGCCGCGACATAACGATCGGTCGCCAGCACGGCCGCGACTTCCTGCGCCTGGTACATCACTTTATCGACCGGCAGCACCATCTGCGTGTCGGACATCAGCGTCGGCATCCAGTGCAGGTTGTACTTCTCAAGGTCCTTGCCCGTGATCACGGCGAGCACGCCTGGGATCGCCGTGGCTTTGGAGATGTCGATGTTCTTGATCGTCGCGTGTGCGTAAGGACTGCGCACGATGTCGAGATACAACATGCCGGGCAGGTTCACGTCGTCAACATAATTACCCTGGCCGCGCAGGAAACGCGGATCTTCTTTGCGTTTGACCGAATGGCCCATGCCACCGATTTCAGGCGATGTTTTTGGCGCCATCTTATGCACCTCCCTCGCGCATCTTTTGCGCAGCGTACTGATATGCCTTCACGATGTTGACGTAGCCGGTGCAACGGCAAAGGTTGCCGGAGATCGCGTGACGGATTTCATCCTCCGTCGGATCGTTGTTCGACTCAAGGAACGCGTATCCAGTCATCAACATTCCGGGGGTGCAGAATCCGCATTGCAGGCCGTGCTCCTGGAAGAAGCCATCCTGTAACGGGTGCAGTTGGCCGTCTTGTTCGAGACCTTCGACGGTGGTGATCGATCTTCCATCTGCCTGGACCGCGAACGTCGTACACGACTTGACGGCACGTCCGTCCATCACGACGGTGCACGCGCCACAATGACTCGTGTCGCAACCGATGTGCGTTCCGGTCAGGCGCAGGTTTTCGCGCAGGAAGTGGACCAGCAGTAGACGAGCTTCGATTTCCGCGCTCTGTTCGACGCCGTTGACGTTTACTTTGATCGGCACTTTAGCCATGTTTTTTAAGCTCCTCCCTTCGCGCGGTCCAACGCACGAGTAAGCGCGCGAGTCGTGAGTACGCGAACGAGATCGCGTTTGTATTCGGCCGAACCTCTTATATCGTCCATTGGTTCTGAATCGGCGGCGGCCAGTTCGCCGGCTTGTTTAATCGTCGCTTCGTCGGGTTTTTTGCCGGTGAGAAATGCTTCGGCTTGTTTTGCCTTGATGGGCGTCATGCCGACGTTCGTCAATCCGATACCGGCGCGCTTCACAGCGCCACTATCGTCGAGCGTGATCTGTACCGCGACACCCGCAGTCGCAAAGTCACCGACTTTTCGTTCGAGTTTCAAGTAAGCGCCGCCACTGTGCGCTGGGGGAAACGGGACCTTGATCTCGGTGAGTATCTCTTCTACTTCGAGCGCCGTAGTGAAGAGACCTGGAAAGAAGTCTTCGATCGCGATCTCTCGTTTGCCTTTGGGACCGGTAGCGACGACGGTGGCACCCAGCGCGAGCATCGTTGCCGGATGATCGTTGGCCGGATCGCCGTGCGCGAGATTACCGCAAATCGTCGCCTGGCTGCGCACCAGCGGATCCGCGATTACTTCCGCGGTGTCGGCGAGAATCGGGAATCTTGTTTTGACTACTTCGGACGATTCGAGTTCGTGTTCGCGTGCGAGGGCGCCGATCTTGAGCTGGCCGTCGCTCTCCGAGATGTAATCAAGTCCCGGGATGCGATTGATGTCAACGATGTACTCAGGCGAGACAAGTCTCAATTTCATCATCGGTATGAGGCTTTGTCCGCCGGAGAGCAACTTGGCGTCGGGTCCGTGCTTTTGCAGTAGCGCGATCGCTTCCTCGATGGTGCGAGGAGAGAAGTACTCAAAGCTCCGAGGTATCATAGGGCTCACCTTTCCTACATC
Source organism: Pyrinomonadaceae bacterium (assembly GCA_044867735.1). Taxonomy (GTDB): domain Bacteria; phylum Acidobacteriota; class Blastocatellia; order Pyrinomonadales; family Pyrinomonadaceae; genus PSRF01. Next base: position 6,751 of record JBIOVO010000240.1, on the reverse strand, counting down.
GGATTCGAATTTATGCGTGCGTACAAACTGAGCTTTTCAACTGGGAAGGGCCTGATCATACGAGCGAGTCGGCGTCACGTCAATATGGACCAACGCCACGGCTGTTTGAAACAGGTTTACTCACGCAAAGGCGCAAAGGCGCAAAGCAAAACCGCAAAGGAAACCCCCATCCTTTGCGAACTTTTCCTTTGCGTCTTTGCGCCTTTGCGTGAGATCTTGTCTTAAATTGTGGAGGATAACTGATGGGGTTCAAGATTGAAGAACGTTTTGAAGTGCAGGCGCCGGTTGAGCGGGTTTGGAAGTACATGATCGATCCGCAGCGCGTGGTCCATTGCCTGCCCGGCGCGGAACTGCTCGAGGTGCAGGATGAGCGCTCATTCCTCGGCGCGATCAAGGTCAAAGTTGGCCCACTGGCGATGTCCTACAAAGGACAGGCGAAGTTCACCGAGGTTAACGAAGAGACGCACCAGGTGCGCATGGTGGGCGACGCCCGCGAAGTCGGCGGCTCAGGATCGACGAAGGTTTCGATGTTGAGCACGGTGACGGCGCTTCCGAATGGCGGCTCGGAAGTCGTCGTTAACGCTGAAGTAGATCTGGTTGGAAAGATCGTACAGTTTGGACGCGGGATGATCGAAGAGGTTTCGCGACAGATGTTCCGGCAGTTCTCGGCGTGCGTGAAAAAGCAGTTGGAGGTCGTGGATGAGGCGAAGCCTGAAGAGAGTAAGCCGGCCCCTCCACCGCAGGAGACTCCGGCAGTGGCGGTGGCGCCACTGGCGTCAAAGGCGCTCTGGGCCATCATCGTGAGGTTCTTCAAGCGTCTATTTGGGAAGGGCGATGAAATGAAATCGTAGTTTCAGTCATACATTGCAGGGGCCATCCTCGCAAATCTGATTTACACCCGAAGAAGGTTTCATGGCCGAAGGCAACAAAGATCTCGAAGAGTTAACCAAAGAACACAAAGATCTGTCTGATCAGCTCAGGCGTGCCGCGATACTGAGTCTCACCGTGCTGGCGCTGTTTGTTATCTCTTTCTCCAGAGCTTGCCAGAAAGCTAACGGCGAGGAGGCGAAAGAGATAATGTGCCAACTCAAGAAGACGGCAATCAAAACCGACCAGGCAGCTGACGTCTCATACATTTTCGAGAAGTTCGACTTTTCTGACGCAGTCTGTTTCGAGCCATGCACGGCGCATTCGCCCGGCCCGGTGCCTTCACCCACACCGCTGTCGTTTACCGAACCGTCGCCTACGCCCGAGACTCCAACGCTCGAAACTAAAGTTGCTCTTAAGTGCCAGAAGGAGCTGGAAGCCAAACTGGAAAAATCGGCAGAAACGTGGTTTGGTGTTGAAGCCCCTATACCCGGCGTAAAAGTAAACCTTGATCTTCGTTACTGGGTGTTTGTGCTGCTGCCCTGGTTTTTCCTCACCGGAATCTATCTCCACACCCTGCGCCTGAAGCAGCGCCTCGTCGCCGCTCTGGGAACGCACCGGCTAAGCACCGCGAAAGCAGAAGCTGTCCTGGACGTGCATCGTCTCTACTTCGACAAGCAATCGCCCTATACGCGATTCCCCGGTGGTCTAACGGGCTTAACATTTGTGCTCATTTACTTACTGTTGCCGGTCTACCTTCTCGCAACGAGTTTCCCTTTCTGGGCTTACTGGGGCGGCAGTTCATTATTCGGAATCGGCCTGGTATTTGGGGCGTTAACCCTTTACGCCGTGGCTTACTGTCATTCGGTTACAAACCGGCTGAACGGAGAAATTGCGAGACTCACAAACGGACCAGCTCCAGGTAATTTCATCAATGCGGTTTCGAGCCGCGTTAAGAATGTAGTTCAGAGAGTTGCCCGGCGTTTGAGTCCACGGATTCCGTTGTCTACGGGAAGTGCGCTCTTGTTCCTCACGCTTGGATTGACGATCTCACAGGACAGTTGTGACGAAAACCTGAAGACATATCGGGGCTACGACATTCTCGTGGGGAAAGAAGACGCGCATTGGTATAGCTCGTTGGCCTGGCTTGACCCGAGGGCAACGTTTGCCAGCGTTCAGGGCCGCGTCCTGTACACCGTGGCTTTGTCTCTTGCTCTCATTGTCATCCTGCTGGTTGTAATACCATGGCTTTACCGGAAACTGAATCATGCGCGCTTCAGGCAAACGCTGCTGGCCATAGCTGGCGCTATCGTATTCCTTTCTATCATTGACTTCGCAGGCGCTCATGTTTACTTCGCGCTTTGGAGTGGACCGGCGGGCCTGATTCTTTGCCTGATCCTGCTTGCCATTTGGATCCGTTATTCATTCTCACGTAAGGAAGCGTTGAAGGAGAAATGGAAGCGGGTCAGAGCGGCGCTCGCGGTTATGTCCATACCATTCCTGGTTATGGCGTGGTTGTTTGTCTTTCAAAATCTAGTACTGCCGGGACTGATCGTGTATTTCTTTGGTGTGCACATATTGTTCGTGGGGTTGGTGCATATCCAGTACCGGTTTGTTTCGCTTCCGCCGGCGGACGAACAAAGCGCGGCGGCGTACAAGGTTCTTAAGTAAAAAGATTTCTCGCGCAAAGACTCAAAGGCGCAAAGTTCGTCCACAGATTACATAGACTAAATCGGCGTAATCTGTGGACGACTTTGCGTCCTGGCGTGAGAAATCTTTTTGGGTCGCAGTTGGGTATGAAATGTATGACGTATGAATTATCCTGCGCCCGCTGCTCATCCTCACCTCCACACGAATTCAGAAGTTGCTGAACTTTGGCGCATATTACCGCCCCAGGAAAATCTTTTAGAGCCGGAACATTTCACGAGTCAGTTCGTAAACCCGAACACCAGCAAGTTTTCCGTCGGCAATCACAAGAGTAATAAGGAGAAGTCCCAGTGAAGTTACGATTACTAACTGCGATTGCAGCAATTGCTTTGTGTTTCTCAACCCTACCCGTGACCGGCTCCGCCGCCGATTGGCCTCAGTGGCGAGGCCCGCAGCGCGACGGCAATTCCCAGGAGAAGGGACTACTAAAACAATGGCCGGCAGAAGGACCGAAACTGCTCTGGCAGGTCAATGACATCGGCGACGGCTATTCGACGCCGGTCGTCGTCGGAAACCGTGTTTACCTGATGAGCAATCGCGGGATGGACAATGAGTTTGTCGCGGCTCATTCGACCAGCGATGGAAAAGTCGTCTGGACCACTCGCGTTGGCAACGTCGGCAATCCCAATCAGAACCCGCCTTATCCCAAGGCGAGATCGACTCCGACGGTTGATGGAAATCTTCTTTACGCACTCGGCTCGGACGGCGACATTGCCTGCCTCGAAACCAAGACCGGGAAGATTCGTTGGACGAAGAACGTTCGCAAGGAGTTTGGTGGCGTCCCGGGAGAATGGGCGTATGCAGAGTCGCCTTTAGTCGATGGCGATCTGGTCGTCGTCACTCCCGGCGGCGCAGAAGCGACGATGGTCGCGCTCAACAAGAAGACAGGAGCATTGGTTTGGAAGTCAGCGATTCCGGGCGCCGAACCTGCTGGTTACGCGTCGGCGATCGTGGTCCAGGGCGGCGGCCGCAAGCAGTATGTGAATTTACTGACGAAGGGAATTGTCGGCGTCGATGCGAAGACCGGACAGTTCCTCTGGCGTTATTCAGAAGCAGCAAAAGGTCCGGCGCAGTTTTTCACTCCAATCGCGCGTGGTGAGTTTGTTTATGGTGGTGCGCTCAGCGTTGGTGGTGGAATGGTTCGTCTGAAGCCGGATGGCAACGGCGTCGCCGCCGAACAGGTTTACTTCACTCGCGGCCTGCCAAATGGAGTTGGCGGCGCCGTCCTGGTGGGTGAGCATATTTACGGCACTGAAACCGGACAGAAACTGGTCGCGGCCGAGTTTGCCACCGGAAAGATCAAATGGGAGACACCGGATTTCGGCCGTGGGTCGATCGCTGCGGCTGATGGGCTCTTGTTTGTCCACCTCGATGCCGGCCCGGTCGTGTTAGTGGAAGCAACCGCCGATGGATTTCGTCAGAAGGGTAAATTCTCCCCACCTGCTCAACCGAAGAAAATGACGCCGACCGGTGGGTATCCTGAGGGTGCGTATGGTTATCCGGTGATTGCAAATGGACGGCTTTACATTCGCGATCTCGGGACACTTTGGGCGTACGACATTAAAGGAAGCTAAGTAAGCTTTTTTCTCACGTAAAGCAGGCCACGGATTTTACGAATGACACGGATTAATCCGTATTATTCAGTGAGAATCCGTGGCCTGTCTTGGTAATATCCCCGCTCCTTCAGCAACTTCCCACTCAGAACTAATCGCAATCCTCGCAAAGGAGTAATTCTGATTTATTCAAGGAGCAACAAATGAGATTTTTGCAGTCAAGAAAATTTATTCGTATTCATTGGTTACTACTGGCATTACTATTCATAGGTGGCGTTTTGGTTGGCGATCGCCGAGTGGAACGCGCTTCCGCTCAGTTGGTGGATCAAAGTTTTTCTGAACCGAACCTGTATGTTTCGGGAATGACAATCAACGACGGTTGGGGACCACAGCACCCGCGCTTGCTCGCTAACGTCAACGACGAACCTACAAAAGAGGTGATCGGGTTTGGCGACCACGGCGTGTGGCTCGCGACCTTCAACCCGGTCGATTTCTCGCCAAATTTTGTTTTGGCTGACTTCGGTTACCACAGTGGCTGGCGTGTTGAGAAACACGTACGCACGATGGGCGACATCAACAACGATCAGAAAGACGACATCGTCGGTTTCGGAGAAGCCGGCGTCTATCGCGCGCTCTCAAACGGAACCGGTTTTGGTCCGGTGGCTTTCGTCGTCGCAGACTTTGGTTACGAACAGGGTTGGCGCGTTGACAAACACGTCCGCCTGCTCGCCGACGTTAATGGCGATCAGAAGAAAGACATCATTGGCTTTGGAGAATTCGCCACGATGGTTTCCTGGGCCACTGACAACGGTAACTTCACCGAACCTCAATTCGTCTTGAACGACTTTGGTTTCCAACAGGGTTGGACCACTCAGAATCACATCCGCACGACCGGCGACGTAAATGGCGACAAGCTTCAGGACATCATCGGATTCGGCGATCACGGTGTGTGGGTTGCGCTTTCGGTCGGCAACGGCTTTGCGGCGCCGCAGTTGGTGCTGGCTGACTTTGCTCCTTTCGCCGGTGGCTGGCAGGTATCCAAACATCCGCGCATGATCGTTGACATCAACAAAGACGGTTATGACGACATCGTCGGATTTGGCAATCACGGCGTTTGGGTCGCGCACTCGAATGCGGTGGGCGGCTTTCACCAGCCACAGTTCGTCGTCGGAGATTTCGGCTACTTCTCAGGTTGGCGCGTGAACAAGCATCCACGCTTTGTCGCCGATCTGAATGCCGATGGTTATCTCGACATCGTCGGTTATGGACAGGACTCGGTGTTCCGCGCTCTTGGTGGTCCAACCGGGTTCACGAGTGTGCGTGGCGTTCTGCGTACGCTTATAGCCTCGGAGGATCCGTTTAGCTTGAGCGAACCGGAGAAGTACGCTCCACGTTTCGTCGCGGACGTTCATTCAGATGGCATGGCAGATCTCATTGCGTTCCGCCGCGACGGCATATGGGTCGCAAAATCGAGCGATCAGCCGCCGCCACCACCACCGGACGCGCCTACTGATCTGAAGATCGTCGACACGACTAAGTCTTCAATCACGATCACGTGGAAGGACAACAGCGACAACGAGCGTCAGTTTCTGGTTTACTTCAGGAAACAAGGCGAACAGTTTCAGAATACCAGCAGGCCTAAGAACTCGACGTCCGCTAAGATCGAGGATCTCGAGCCGGCGACCGAATATTGTTTCGTAGTTGAAGCTGAGAATGTCTTCGGTGTCTCGGCACCGACTCGCGAAGTCTGCGGGAGCACAGACAAAGAGGTACCGCCTCCGCAGTTCGGATTCGATCGTATCGAAGTCTTCAACTGCCATAGTGAGCAGCGACCCGTGTTTGTCTGGACTTTCGATATCGCCACGGGTGTCTTTAAGAACCATGGCAGCGCGCCGTCTCTGTGGAACGGCTCGTCGTGTCTGATTATGGGCTCACAGCCCTTGAAGGCGCCGCTTGACGACGGCCACTCGTTCATACTGATCGGCGTGGATCCGAAGGCGGATGGTTGTGGATCGAATGATCCGACGAATCCTTTCTGCCAGCGCTTCAAATCGACCGGAGCATTCCCCGGAATGACCGGTGGACCAGCGTGGCAGCAGACAATGAATTAACGTCACAGGCGTAAGAAGGCTTTTAACAGCATTCGCACGCAAAGACGCAAAGGCGCAAAGTTCAGACCTCCGGTAGCCGAAGGTCATAACTTTGCGCCTTTGCGTGCGAAGTTTTTTATTGATCTCTCCGCAGCGTTTGTTTATTGAGGTTCTTCTGCAAGTACTCAATCGCAGTTTCCAGCACTTCGTCTCGCCCACTCACAACGCCACGAATGGTCGGCGCGCTCCTGACGTGTGGTTGAATGCCGAGCCGTTGTAACTGCCGGCCATCAGCGTGACGCACGCTATGTCCGCTAAAACTCACCACCAGATTTCCGGGCAACACCATCGTCGTCACATCGCCGTTAGCGCCCGTCGTCGGTGTACCGATGAACGTGACGTCGGCGGCTGATTCGAAGAACAAGCAAGTATGTTCCGACTGGCTGATCGCCTCTTCATTGATCAGCATGATGATCTTACCTTTGTAAACATCGCCTTTCGCAGGCGGCAGTTTCTGCGTGAAACCGTAGCTCG
>JBIOVO010000239.1:0-10404 GCA_044867735.1 Pyrinomonadaceae bacterium | reverse complement strand
ACCCCTACAAAAGAATTCTCGTCGCGTTCTTGTAGGGGTGGCCCTCCGTGGCCACCCGACGTTTCAAACTCAGCGCCGGCGATATCTACTACGACCGTAACCTCCTCGCGCCGCGGCAGGTGCAGGTGGTGTAACTATCGTTGTTGGTCCAGGTGGCACCGGGGCTCCCGGCGTCCCCTGAGCTGCGAATGTCGGCACCAATCCTTTTGGTCCGGGCCAGGCTGCGCAACGGAGGTAAAGACGGCGACCGCGTAATCCGGTGTACGGAACAGGTGGTCGCATCCAACGAGCGCCAGGACGTGGCGCCATGGCCGCTCCCGGAGGCGGCGGGGCAACTGCGACCGGTGCTACGGGCACTGGTACAGGAACCGGCGGCGCTTCACCGTAGCCACTCAACTGCTGTAACGCTTGTTGCCGCGCTGCTTGCGCTGCCCGCTGTGCAATGGGGCCTAACGCGCTACGAACCATCGGCAGGGCGCGATTTATGATCTGCCCGTATGGTCCAAGCATCGAGGTGGCGAACGGCACCGCTTTCTTCACCAGTGTTCCGAACGCCTTCCGAAACGAAAATCCCACCGGGTTTCCTAATCCGTCGTAAACGACTTCGCCCATCGCATACGGATCTTCGGCATATCCCCAACCAACCTGACTATCAGGTATTTCGTGGAGCGCTCCTGTTACGGGGTCCTCGTAGAGCATGTGTTAGTCTCCTTACTCAGTTCACAAATGCGTTTCCAAATTGCCGGTGGCGCCCAGCCAATCGGCTTATCAACTGTCGCGTCGATCGCCAGCCAGCGACCGCGTACATTCACTTCGGGATAGATGTGCGTGTACACATGAGGCCTCTCTCGTTTGAAGCCTGCGAGCACCAATCGCACCGGATGCCCTGTTGACAAGAGCATCGCTCCCAAAAGGATGGTCATGTCGTCGCAATCGCCGGCCCGAAGTTCGAGCATCCGCCGCGCTGTATGCAGCAACTCAACGCGAAAAATATCGCGCGTGTAGCGGATGTTGCGTTTCACGAAATCAAAGAGGGCACAAACCTCACCGAACCTGTCTTTGGGTGGCACGCGATAAACGCGAAAGACCTCGATCGCTTTCTGTCGCACGTAAAAGTCTTTGGCGCTGTCTTGAATGATCCGGCTGATAATTCTTGCGGTCGCCAGTGTTCCACGTGTTCCTCTCGGCACCCGCAGCACGGTTATTCGCGGCACAACGTATCGGCTGGAAAGCTGAATCATTCACAAATGCTCAAAATCCTATCGAGCGGCACGATCAAAAGTTCCTCAAGTTCATCGACAGCGATTTCGGCGAACGCTCCACCAACAGTGCCGCTCTCAGACATGTCGATGACGCGACCCTTCAAGACATCGTTGCCGTGCAATGCGAAGAGCACCTGTTGATAGTCTGGATAGAAGATGTCGCAGATTCTGAAATTGACGGTCTGGTTTTTTAGATCCACGATTTTTCATCTCGGCTCTTCGAGTTGTTGGCTACCACATGGCAATGAACATGCCAGTGCGGTTATTAGCATTTCGTTGAGTAATGTGCGTGGCAGGGGTTCGAGTCGGAAAAGCTTTTCCGGAAGGTAGTTGCCGCTGCGGAAAAGTTCTTCCACAGGTTACACAAATTCATTAACCAATCTGCGTAATCTGTGGATGAAGCTTGTACTTCTGGAGTTTGTTGTAGACGCTGCGCGGAGTGATGCCGATGAGTCGCGCAGCCTGGGATTGATTACCGCGTGCGGATTGAAGCACGCATTGAAGAAACAGTTTCTCGCAGTATTCCAGTGATTTGGGAAGGTTCCAACTATTCTGGTCCAGGATGTACCGAAAGCAAGATTGAAGATCACTTCCCGGCTCGGCTTCGGAAGCAGGAAGCTGTTGGTTCGAGCGAAGGAGGTCAGTCGAGATTTCGGTCCAGAGAGCCGGTGCGAGATCGGTTAATCCCAATGGAGAATCGTCAACTTTGTTTAGAATCGCGCTCCGAACAATGTTCTCCAATTGCCTCGCATTACCCGGGAGATCGATCTGCATCAGCGCCTCGACGAAATCAAGATTCACCGATTTCGTTTGATTGTTCGCCAACGTTGAATACCTTTCCAGAAAGTGTTCGATCAGCGCTTGCACGTCTTCAGTTCGTTCACGAAGAGGCGGCACATTTACTGAAAGCCCATTGAGTCGATGATAAAGGTCTTCGCGGAAACGGCCGGACTTCACCATCTCTTCGAGAGGTCGATTAGTTGCCGCCACGACGCGCACGTCAATCGGCACTTCCCGATCAAACCCGACTCCGAGCACCCTCTTTTCCTGCAATACGCGGAGTAACTTCGCCTGAAGCGACTCGCTCAACTCGCCGATTTCATCGAGAAAGAGAATGCCACCTTGCGCCGATCGGAAGAGTCCTTTCCGATCCCGGTCAGCTCCGGTAAATGCGCCGCGACGATGGCCGAATAGTTCGCTTTCGGCCAGGCCGGCACTGATCGCGCTACAGTGTGTCACAATGAAAGGGCCGGCGCGCCGCTTCGCGTCGAGTTGATGTAGCGCATTGGCGACCAACTCTTTCCCGGTGCCGGTTTCTCCAGTGATCAGGACTGGGAAATCGCTAAGCGCACTGACACGCGTCACCCAACGAAAGACGGACACTATCCTCGCGCTGACTCCAACGATTCCGAGGCTCTTCATTTGTTTGCTGAGTCGCTCTTCCTCGGAGTGCTGCTCGTTCTCAGACTTCAGAATCCTTATCAGCGCTTGCGACAGGTCTTCAGCAAACGTAGACGACGAGCTATCAAACAGAGACGTTGCGCCACTCAGCAACGCACGACACCGCGCGGCAATCGGCCACGAAAACAGATTCGGTGCGTATGAGATGATCTTGAATCCCTTTGACTTGAGTGGGCTAACGACATTCAAAGCAGCGGTCGCGTCCGTTGGTGAATCTCCAAGAGCGATTAACGCCACACCGCCTTCTTGCATCTGAATGGTTTCGGTTATTAACTCCGGCTGAGCTCCGGTGAGAGTGACAATTTCCGTCACTGAACGCAGCCGCTCCGAATCAGCGTCCCACAGAAGCACCCGCGTGTCAGGCAATGGATTCGGCATTGGCAACTACTCTGGAATACCGGCCGTGAGAAAATGCAGCAGACGCTCGTCGGGAACGGCTCAACAACGGTTGGCACGTCGGTTTGTGGATGCGCCGGTTTGCGAGGTCGACGCGTGGGTAAAGAGGAGAATTGGGGGTGGGCCTCCTCGAATCGCTCACTTCAGGGCGGGCACAATACGCTCATGCGAAATGAAAGTCAATAATGATTTGTAACGATTCCTGTTCACGCATGTGACGAATTTACTACGACAGGATTGACAGAATGGAACAGGATGTTTTTCTTATCATGATCAATCCTGTAATCCTGTCAAAGAGCGGAGAGCAGCCAGACCTTCCTCATCTATCAACCGAAACTCTGGTTCGTCCGAACGAAAGTCGATCAGAAGATGAAACTCGCCGGTTGGTAAATCCGCGGGCGGTTGCTGAAGGTTCATGAGCGCGTCGAGCAACGGGACCGGATCGTGGCGGAAACTAACTATCCGCACCAAAGCGGGCAAAGCATCATCGATCAACTCGAGATCCCGCAGTTCCTGCTCAGTAAAGAATCTGAGCTCCGTGCAGACGCGTTCAAACTCGAGCACTTCTTCCACGTAAGGATTGCTCACGCGGTTGGCTTCGATCTCTCTTTTCAGGAAAGCCGTAAATCGCTCGCACTCAACCGGCAGTTGCAGATTCTCGCTCGGGTTCTCCAGCCAGTATCGCTCAACCAACGCCGGCAACTCTTCGCGGAGGAGGAAACAGCTAAACGGCATAGTGTGGTCCAACGGCGCGAGACGGTTGGCCCGATGAATCGCCGTATTGACTCGCATGCCAGGCTGAGCGGCAATGGTGAGCAGTCGCTTCGTTTCACGCGCGGTCAACTCCAGTCCCCGCAATGCCTCAGCCGGATCCTGAACGATGCGCTCACGAAACGAAGGTAGCGCAACCATTCGGCAGAGAGTGTCTTGATAGACTTCGAGGGACATATGATCTTCAGCAACAACGCTCCCAAATCTTGCGGGCGTGATCGAGTTCAGCGCGGATTCCGTCGACCTTGAGGAGTGGGTAATACGATTCGTGAAATTCGAAGGTCACGCCGCGAATCCCCGGCGCCGCGCGCAGAGTTTCCTCAAGCAGATCCCAAACCGGTTCAGCTACCGGACCCGCATGCGAGTCGGTGTAGAAATTCAGTAATGTATCGCCGCCGGCGATGTGTATTTCAACGACTCGCGAGAGGTCCAGGTCGCGCAGGAACGACTCCGGAGCAAAACCGTGGTTTCTGGAGTTCACGTAAAGGTTGTGCAGATCCAGCAGAATGCCGCACCCGGATTCGCGAGAGAGTCGATTGAGAAACTCCGCCTCCTCCATCTCCTGATCCGGTACGTCAACATAGTAGACATTATTTTCAAGCAGGAACGGGCACGGAACGACGGAGCGAATATGGTTCACTCGTTCAATCAGCAGATCAAGCACTTCCTCGTCGTAAGGTACCGGTAACGAGATCGCGGTGTGCATCTCGTGCGTTTTCTGAGGCAAACGAGCGAAAGACAGGTGATCGCTATGCCACGCAAACGACAGCTCATCGTGCATACGCGCTATCTGTTCAACGTGGCCCTTATCGAATAACGCCGCGCTTCCGATAGAAAGGCCGATCGCATGACACACGATCGGCCTTTCCTCGCGAACACGCTGGAAGAAGGAGAAAGATTTGTCTAACAGGGCGTAGCGTGAGGTGGAATTCACGCCACGATCGAGCCATTCACGGTCGGGGATGATTTCAAGGTAGTCGAATGACTCTAATTGTTCACTTACAAAGCCGTGGAGGGCGGGATTAAAAAGAAGGCCCACCCCGAGTTTTTGGGCCATCGCCAATTTCAGACTCAGCCCTTAAATAACGTTCTCGTACTTCTGTCTGATATCCAGGTCCAGACCCGAGTAGCAGCCATCGCAGAATTTGAGCCCGATCTTCTTGGCGAGCCCCTTGTCGGCGAACACACGCCGTTGAGCGGCTAGAATGTCTTCCAGTTTCGTACCCGGATCGAAGGCTATCTCTACGGCTGGTCTGCCTCTACGACCACTCTTGGTTGCTGTAATGGTGACTGCCATTCTTTTTTGCTCCTTAGAAAAAGGGTCAGAGTTTGAGATCAATAGCGGCGCAGATTATTGTTCGCGGTCCTTTCAAAGTCAATAAAGATTTCCGTTGGTCCATGTTTCATTGGACCTTTCTCACGCAAAGGCGCAAAGACGCAAAGTTCTGACCTGCGGCTGCCCGGAGGGTCAGAACTTTGCGTCTTTGCGCCTTTGCGCGAGTAATTCTTCCTTCCTGTCTTTGCCTTATAAAGTACTTGACGATCTTCGACCCGCGGGCGTACCCTTTTGCCGATGAGCTATGACGTAACCATCATCGGCGCCGGACTCGCCGGTCTTCAATGCGCTCGACTGCTCGCCCAAAAGGGACTCCGCGTTTTGCTGGTCGATCGCAAGAACACACTAGATCAGAAGATCCACACCACCGGCATCTTTGTGCGCCGCACACTGGAAGACTTCGACATTCCCGACGACTGCCTTGGACCGCCGATCCGTCACGTCACGCTCTATTCACCAGCTCTCCGCGCAATGGAATTGGTAAGCAAACACGATGAGTTTCGTATCGGACGCATGGGCCAGCTCTACCAGCGTTACTTACAGCAGTGCCTGCTCGCCGGCGTCGAGTGGCTTCCTGAGACAAGTTACCTCGGACATTCCGCAACCGATGGCAAGCTCGGGGTGCAACTCAGCAGTGGAACAGTCACCACTCGCTACCTGGTTGGCGCTGACGGCGCACGCTCTCGCGTCGCGCGCGATCTGAAGCTCGACCTGAATCAGGAATGGATCGTCGGCGTCGAGAGTGTCTTCGAAGGCGCGGAGATCGATGGTCCACCGCGTCTACTCTGTTTTCTCGATCCCGAACTGGCCCCTGGTTACATCGCATGGATCGCGCACGACGGCGGAGAAACACATCTCGGTGTTGGCGGTTATTCATCGCGCTTCGATCCCGTCGCAGCGCTCGAAGCATTCCGCGCGCGGGTTGCAGACATAGTTGACCTGACCGACGCGAAGCAGATTGAGCGCCGCGCCGGATACATTCCGGTTGGTGGCGTCCTGCGAAACATCGCAAATACCAGTGGACTATTGATCGGCGACGCCGCAGGCGCTGTCTCGCCGCTCACTGCCGGCGGATTGGATCCGTGCATGCGTCTCTCTTCGTTCGCAGCGCAGGTCGTCGGCGAGTATTTGGCGAACGGTAATCGCGAGGCGTTGAGTGTGTATTCGGGAGAGTTGTTCCGAGCCCGGTTTGCATCGCGTTTGTGGGCGCGTCGAGTTGCATCAACTCTCGGCCAGCGGCAATTGGTTGAGTTAGGTTGCGCGGTGCTGCGGTTTCCTTTCCTTAATCGAATGGCGCGGCACGTCTTCTTTGGTCGTGGTTCATTTCCCGACGTGGAGGCGAGTGATCCGATCTGCGCGGGCGTTCGCTAACATTGCATTCACATCGTTCGCATTACAACTTCCTGCATTCTTCGATCTCGTATACTCATCAACGATATCGTCTAACTCTCGCAGATATGGGAGTTAGTTGTAATCAAGCTGCAACTGTTTTCTCAACAATTAGACCGAAATTTCACACTTAGACCACGTTCACCCTTGCGGCACCGTGTTTGCCACTGTAACCCTGCAAAGGAGACGGAATGAAAACTATGTTGCTGACAAAAAGAGTAATCACATTCGTATTTGCGTTATCTCTCCTCCTTGGAATCGGACTAACGGCAAGCTCTGAGGTGCAGGCCCAGGATCCATATTGGCGGCAGGAGCAGATCAGACGTCAACGCCAGTATGAACGTGAGCAGCGACGTCGCCAGCGCGACTGGCGTTATGACGATCGCTATAACTACGGTGATTCCTTCCAGCTTCGTCAGACTGCTTTGAACGCAGGCTACAACGAAGGTATTAAGGAGGGACGTAAGGACCGTAGCAGAAATGAGCGTTATGAATTCCGCGATGAGGAAGACTATCGGAACGCCAATACTGACTACAGCTCACGCTTAGGCAGTAGAGAGTTGTATCGACAGTACTTCCGACAGGGTTTCCAGAACGGTTACGCGGATGGTTACAGGGGTTACTAAGTAAGGAACACTCTGCAACTGAAACATCGAATGGCGGGATCGAAATTGCCGGTCCCGCCTTTCTGTATGCAGCCACTAAAGGGCACAAACCAAAGCAGAATCATTTTCTGACTATTGAGCATTTCTTTGGCTAAACCCAAACTCGATCTCATAGCGCGCGGCCATGCGGTAGAGCGTCTTGCGATTGATCCCGAGAATCTCGGCGGTGCGTTTGCGATTGTTACCCGTCGCTTCCAGCACGTGAAGGATGTAACGCCGTTCTATCTCATCGAGATTCGGCAGGCCGGAAAACAGATCGTTGAGCTCGTCGGCGGAAAGCGGTGGCGTGTCATGCGACTGTCGCAGGCGCGACGGCAAATCTTCGATCGTGATCACATCGCCCTGGCTTAACGTGATGGCGCGTTCGATCACGTTCTCGAGTTCCCGCACGTTTCCCGGCCATGAGTAGTTTGTGAGACATTGCATCGCTTCCTCATCCAACGCCATCGGAGTGGCTGGCTCGTCCGCGTGTTGTCGCAGGAAATGCGCCACCAGCAAGGGAATGTCTTCGCGCCGCTCTCGCAAGGGCGGCAGTTGCAGTTGAATAACATTCAGACGATAGAGCAAGTCCCTTCTGAAAGCGCCGGCGGCGGAGAGTTTTTCTAAATCGGAATTACTGGCCGCGATCACACGCGCCCCGACTCTGATCGGGTCGGTGCTGCCAACCGGAACAACCTCGCGCTCCTGAAGAACGCGCAACAACTTGACCTGCAACGCGGCGCTGGTCTCGCTGATCTCATCAAGGAAGACCGTTCCCTCACCTGCTTGCTCGAAGATTCCGCGACGGTTGGCAATGGCGCCTGTGAACGAACCCTTAACATGTCCAAACAACTCCGACTCGAGCAACGTCTCTGTGAGCGCACCGCAGTTGACTGCCACAAACCGCGCGGCCGATCGCGCTCCGTGGTTGTGAATAGCGCGGGCCACCAACTCCTTTCCCGTACCGGACTCGCCGGTGACGAGAACGGCGGCGCGTGAGTCGGAGACCCGCGCGATCATTTTGTAAATCTCGAGCATCGACGACGTGCGTCCGATCAATCCCGAGCTCCATTCTTCGTCCGGATTGGACGCGATCTGCCTGCCCGGGCCGTTCGCCAGTGCGCGCCGCACAATCGTTACCAACTCATCGATGTTGAAAGGCTTGCTGATGTAATCAAAGGCGCCTTCCTTAACCGCGCGAACAGCAGTCTCAATCGATCCAAATGCCGTCATCAGCACGACCGGAATCGACGGATACTCACGGCGGACAATCTCCAACAATGAGAGACCGTCGAGCCGTGTCTTCATGCGAATGTCACTGAGCAGGAGATCCGGCGGTTGCCGCGCGACTTCAGCCAGCGCTTCCTCGCCGCTATTAGTAAACGAAGCCCCAAATCCCTCGCGCGTAAAAACCTCGCAAAGAAGTTCGCAAGTCACGGGATCATCATCGACCGTCAGGATCTGCGGAACTTTACGCGACATCTGCACTCACCTCGACAAACGCCGGCGCGTCCGTCACCGCTTCGGCCGCCGGCAGCACGATGCGAAACTCGGCGCCCTGCTTCACCTCAACGCATTCGATCTGTCCGCCATGTTCCATCACGATTTCGCGCGCGATCGCGAGGCCCAGACCGCTGCCGGACTTTTTGGTGGTCCACATGGGTTCGAACAGATGATCTCTCGCGTCGTCGCAGATACCCTGGCCAGAGTCTGCAAATCTCACTTCAACCATTCGGACATCGGCGAGGTAGTTCGTAACAAAATGCATTTCGCCACCTTCACTCATTGCGTCGAGACTGTTGTTCACCAGGTTGAGAAACACCTGGTGCAGGCTCTCGCGATCGGCAAGGACACCGGGCAGTTCATTATCGAGCTGTTGCGATACGCGAATGTTTCGTGACTCTAAACTCGGTGCGACCAGTAGCAACAATTCCTCGACGATCGCGTTGATGTCGGTGAGCTGCGGATCGATCGGACGGCGGTGCGTGCGTTCGAGCAGACTCTTGACCGTCTGCACGATCGAAACGAGTTGCGAGTTAATAATCTTGAGACGGCGTTGTGTGTCGCCGCAATTCGGATGATTTCGCTCGAGCAGTTGCAAGTGTCCGGCCATCGCGTTCAAGGGCGTTCCGATTTCGTGTGCGAGCGATGCAGTCACCTGGCCAATCGCCGCCATCCGTTCGGCATGAGCGAGGCGTTGCTGAGTCCGAATCAGATTTCCGTTGGCGGCCCGCAGTTCATTCGTGGCCAGATTCACTTTCCTCACCAACTCGTTGTTCAAACTGCCGATCTGCTCCAACAACTGTTCCCGCTCACGGGACCTGGACGCGATGTCGTCCATCATGCGGTTGAAGCCACCGGCAATCTCGCCCAGTTCGTCATCGCGATGAACGGGCGCTCGCACCGAAAGATCACCATCACGAGCATGAGACATCGTTTGCACGATGTCTTTCACCGGTTTGCTGAAAAAGTACACAAACAGCAAATACAGCAGGAGCACAGACGCGAACACGGCGCCGATCAGCACCAGGTTGTACTCGCGGTGCAAACTGCTGACTAACTTGTGATGATAGCTCTTGAGTACCAGCGCTTTGATGAAACCGCTGTGCTGTGGATTCGAAATCGCCGCAGTAATCAACCAGTAGTCACCATTGTTGCGGTTGATCTCGGTCGAGGTCGGACCGACGGTTCCATCGGAGTTGCGAGTGTCGAGAGCAGAAAGGAGCGTGCTGGTGCCCTGCGCGGTGGTGGCAATCAGTTGCGGGCCCGCTTGATTGTTTTCGTAAACGTCGATCTGGCGAAAGTCTGGGCGCGAAGTGACGACCAGTTGCATCTCCTGTTGCAGATCCTGGACGTTTAAGAAGTAATCGTACTGTGCGATCCGGTTGCCGAGTGCAAGTGTCTGGTTGACGGCGTTGTCATAGTGGTCCCTTTCGATCAGCAAGCGCGTCCTGCTGCTGTGCAGGTACGACGAGGCGAGTACGATCAGCGACATCGAGCCCGTCACGAGCAGGAGAATCTTGCGCTGAAGGTTTAAGTGGAGGCGCATGTGAGGAGGAACGGCAATTTCCATGCTCGTGTGCACCGTGCGATAAGCTCGATCAAACTGGATTTGAAGTGTGGCTTTATGGGAACAATGGGTAGT
>JBIOVO010000238.1:0-17765 GCA_044867735.1 Pyrinomonadaceae bacterium | reverse complement strand
GATTCAGAAAGGAACCAACACAGCGCTGTTGTTTCTGCTGGTCCTCGTGTTGGCGACAGGCGCATTTGCGCAAGGCAAGGGCCGAGGCGGTGGCGGCGGCAAAGGCAGCAGAGGCGGTAGCGGCAATGCTGGTGGTCCTCCTCCGGGCACCGGCGTGAATCGCGGTACGGGCAATGCTTCCGATCGTTCTAATGGACGTTCTGATAGCGGTCTGTCGAACGCATCAGAAAAATCGAACGGCCGTTCTGCGGCTGGTCTCGAACGCGCTCGGCAAGCGAACCTGCGTCGCGCGGACGACGATCTGAGAGTTCATCCGGGACTTCCGAAAGCATTGCGAACTAACGCAAACGATCTGCGCGCAGGTTACCAGTCGGCGCTCTTAGTCAATCCCGATCTGACATTTGGAAACTACGTTTCAGCCACGAGACTCGGCCAGAACCTGGGTGGACGCTTTCCGAATGTCACGCGTGATGCGATTCTTGGTGGCCTCGGTTCCGGCAGGAGTTTGGGTCAGACTCTGCAAGATCTCGGGTTGAACGACCGCGAATCGAGGGAAGCTCGCAAGCAGGCGGACGCAGAGATTAGGGCCGCACGAAAAGCGAAGTAATCAAAGACGTAAAGACAAGTTAACCACAAAGACACTAAGTCTTAGTGTCTTTGTGGTTGAGTTATTTTTATGGGAGACTTCCCGCATGAGTCACGATACTTTAACCATCACCGACAACCGTACCGGGAAACAGTATGAGTTGCCGATTCAAGACGGCACGATCAAGGCCATGGATCTGCGCCAGATCAAGACTTCTGACGACGATTTTGGCCTAATGACTTACGACCCGGCTTTCATGAATACCGCTTCCTGTAAGAGCCGCATCACCTTTATCGACGGCGACAAGGGGATTCTCGAATATCGTGGTTATCCGATCGATCAACTCGCCGAGAAGAGCAGCTATCTCGAGGTTGCGTACCTTTTACTTTACGGCGAACTGCCGACAGCTTCTCAGCTCGCCGCGTGGACCAAAAACATCACTTATCACACCTTCATTAACGAAAACATAAAAAAGGTTATCGACGGTTTTCACTACAACGCACATCCGATGGGCATGTTTGAAGCGACGCTCGGCGCGTTGTCGACCTTCTATCCCGACGCCAAAGACATCTTCAACAAAGAGCTACGTTGGAAACAGATCTATCGCCTGATCGCGAAAGTTCCGACGATCGCCGCGTTCGCTTTTCGTCACCGGATCGGGATGCAGTACTCGTATCCCGACAACGATCTGAGCTACGAAGGCAACTTTCTTAACATGATGTTCAAGACGACGGAGCTGAAGTACCAGCCGAATCCGGTGCTCGAAAAGGCGCTGACGGTGCTCTACATTCTGCACGCCGATCACGAACAGAATTGCAGCACCAACGCGATGCGAAGTATCGGCAGCGCGCACACGGATCCATTTTCATCATTGGCCGGGGCTGCGGCGGCGTTGTATGGACCGTTGCACGGCGGCGCTAATGAGATGGTGCTGCGACTGTTGAAGGAGATCGGTTCAGTTGCGAACGTGCCGGATTACATCAAACGCGTGAAGGACGGCGAGTTTCGTTTGATGGGATTCGGTCACCGCGTTTACAAGAACTATGATCCACGCGCCCGCATCATCAAGCAGGTGGCGTACGAGGTGTTTGAAGTCACCGGCAAAGATCCGCTGCTCGACATCGCCCTCGAACTGGAGCGCATCGCGCTCGAAGACGACTACTTCGTCAAGCGACGGCTTTATCCAAACGTTGACTTCTACTCGGGCATCATCTACCAGGCGATGCGCTTTCCGGTGGATATGTTTCCGGTGATGTTTGCGATCCCGCGTACGTCAGGATGGCTCGCGCAGTGGGTGGAACTGCTCGAGGACGAAGACCAGAAGATTGCCCGACCGCGCCAGATCTATCTCGGCCACCGCACGAGAGACTACGTTCCGATCGACGCAAGAGATAGCTAACCACAAAGACACTAAGACACAAAGGTTTTTATAAAAGGAAAATCTTTGTGTCTTAGTGTCTTTGTGGTTGAAAGGTCTTATTCCAGCATGCGCGCCGCGATCTCTTTGAAGAGCTTCGCACAGACGGTGCCGGTGATGTGAAGCGGGTCCATGCGAGGGTTAAACTCCACGATATCCGCGCCTACAATCCTACCCTTCAGTCGTTGAATCAGTTCGATCGACTGCCGCGTCGTTAGTCCACCCGGTTCGCGGTGCGAGACGCCTGGCGCAAACGCCGGATCGAGCGCGTCAATATCAAACGAAATATAAACCGGCCCATCGAACTCGAGTTGCAGATTCGGCGTGACATCGCGCATCTCGATCGACTCCACGCCAAACTTCTTCACCTGGTCACGCTGATGCGTGGTGAACGTTCTGATTCCTACCTGAACCAGACGCTTCACCAATCGCTGCTCCATGATCCGAGCGAAAGGCGACGCGTGTGAATTCGGGTTTCCTTGAAAATTTTCGTAGATATCCGGATGCGCATCGAAGTGCAGAATGTTCAGGTCTTTATACTTGCGCGCGAATGCACGCACGATCGGAAAAGTGATCGAGTGATCTCCGCCAAGCGAGATTGGAGTAAGTCCGTCGGCGAGGAGCGTGTGGATCGAGTTTTCGATCAGCGCACCCATATCGGTTCCGGGTACAGGCTCGATGTCGCCAGCGTCGAAGAAAACCGAGTCGCCGGAAAGATCCGTACCGTTTTCACTCGTCAAGTTCCATGCATCTGAACGCAACGCAGCGCGAATCTGCGGCGGCGCGTCTGCCGCGCCTTTTGTGAACGACGAGTTTTCGTCATAGCGAATCCCGATGATGGCGAGTTTTGCGCGTGGTTCTTCAGCCTTAGCTGATATGTCAGGCATGTTTTATTCCTTACTTCATCCACAGATTACACAGATTATATGAACAATCGGTGTAATCTGTGGATCGAATTATCTAAACGAACGAGCCGCAACAAATACGAAGTAGATAGCAAGAATGATCGGGCCCCAATACTCGATGGGAACCCAGTAGAGCGTATGTTTTGGGCGCAGCTTTCGCACCGGCCCTGACTTCTCATAAGTTACTTCTTCAACCTTCGTGCGGTTGGCGTACCAGCCGATCACGAACACCACCACCGCGCCGAGAATCATCACTGAATGAAGCGGCCACCACGAGTTCACGCTTAACGGGTCGATGCCAAAACCCCAGTTCAGGATCGAACCAATCACGATCAGCGGCAAAATAAAGAAGATACCGACCAGGTATCCGATACCGGTGTAGAAGATCATGGCAACTCCTTTACGCTAACTGGGCGTTTCGTTGACTCACTTCTTCGCAACCGTGGTGAAGCATATGGACTAAAGAGTCGTGATCCATGTCCAGCCCGTTGGTGCTGATGGCCGTGGTCGTATTCATTGCGTGAACGCGATACACCTGAGATACGAGCCTCAGCCACCACGGTCTGCGAGCCGAGTAGGTTTTGGCGTCGTGGAGCTCGAGCGCGATGTACGTCGCACCGTCAAGGTCGTGGCTCGTGATTTTGCGAATATCTTCCCAACGGATCACGCCGACGCGAAGTCGTTTGTCAAAAACACCCTTGTCATTCAAAACGATTACGGGACCTTTACCCTCGCCTGTGATGAGTCTGAAGACTAGTGCAAATACGATCAGTATGGCTGCGACCCAGATGATAAAAGGCAGGTAGCCCAGGTAGAGGTATAGTGCCGGTAACAAGACGGCGCACAAGATCAGCGGGCGCCAATTCTTGAAGGGCTGAGCGCGTATTTCTGTGGGAGTCATGTTGGGGGTTCCTTGTTGGAGGCTCGAGTTTCGAGCGGTTTAAGGGCTTTGCCCGAAAAGTGCTTTTCATCAACTCCTGAATCTTCTCTGCGGTCTCTGCGGCTCTGCGTTCTCTGCGTTAAATATGGCTCATGACCAGCTTTAACGCAGAGGACGCCGAGCCGCAGAGATCGCAGAGAAGACTGAAAACACAAGACATGAGTACTTTCGGGCAAAGCGTGTTTAAGGAAAAGTGCGCTTGAATTCTTCTAACAGCTTCTGGCCCATCCTGGTATCGCCTGCAAACCCCTGAGTAGGGTTGGATTTCAACTTCGGTTCGAGAACTACAAGATTATTGCAGTCCCAGCAAACACTGGCGTGCAGAATCGTCTTGTCCCTGAAGAAAAACTTGATGCCAAAGACCGGTTGATGGCAAGACGCAGGCATCCGGTGAAAGTCTTGTGTGCGCCACAAAGAAGCGATCTGTTGCGCTTCTTTTCCTTCAAAGGTTTTAATTTCTTCGATCCCCTGAAAGCCGTATTCACTCGGTTTGAGTTTTTGCATCTCAACCTTATCGATTGCAGGCAGCTTGCGAGTGTACCGTGACGGGATGCGTCCGTATTGAGCGTGTGCGGTCGATTGCGGTAGCGCAGAGATGAGAGAAAACAGGAGAATGAGGCAGCTAATTCGTTTCATAACTCTCAACTCGTCCGGGCAGAATCGAGGCGCGCTCGAAACGAAGATAGTTAACGCGAGCCGCGAGTGAGTCTATCTTGTTACTGCCGGATTAGTCCACACTTTGTGTTGAACGGGTAGTGCCCCTAATTAAACCAGGGCACTACCGTTGAACTTGGTCATGGCAAGTAGATCAGTCCTGCCCATTGGACGAACTCGAGAGAACGGCCTTTTGTTCATTCGATAGGTGAACTGCTCTAAAAAGAGAGTCAAGAAACGCGGTATCACCTCCGGATCTGGTGGGATCGAATCGCGTGTATTGTCCTACTTCTGATTCCAAAAGGGACAAGAGGCTTGTTCGGTCAAGAGCTAGTTGCGACAAATCGGCTCCAATGAGACAGGCCCCACGAAAGTTGATCGCTACACCGCTCATCCTCGGGAATTTGATATCAGTCAAATCCATACCTGATAGATCCAGCGAATTATTGTTTGGATCAACCAAACGCAGAAGCGAACGCTTTGACTGGCTCAGAATATCCAACTGAATCCTTGAACGCTTCACGAGCAGTTCCCACTCTTCTGTAACCGGGACGGCAGCGGAGGGTGAAGAATTTAGAAGGAGATCGAACACTATCCGATCGGTCAGGCGCGCTAATCCAGGGTTCCCGACGTAAGCCGAAGTGATACGTTGGCTGACCGCCCTTTGAATTGCGTAACGGTCGTCGCTTGGTTTTCCAGAATCGGTCAGCCGCTGCAACTCAGCCGCGTATTCAATCCGGGCTAGATCTCTCACGCCTTTCTTGTACTTTTCGAAGGCATTCCGGTTGGAATCGAGTACGGAGTTCAAAGCGCCTGGGCCTGACTTATTGAAGAGTTGGAAGATGATGTTGACTTGGGCTGGTGAGACGACTTCGTCGAGCTTCGCAACGAGAGGCGTTAGTATGATAGACACGTTGTCGCCACCGGGTTTTGCATACCGTGATAACGCTGCGAGTGGTGCAGGAGATTCATTGGCAAAGATTGATCCAATGTTATCGCTCAACTGCTTTTCGTCTTCCCGGTGATGGCTCCTTACCTCGGAAGCAATTTTGGATTTTTCGAGCGCCTCCATGCCCTGTTGATCGCGGGTTATGGTGAGTTCCAGGGCCTTCCGTTTTTCCGTTTCCGTTAAGTACTCCGTGTGCTTGATCTCTCCATCCGTTTTTCGTAGCTCTACTTTCGCGCGGGCTTCTGCTTCACCAAGATTGTTCTCTTCGACCGCCTGTTTTAGTTTCGCTTCGGCTGTTCCACGTTCTTCTTTGGCTATTTGCAGTTGGAATTGCTTAAAGGAGGTAATGACCTGATAGAGACCGACTATCGCGCCGGAAAGCGCGACGAGGATTCCGACGATCGCGCCCGTACTCTTGAGCCAGGCCGGAATCGAACTTTGTTCATGATCTGCATCCGTTCGTTTTGTAGCCATGGGTTTAGCCCTTCAAATTTATTTGTTTTCGTTCGTGTGACTGAGTTGGCAGACTGCTCGGACGGAGTGCCCCATCCGAGAGTAATGGAGAAAGGCGAGAAAACATTTCGCAAAAACGGTGAGAGGAGCGGGTGACCCTAGCGTATGGCAGTCGTTGATGTGGGTTGGTGCACTCGTCAGGGCTCGAAGCTGCGACCTTCTGATTCGAAGTCAGACGTTCGCAAACACCACACCATCAACCCACGCCTTTTTCTCGATCGTTGAGTAGTTCCCGCCTGAGGATGCGCTCTGATCGCATGACGTGAAGTACTAAGACTCGTCCAGAATCTTCGCGGTAAAAGATGCGACACGGTGGCTCTACGATCTGGCGATAACGCCAGCCTTTGAGCTCTTGCGGTTTTGAGCCAAGTTTGGGGTGGCTTTCGAGATGATCAACATGCTCGAAGATCTTTTGCACTAGTCGACGTGCCGCCTCGGGATTGTCTAGTGCAATATAGTCCGCAATTGCGTCGAGATCGTTGGGCGCCGGCTCGGCCCAGATTACTTGAGCCATCGGGACATTCGTTGCTTTGCCTGCTTATGAGTGAGTGACCGACCCTCTTCGATTGCTTTTTCGCCGCGAGCAATTCCTTCGAGCAATGCCATACGACGCTGAAGAGTCTCGAAGGTTTCAACATCGACGAGGTATGCTGATGGAATGCCATGCTGAGTAATTAGAATCGGTTCTCGATCCTTCTCGAGTTGGTTCAGGATCTCGGTGGCCTGGCGCTTCAGCGTGGTAACGAGTTCAGTTCGCATGAAGTGATACTAAAGTAGCACTTGGAGAAAGGCAATAGGCACGGCGGTGTCTTAAATTGACGTCCTTCATCCACAGATTACACAGATTTGAATAAATAATCTGTGCAATCTGTGGATATAAAGGAAACTAAGACACCGCTCCTTATCTTCTGAAGTGAGTTCTACTCTGGCAGTCGCATTAGAATCACATCCCAGGCCCAGCGTTCAACCCGAGCGCCCTGAACGCCCTTGACTTTCGCTCGATAGATGAACCAGTTACCGTGCTGGTCGGTGCGTTTCGATTCCTTGTACTTACACTCTATCGTTGCAATCCCAAGCTCCGACAACGTGCGCAGCTCGGATGGCTCTGAGACGCCGTTGTGATTTGTGTCTTGCCAGAGACGCAACGAATTGAAGATCGAATCGCTTTGACTCATTAGACCATCGCCATTACCTCCGTTGGCTGTTTTGTCGTACTCAGCGAGCGCAAGAAAGCCATTCTTTAACTCGCCTGGTGGAGGCGCAGGCTGTGGCGTAAAGTCGCCGAACAACTCAGTACCATCAGTGATGGCGCCATCGTTGTTTCGATCCAATGCCAGCCACGCATCATCACCGGCAGCCGCGGTCCAGGCGAGATGCTCAGCAGTCCCATCGGCGTTCAGATCAAAGGAGACCCCACCGGCGGGATTGGTAAGGTCAAAGCCGTTCCCGAGCACGTCGATCAGTACGGGTGTCGGCGTACAAATTCCTTCGAAACAGTGACCAGGACAAGTTTCTGGAGTACAGCCTTCGCCACCTCCTTCTTGAGGGTGAATATATACGTCGCCACCGGTGCCGGTGGCTCCCGACCCTCCGTCGGAGCCGTTGGCGCCGTTGCCTCCGATATTTCCGGAATTCCCGTCCTGCCCTGGATTCCCGGTCGTGGAGCATGAATAACCATTATTCGCGTCACCACCATTTCCGTTGACCCCGTAAGTACCACCGGCGCCGGAAACACCAGCGACACCGCCAGGTCCTCCATCCCCGCCGTTGGCAGTGGCGTTAACGCTGCCTGTGTAACCCGGAGGATAGGCGACCTCAATGTAGCCGCCAGTTCCTCCGGTACCGCCGGTGCCCCCGTTGCCTGCAGCTCCACCGGTACCGCCATTGCCGCCATTTCCTCCGGTGCCACCGTTACTAGCGAGCCCTCCATTGCAGGGCGTGCAAACAGCTCCGTTACCACCATCGCCACCGGCGGCTCCATATCCGCCCACACCACCGATACCACCGGCGCCGCCCAGTCCCCCGGTACCACCATTTGCGGTGGCGTTAACCGATTGATTCACTCCTGGTTCAATGTAGCAGCTGCCGCCGCTGCCTCCGGTTTGTCCGGTGCCGCCGGTGCCCCCGGCAGTGCCTGGGCCACCGCCCCCACCGTTTCCAGCGTTGCCGCCGTGAACATTTGTTTCGCAGTTTCCGTGGGCTCCATTGGAGGCGATAGTGCCGTTGCTACCTGCGGTTCCACTGGAACCAGTGCTTCCAGTCCCACCGTTCGAGCCATTGTGATTGCAACTCTGAAGCAGTGCGGCAAAAGCATGATGAGAGTCTCTGCGGCCCGATCGTAATTTTGCCGCCGCTATGGCCTGGTTCTTCAGGCAATCGTCTCTGCCCACGCCGCTCAAGTCGATCGTTATTTGACCACCACTTCTCCCGGCGGGTTCTGCATTCCTGTCACCGCGGAAATCTGCCTTAATGAACTTCGCTTGAGCTGCTTTGCTGTTTCCGGCATTCGCCACGAGCTCGGTTTCCTCGAGAGTGAAGATCTGAAGGTCGTGAGGTCCCTTGATGAAAACGTTCTGGCCCAGGAACACGAGACGCCGCACGAGGATCACGGTATCACCAGTGAGTTGAATATTGTCGGGAAGATACAGTGTGTGGGCCATCTGCACGCCCTTCAATTTGTTGTCGCCCTGTTTCGCAAGTCGCAGGTCCGGCATTTGTTCGAGAATGGGTTTCAGTGCTTGTTTCCAGCGAGGCTTCAGAAGTTCTTCGGGATCAAAGGGCACTTTCTCTCGTTTGAGGAGATCGAGTCCCTTTCGGAAGGCCACCTTTTTCAGCGCCAATCTTTCCTGCTGCGTCAGGCTACGTCCTGGAGGTTGTTTCTGCTGCTGAAGGCTGGGAGTCGAAGGCTGCACCAAGGGCTTTGGCTCATCGCTTGACCAGAGCGTTGGTAGAATCAGAAAAGCGATGATAGAGAGAAAAAGCTTGAGTTTAGTCATGATGTGTCTCCTCGCGAGTGGGCCAATGGGTCCTTTACGAGGTCATAGCCGGATGACAATGAAAGAACCGGAAGGGAGGTTTGCGTATGATCATTCTCAGCGACGAGGATTGGCAGATCAATTGTCAACACTTGGCCGAAGTGGCTATTTCTTGGCAGGACTTGCTGTCGCGTCGCTCAAAACTTTGTTGCCTGTATTTCGTTGGAGTCACTCCGTAGACTCTCTTGAAGTCACGGGTAAAATGGCTGTCGTCGTTTATGCCTACTCGATTCATCACCTCCTTAACACTCAGGTGTGTTGTCTCCAGCAGAACCCTTGCTTGTTGCATCCTTACGTGAATCAAGTATTGAACCAGTGTTTGGCCGATGTCTTGTTTGAACAAGTGTCGCAGGCGAGAAGATGAGAGGTTAACGGAGCGAGCCAATTCTTTGAGGCGCAAGCTCCTACGATATTCGGTTTGAATAGTAGAACGGACGAATTGAATTCTTACATCCACGATCCTGGATCAGCGGAGTCCGTTGAAGCCGTTCATAAAAACTGGGCGCGAAGTGTTCGTTGTAATGAACGTCTGGGCGGGCCGCTTGACTGCAAAGGGAGGACTCGTTTGAAACAAACGAAAAAGCGGCAGAGCTCTCAGCCTGCCGCAAGTCGTTGATATGGTTGGTGCACCCGGCAGGGCTCGAACCTGCGACCTTCTGATTCGAAGTCAGACGCTCTATCCAACTGAGCTACGAGTGCGCGAGACAGATACTAAATGCTTCGTGCCGAATGGTAAAGGGGCAACGCGGATGGCGGCTATTTCCCCTGATACTCTTTCCGGACATACTTCACCAGCGCGGCGATCTCTTCCGGTTTTAGCTTGTCTTTGAACGCCGGCATCGCTTCTTCGCCGTTCGTGATCATCTTCGTGATCTCTTCGTCCGTGTGTTTGACGGCGTGTGCGGCTTTGAGAGAAGGCACTTTGATCTGCTTGTTTTCTACTTTGACGAGTCCGCCTTCGCCGGTTGGGCCGTGGCAGGCTTCACAGTTCGCGGCGTAGTTGAGGCGAGCGGTAGCGAGTTCGTCTGGTGTTGCCGTCGGCGATGGCGACGCGGCAGGGCGCGTTGCCGTCGAGGTGTTGGTTGGCGTGGCTGTTTCGGTGCAGGCAGTGACAACGATTGAGATGGCGATACACGTTAGAGCAAGCGCGATGCGTTTCATGCGATGGTTTTCTCCGGTTTAGTTGTTTGGTCCTAAAGGGGGAAGCGAGTATAGGTTAATAGGAATTTCTCGCGCAATGGCGCAAAGACGCAAAGTTCTTATGCTCCGGGCAGCCGAAGGTCAGAACTTTGCGTCTTTGCGCCTTTGCGCGAGGAAATTCTTTTAATCAGTTCTTCAACGTCACGACCCACTCCGCAATCTCCCGCATCTGTTCTTCCGTCAGTTTTCCGGCGAACGAGGTCATCGGTGGTTTGAGTCCGTAAGCGTTCGGATCTTTCAGCAAAGCAACGATGTCATCAACCGTGCGACGCGGTTTCGCTCCGACACCAAGCAGCGGCGGCAACTGCGCTCCGGCCAGACGCGCACCCTCGCCAGACTGTCCATGACACTGTGAGCAGAACTTGCTGTACATCACCGGTGGACCACCGGCCACCGCATCTCGCATCGTCTTCGCAAGTCCGATCAACGCCGGCTTAAAAGGCTCCTGCCGCCACGCTTGTTCCGCAGCCTCTTGCCGCGCAAGTTGCGGATTGCCGCGGTCAGCAAGATAGGCAGCGCTCGTCATAGTCACGACTAAAACAACGCCGGCCGCGAGTATTACGCCGCCCACCAACCTGCGCGACTTGATCCACGGCAACAACACGAGGACCAGAACCACGATACCGGGCAGCAGCATGCCCGCGATCGATCCCAATCCACCCGGAATGTACTTCAGAGACTGATAAAGCCAGAGAAACTGCGAACCTGGACGCGGCAAGTAATCGGCAGTCATCTCGGACACTGGCGGTCCAAGCGGAGCAGGATGTTTCAAACACCACAACGCTAACAACACAAGCACGACTGCCGCGGCGCTTGCATCGCGCCCACTAAAGAACGCCACGATATTCGAACCAAAGAAACGCCAAACAATCACTGCGACGATCAGCGCCGGAGTTACGAGCACGTGAAGCGCGAAGAAACGCGATAGCGTAAGTGTTGAGATGTCCGTGCCGCCGAGTAACCAGAGTCTCGCAAGCCGTCCGGCGAATGGGAGTCCAGCAACCAGTCCTTCGGCGACGCGCGTGCTGAAGAACGCGCGTGCGTCCCATGGAAGTGAATAACCTGTCCCACCTGCGGCCAGCACCAAACCCAGAATCAACACGCCAACGATCCACTGAGTTCGTCTGTCAACGTAAGCTTTTGTCAGGAAGAGTTGGATGACGTGAACGAAGGCGAAAAGCGTGAGCCACTGCGATCCGTAGTGATGCAGCGACCGAATCCACGATCCCGACGATGTGACCTTTTCAATATAGGCGACGGTGGTGTAGGCATGGTCCACTGAAGGCACGTAATAGAACGCCAGCAGCACACCAGTAAGGAATTGGACGATGAGAAGAATGCCGACGATACCGCCAGTCGTTTGTGCCCACGCGATTGTGCGCGTCGTGTGAGAAGGAGTCATGCGCGGTTGGTTTGCTCCTTCGAAACGTACCGCACTTGCAGTTTTCCATCCTGCACTCGCATCGGCAGTGGATCAAGACCGCGCGTAGCCGGACCACTAATGCGTGAGCCGTCAGCAGCAAAGTAACTCTCATGACACGGACACGAAAACCGGTTCTTATTCTGTTCCCACATGACCTCGCAGCCTTCATGCGGACAGACTGCCGAAAGTACCTGATTATTCTTCGCCGGCAGGACGAAGACGTTGTGCTCTTCGGTAGTGACGGCCCAGCCTGCGATCTGTTCGGCAACGACTTTGCGCGTGAGTGGTGCTGGACCAGTCAACTCTGACACCTTTGCGACGTCGAGCCAACTGTCGGTCGCCGCTGCGATTCTCGGCCGCAGGAAACGAAACGCCGCGCCGCCGATGGATGCGAACGCTGCGGCCAGAACCCCGAACGGAAGTATTTCAAGAAACGTGCGCCGTGATTTGTTCATAAGACTTCGTGATAGGTCCCATTTTCATAACATGTCGTTTGACGTTAAACAGTTTCGGTTTCTTCCCAAGTTGCATTCAGACTAGAGACTGGGCAGAATAACTTCGCATCGAACAATCTTCCAGGGGTTCGTCATCATTACCCGAATCCGAGGTAACGCAAAATGAGTAGCGATAAGGATTCAACTCGCGGTTCTCTTCGTCTCGCCCCCGCTTGTTCAGAAGTAGAGGTCGAAAAAGCAAAGCTCCCGCGTCAGTTCGTCAACTTCACCTTCTATCACGGACGGCCCGAATGGCGGCTCCTCTCGGCCAACGACAAGCAGCATTGCCGCGATGACTTTGTTAAGACCGTCGACGAATTTCGCTCTTCATTGCTGATTCACTCCTACTCGACCATCGGACTCCGCACGAATGTTGATTTCATGATCTGGCGCATCGGTTACGAACTCGAACCGATCCAGGAGATGACTGCCCGGCTCAACAAGACCGAGATGGCGAAGTACATCGAACCCGCACAGTCGTTTCTTTCGATGACGAAACGATCGATGTATATCGACAGGGATAATCCCGAGCACGTCGAGGATCGACTGCACATCGTTCCCGGCAAGTCGCAGTATCTCTTTGTTTATCCATTTGTGAAAACGCGTGAATGGTACTCGCGGACCGCCGAGCAGCGGCAGGAGATGATGGATGAACATATCCGCATCGGCATGAAGTATCGGTCAGTGAAACTTCACACTACCTATTCCTTCGGACTCGACGATCAAGAGTTTGTGGTCGCTTTCGAAACCGATCATCCGGCTGACTTCCTGGATCTGGTCCAGGAGCTCCGCGAAACGAAAGCGAGTTCGTACACGCTGCGCGACACGCCGATGTTCACCTGTCGCCAGCGAACTCTCGCTGAATGTCTCGAGGCGCTTGGGTAATCCACAGATTACACAGATTACGCAGATATGAAGAGCAGAGCCATCAATCTGCGTAATCTGTGGATTGTTTTCATAGCCCTCTTCACTTCTACGGCTTACTCTCAATCTAAAAGGGAGTATCTATGGTACGAAGCCGAGAACATGCGTGGCTTCACTACCGGTAAACTCGGTGAGCCGTTACTCAATCCTTCGTACCTCAATCTTACCCGCGACAAAGCGCCCGGCTGGGGAATGAATGGTCCGGGTGTGTCAGCCGAATGGACACAGGGCGGCGAAAGCGAATGGAACTCTGCTGCCGCTCCGGCCGACGAAACCCGCGCCACACTCTACCAGGATCTCGAAATCCCGCGCGCCGGTTCGTACGTACTCTGGGTACGTTACGCCGATTGGGCCAGGAGAGGCGAGAATTTCACGGTTACGATTGCGCAGGATGGCGCGGAGACGTTTCGCCAGGAATTTGGCGCTAAGGACGTAATCGATCCGCACGATGAAATCAGCATGTACTGGAACTGGGCCTTCGCCTGGGCCAGCGCGAACACAAACCTCAAGAATGGTCCCGCGCGTCTCTCCGTTCAGATCGAAAAGGCCGCCGAAGCGCGCAGACACGTCGATTGCTTGCTGCTTACCAACGATGCGGGTTTCAAGCCCGCCGGCAGACAGAAGCCAGACTTCGCCGCGATGCGTTATTTGCGAGACTGGTCCAGCGCACGAAAACCTGTTTCGTCCTTGCTGAACGGCAGCGCACCATCGCAGGTTCCTGAATCGTGGGTGCGGCCAAAAGTTGCCGGACGCGATTTTCTGATGCCCTGGAATATCGCGAAAGAGTTTTGGCCGTTGTACGACAAGCCGGCTGCGGAGCGTCCGTTGTATCCCTTCAATGCCGAGCCGATCGATCAATTCGTGGCGGCGTACAAGGGCGCGCGCGACGTTCCACTGTTCCAATCGAAGCTGGTCGTTCCGGTTGTTTACATCAACAACGTGCCTGAGTACCTGAAAGAAGGCAGTGCGTTTCTTCGTTACCTGCGCGAGACCAAACTGCCTTTCGCAATCCTCATTAACTACGGCTCCGCGCCGATGAGTGAAGCGGATGCGCAAGCTGCATGGAAACTTCTCAACGGCGAGTTTAAGGACCAGTTTCTGGGATGGATCTCGGGCGAGAGCGTCGGGTATGTCTGGGAGTTAGCGCCGGCGGAGTTGAAGATCTCCGCATCGATGTCGCGGAGGGAGTTGCTCGAAGCGCACCGGCAGTTCTATTCGAATACGCTCGCGCGAAAGTGGCGCGACACGTTTAAGACTGAAACCGGAGCGATGTGGGACAAGTTGATCCCCGCGCAATCAACCTCCAGCACCTCGTTTGCGCACGCGTTGACACAGTGGGGCGTTAATCTAATCGGAATGGAAACAGCGGCGGTCATGCCGATGACGGGCATGCGGATCGCTTTTACGCGTGGAGCGGCGCGGCAGTTTGGCGGTGCGTTCCTTTACTACCACGCACCAAACTTTGGCGACACGGCCACTACGTTTACTAAAGTCCAAAACTTCGCGGGGCCGGATTTCTTTTATCACTCGCGTTACGGCATGAGCATGGGGCCATCGTTATCCTGGTACCGGAAGAATTATTACCTTTACTACATGTCGGGCGCTTCTGCGATCTATCTCGAACAGGGCGGCGATCAGTTTTTCAAACCCGGCCCGGGCGATCATCCTTTCCAACTCAATCCACTCGGCCGCATCACCGATGAGTTTGTGCGTTTTGCCGAAAAGCATCCGGACCGTGGCGCTCCTTACACGCCGATCGCATTCCTACTCGATCCGGCGCACGGATTTGAGATGACAGACTATCCGCACTGGCCGTTTGAAGTGTCACAGATCGATCGGAGCGATCGAGCGCTCCGAGAGTTGTTTGGGGTGGCTTACTATCCGGGACTCGTCGTCGAAGGAGAACCGGCGATCGCCGATCGGCAACCATTCGTGAATGGAGTCTTTGGCGACATCTTCGACGTGCTGACGGCTGCGGATGTTGAAGGTACGAAGTCGAAGATTCAAACGTTGTTGCCGTCGTATCGCGCGGTTGTCGTAGGTGGCAGGATTGATTGGTCCGCGGAATGGATCCGGCGGCTCAACGATTACGTGCGCAACGGCGGCACACTCGTGCTCAATGCAGCTCAAATTAGGAACGTGCCGGAACAGTTTTCAGGAGTGCGGCTGAGTAATCGAACGGTGGAGGCGGATTCGGCTCGCTGCTCGGCGGACGAAGGTCAGGATCTCACCGGCCAGATGTTTCGATATGAGAAGGTTGAACTGAAAGGCGCAAGTGCGTTCATGTCTGCGCCGAATGGGGATGCGTTGGTGACGGTGAATAAAGTCGGGAAGGGAAGCGTGGTGTTCGCGGCGCTGCCGGACTTGCTTGGTGTGGACGAACGCATCACGCCATTCGCGGCGCACATGCTGGCGCATGTCTTTGCGGATGCGGCGCCGCTGAAGGTGAGTGGGGATGTTGAGTATCTGATCAATCGGACGGCGAGTGGCTGGGTGGTGACGTTGCTGAATAACAATGGCGTGTTCAAGACGCAGCAGGGAATGGCGCAGGTGGATCGGAATGCTTACGTCAGCGTGACGATCGGGCCTGACGTTGTAACTGCGAATGAATGGATCGGCGAGACGGCGTTGAAGGTTGAGGGCGGGAAGGCTTCGTTGTCGATTGCGCCAGGCGGAGTTGCGATCGTCGAGGTCCGGGTAAGGTTTTAACCACAAAGACACAAAGATAAAAATCTTACTTAGTGTCTTCGTGTCTTTGTGGTTCAAATTAATCGCTGAAATCAAACAGTCACAGTCGTTCCATCAAACTTCGTCAAACTAAACCCATTGAATACCTCGTTGTAACAACTTCGCTGATCCCGAAGTATCCCGATCGCGAGTTCCTCACCGAGTTTCAACGACTCGTTCGCATCCGAACGCCAGTGTACTCCTGCCGTGTTTCTTCCCATCGCTACGTTCGCAGCGATCTTGTTCAGTTCACCGCCGACAGTCAGATCGCCCGCATCAGATCCCAGATAAGGCACGAGACTTAGACCGTCGTCAGACGGCTGCACCGGATCGAGACCGATGTCGACGAGCCGCGTCGTTTCGTTGAACCACGCCTTAAGTATCGTCACACAGGCACCCGCGACCGTCGCGTGACCAGCACCGTATGCCGGGTGCGTCGGCGATCCTTCCGGAAATGCCATCGGCAACAATGCATTACTCGCCGGCATGAAACCTTTGAGTCTGTTCGAATCCGAAAACGACGCGAGTATGTCCGGATGGACCGGATAACCAGCGCCCGCGAAGAGTGTGCGGTGAACTCGGGCCGCCTGCACCTCGGGCCGCAAGCGTCGATGCACAAACCATTTTTGAAACCAGACCGCTTTCAGCGCACGCGTCGAGACTTCACAGAGAAGTGTCGCGATGTGTGGACCACCGAAAGTGCCGAATCCGATCTGACTGGGGTTGTTGTTGTATGGATTGCCGTCGTCGAAAGGTGCGCCGGCTCCGGCGAGCACCAGAAACGCGTGGAAGTATCCCTGGAACAGAACATCAATGTGTACCCATTGTCCAATATCGCGGCCGTTGCGCATGTAACGCGGCACCGGATCAAACACGTCAGGTGGTTGATTGAAACCTCTTTGCACTGCGAGCCACGAGTTGAAGTCAGTCATGTAATCGACGCCGGGTAGTGTCGTAGTGATCTTTTGCTCGATCTTATTCGCTCCGAAGTTGCAGTCCTGGTAGAAGAATTGTGAGATGTATGGCCCAACTCTATCTCCCGGCGTCAGACCGCGAAATAGAGTTGCGGTTGTAACCGCGCCGCCGTCTTTTGGCGCTTTGAGATCTGCTCCATACAACGTCAGATCAGCAGCAGCCGCATTCGCGATCGGATTGGCCGAGTACTGTGAATACGGAACATCTCGCAGCAGCGCCATCCAATAGTTTTCTGAAATCTCTGCGGCCTGTTCGCGGCTGGCGAATGGTGGCGCAGGCGGTTGCAGCAGTGCGTGAGCGTCCGGGCCTTGAAGGTCAAACGCCAAACCGCACTGCGGATTCGTTAAACCACGATCGCCGCCGAGAGGGATCGCATCGAAGTCGGCTGGACGTCCGCTGTTGACGGCCTTAAGCAATGCTTCATAGGCGCTCAAAACGACGGTGCCGTCGTTGTTGTGTGGCAGGCCTTTCGAATAACTACCGAGCTTGTTTGGATAGAGTTCTTCGTCGTTGTTATCGGGATGTTGCAGGTTTTGCGGTGTCTGTTTCAGACCGGCGGTGGCTGCGTCACGGCGAAGTTTGGCGCAATCGTTGGCGCGTTGATTCGGTCCGGCGGCCGCGTGAGCTTCGGAACCGGTCGGTTGCAGTATGGGAGTGACGCCAATTGCTCCGGCCGCGATGGTGGCGGCGCCTACTCGGCCCAGAAATGCACGTCTATTTGGTTGTAGAGAATCTTCTTTCAAGGGTATTCCTCCAGTTAGTTTGGCTTACTGCAAAGACTCTAGCGCGCGAGGATCAGAGTCGGGCTTGACCGCACGAAAGTTAAAGGAAATCGCTGCCGGAGAAGCGATTGGTGGATTTGGGTATCAAGCGCGGGCGTATTCTTATCACAAGTAGGTTGGGATCAAAAGAGTTTTTCCCCGCAAAGACGCAAAGGCGCAAAGTTCTGACCTCCGGCTTCGGAGGTTCAGAGTTCAGCCTTTAGGCTGCATGATCGCGAGCAGCAAGCTAAAGCTTGAACTC
>JBIOVO010000237.1:0-14326 GCA_044867735.1 Pyrinomonadaceae bacterium | reverse complement strand
TTTAGCCTGCGAAGCAGGCGTGTGCGTAAAGCCTGGGGCGTGAGCCCCAGGAAACAAAATTAAATAAGGATCGGAACCCGCGCAGCGGGTGAAAGCTGCACAAATCGTGGCGCTGTCGCCCGTTGTCACGGGCTGTTGGGTTCTGGTTGAACGATCCTGGGGCTCACGCCCCAGGCTTTATGCTTTCGCCTGCTTCGCAGGCTAAAAGGGCTAGATACGAAAGTTGCGGATCGAGCAGTTGCGACGTAGATCAACGACGATCACGCGACCAAGATCGTCCGCGACGGTAAGTGTGTTTTCGGTCAGTCGGGTTGAGACTTGCCTGGCACTCTTCAAGAACAGTTGAGCCGTGACGTCGTTGACCTGAAAGTCGTGAACGCGAACTCTCATAACATCAACGTCTTTCGCCAGCACCGGGAAGACGACCTTTTGGCCGAGTATTTCAGGCGCCGACGGTTCGCACGACTCGTCGCCCACGGATAATTCAAACGTCTCTTGTTCACCGTGAAACACACGCAGGCTAAGAGACGGTAGTCGCGTCAGTTTCATCGAGTCTGGTTCACTGGAGTCCATCGTGCAGTAAAGCGATTGATCCACATAGACACCTTCCGGAGAAAGCGCATCGCACCGAATCGCACAAATCACGTTATCCGGTGGCTTAGGCACAGAGTTACGACTCCGCAGAGTCAATAATGGCAGCCGGTAAAGCCAATGCTCTAACTCTGACGACTCACTCGAAGCGGTAACAAAACTGCACGACGATTCAGAGCGAGCGACCTTGAGGACTTTAGCGCCCGCCTCCGGCACTCGCCAGAGAGCTTCAAAACTCTTTGAATGAGCGTCGATGGCATAAAAGTCACCTTTGGCGCCGAGAAACCAGAGGCTGCCATCGAAGTTCGGAGCAAACGCATCGATGTGGGCGTCGCACCAGTCTTCAGATCGCCACTGGACCAGATCAAGTCGAGACAGTCGCCACACTTCTCCTCGGCGAGCGAGTGCGATGGCACGATCGCCACTGTCTG
The DNA here is from genome assembly GCA_044867735.1 of Pyrinomonadaceae bacterium. Taxonomy (GTDB): domain Bacteria; phylum Acidobacteriota; class Blastocatellia; order Pyrinomonadales; family Pyrinomonadaceae; genus PSRF01. The sequence continues at coordinate 13,304 of JBIOVO010000237.1, read as the reverse complement.
AAATCACCAATCTTTGAGCAGGTTGATCGAAGTGTGTGACTGTGCGGCCATCACGTGTTAACAGTCTGACGCCAATCTCTCCGAGGGCGACGAGCATCCGACCGTTTGGCAGAAGCAAAGCATCGTGTACCGGCATAGCGCCCCGGTCGGCGGCAGCGCACGTGACTGAGAGCAGTGGCGTAACGGGCTGAACGAGATCGACCGGGAATGGCGGCACGTCTGTTCGCAAAGCGCCATCGCCGGTGAAGTTGATGAGACGAGTGAACTGCCTGGCGGTCATCGCGCTCGCGTTTTGTCCCGCGTCACGCAAAGCAGCGCGTGCTGTGACGCGAGCTAGTGTTTGTGCTTCCCGGGTATTTTCTCCATAACAGAGAGCATCGGCGAACGACGCACGAGTTTCCTGCTGCTCGTAACTTTCATCTTCAAGAAAAGTAAGAGCCCGACGGCGTATGTTCTCGAAGTCTTCAGGAACAATTACCAACTTGCGGACGAGCATCCGTGCGGCCACCGGGCCTCCAACTTCGATAGCCTGATCCATCCACTCACGAGCTCTCAGCCGCTGAGACTGAATGGGCCAGATGACGTCAACTGCGCTGGCGTAATTGCCTCCTTCCGCCAGCGACTCAGCCCACAACACCCGTAATTTATCAGCCTGTTCCTTGCTTCTCTTTTCAAGTCGCCACACGGCATCAGCAAACGCATGCGACCGTCGAGCGATCGCGACAGCTCGCTTAATGTCGCCGGCAACAAACCATTGACGCACAATCAACCCGGGCGCCAACTCACGCGCTTCCGCGAGTTCCGCAGCGAGTCGTAGTTTGCCGTGTCTTTCGAGAAAGTCTACCGCCTCTTCATTCGCTCGTAGCAGTTCAGCCAGAACAAACGCGGCTTCTTCGATCCGCTTTTGGGCCACCAGCCGCTCGAAAGCCGCACGGTAAAGCTGGGTGAGGTAAGCCATAACATCGGCGCCGAGACCAATGCTTCGCGAACTCAGCCCTTGCCACGGTTGGATCGAAAGATTGTTTCTCGGCGAGGGCACTCCCAAGGCAAGCCGTTCACTCAACGATGAAAGATCGCCGAGAGGGATTGCATGTTTGAGTGCTTCACTGAGATCCCCACGCTCAAACATCTCCATCATCTTGCCGAGGTATGCACCTTGCCGGCGACCCAGTACTCGGGCGAGACGTGAAGTGTGCAATAACCGCAGGCCGATACGATGGAGCCATTCGCTTGCTTTAGTAAGTGGTCCTGGATCGCTGCCAGGAAAGCGCCGAGTTGTGAACCCTGGACCTGCCCAGTTTTGCAATCCCGCAAGCTTTCCAATCGCAGATGAAACCCCCGCTGAAATCGAACCGATCAGTCCTCCTAACCAGTTACGCAGTTCCCCTCCTACACTCCAATCGCGATGCGATTTATTACTTCCAGACGCTGCGGCCTTAATCGCAGCGATTGCCTCGCGAAGCTCCGAAGTTTCCGCTGGTACACCGTCGAGTTTCGCCCGGGCGTCAAATGGCTGCGGTTCGCCTACCACCTTTGGCTCCGCAAAAGCTGCACCCAGCGAAGTAACTTCCACAACTTTGAAACCTGAAACGTCGAGCCAGTTCTCAGGAGACCGGGCACTGGCTGGACTCAGATGCGTCAGATACGCAACGCCGCCTTTTGAGAAAACAACTGAATGCGACGGAGCCTGCAATGTCTCAACCTCATCGAGCGACAAAGGTAATGCCGATAACAGGTCTTCGATTCGAACCAAAGGCGTTGCAACTGAGTTCGCACAGTCGACTCTAACGGTCGATGACAAGCGAACGAGATGATGCGGTCCGTCCGTAAAAACCTGGACTCCTGACTCCCAAAGATCGAGAATTCGCCGTCGAGTTTCTGCCACTCCGATCAGATCGGTGTCGAATAGAAAGCCAGCCGCGTCAACCCGGCCTCTATGCACAACCCGGCGTGGGCGGAGTTTTGTCATTTCGCGCCCTCCGGGAGATACCGGCAAAGATCCGCACGATGCCGCACCGAATAGATGACGATTTCACCATTGACCGTTGAGTAGGCGACGTAAAGCGCTCGGGGGCTTAGAGCAATGTGCTCGACGGGTGCGTGAGCGCGGAAGATTTCTTTTCGCCAATTACTTCCATCCAGAGTAACGGTCTGACGATCGTCTTCGAGTGAAAGCAAACCAGCCTCATTATCGCTACGGTCATGATCGGTTAACACACCGAATACTTCCGTACCCTGAGGTTTAACCAGGACCCTTTGTCCTTGATTACTCATTACAACCCATCGAGATTCGGTTTGTTCCAGCGCGATTAGTCCAAACTCCGGATGAGCTGATTCTGATGGTGGTCCAAAGAAGGCACGAAGCGCTTTTTCTTCTAATGGTGTCTTTCTCGAAATCTCGTTTCCAATAGAGACGACGCGAAAGTGGTTGTCAGGCCACTCACGACCGACGTAAACAAGACGAGATCTAAAAATGGTGGCCGCAAGAACTTCGGTCGCGATCAGATGCACCGTCCCTGCCAAGGGTCTTGACCCAATTGATTTAGGTTCGCCTTTCAGTTGCGAAAGCCGGAACAAGGAACCGGCCCCATCTACCGCTGCCATCTCTCCTTCCCATGGCAAAGAGAAGCAAGGCATTAGCGGATCATCATCCTCAGAGGGTGCGAAGAACACATTGCTGTTGTAGCCGGCGTAATTACCAGGCGGCAGTTTGATTTGTCCCTGCCGGCAGTACTCAAGGTGGACCAAACGATCCTCAGACGAGATCAGGGCGATGGCCCGACCGACTCTTCCAGCCGCGCACACCGATCGCCAGGCGCGAGTGTGATAACTCTTTGGTCGTCCGGCGCCTGCTCGCGGTGAGTTTGGGACGTTGAATACGGTCACGCCCCATTTCGCCGTTCGCGTGAAGAGTTTCGTTCCAGTCATGTCAAAGAGAAGACTGGAACCGGTGTAGCTTGAAGCTGTCGTCTTTTGGATCTGTGGAACCGCAGCGCCAAACGGATCGCGCAGAATGCGCTTACTGATCGTGTTTTCGGGAAGTTCGAGAGTTACTTCTGACGACGATCCGGAGGCGCCATTGCATGACAGTTTAAGTTCGCGTTTATCGGGTTCAAGTATGTCCTCAACATAGAGCCTTGACGATCGTTTCTCAGTTTGGATTCGCGAGAGCCGCATCCCGCCGATTAGCCAAACGTCATCGAGTCCGCTCCAGGTCGCAAGCTGTTCCTCCCACGCTGCAACATGAGTTTCGGTAACCTCGCGATGACTTCGCGCCTCGAGGAGACTCATGATGTTGCTGCCGTTTACCTCTCGATAGGCCGGCGTTTCTGGTTGCTGCAACACTCCCCAGGAAAAAGTCGAACGTGCCGAATCAGCACGGTTGGCCAATACAACCAGCGCCGCAATGTGAGCGATGCGAGGTGAACCGAGCTGGCTTGGGCCGGCGTCGAAAAGGGCCAGCGACGCTCGTGTCCCGGTTGGTGATGAATGCGCCCGATTCAGAAAGAGATGTTCACCCATCACTGCGCGTCGCATGAACTCGTCTTCAAGTTCATCCGCGAGCATCCACTCGGATAGTAAGAGTCGTTCGTAGGTTCCGCGCCGGTTGAGTCCGTCAAAACCATCGGGTTCGCCTAAGTTATTGAATCGTGGTTGAGGCGACCCGATGAGCATCGAGACGCGCTGAATTATCGGACCAAGCGCCAGGCTTACTTCCTCGGGAAAGATCTTGAGATATGCTGCCCATTGTGCGAGTGATGGCGGAAGGTTCATAAATCAGCCTCCAGCCATTTGATCAGTGAAGCTCGTGCAATGGTGCGAGCTTGTGACAGAGGGACAACTGAAGGCGGATCAAGCAACAAAGCGCACGGACCGCTGTGAACAACTGACAGAGATCGTTGGAGCAGCGCCGCTGGCACGGACGGCTCGAGATTTGTGGGAAACAACAACGCAGGCGATTGAGAGTCGTGTCCGAGGTAGACTACGCCATCGACCCACGGCAACCACTTCTCTTCTCCGAGAATGACGAGCAGCCCCGGCGCACTCACGCCTTTGAAGTGTGATAGAGAATCGGGATCACGCAACAGACGATGGGCCAGACTCGTCGCAGCCGTCCCGCGCGCAGCTACTCCGACCGCTACGAGTGGAGTGAATCGCGGCCGCCATGTGACTTCGATGAGCGGATTCTGTTCTTCTAACTTGATTGTCCCAACACCTCAATAATCTGAACGCGCAGCTCGATCAATTCGGCCGGCATTTGCTCAGGTGTGAAACCGGCGTCGATCTCCCTGGCAATTCCTTCCAGTTGCAGTCGCCATGCACGGTCTTGCTCTCCATCGCTGTTGTCAGGCCGAGCGTCAAGAACTTGCCGTGCGGCCTGGGCCACTCTGGTCGCGCGTGCAAGCGGACCAAGCGACGCCTCTTCGGCTGCGACTGGTAAGGTTGCGTTCTCAGTGGCGGCTAACAGATCGCGCAAGCTGTCGCGACCGAGACTCTGCTGTTCACGTGTGGGCAGCACAAAAATGAGCGGCCAAAGATCTGCCTCGGTTGGCTTGTCGCGCCCCGCCATGAGTGCGGCAGCGGCAATCAGCTTTTGAGCTCTCACCGCACGCCGGTCAGTGAGAATGATCCCGGCGCCGCGTAAGGTACGAATAGCCTGAGCGATAACCGGTCGTACACCTGACAGGTCAGCCTTGCGCGCCGCAACAGTTAATACTTCGATGTCGTTCAACCCCGCAGCCGGCAGACCTGGTGACTGGTTGAGTGACCAACCACTCTCGAGCAATTGCTCCAACATCGGATCCGGAATGGGATCGACAAAACAACGCACCAGAAATCGATCGGCAAAGGCTGCGAGTGCCGCGTCCTCGGGCAGACTGTTTGATGCACCCACACAGACGCGCAGCGGACATCTCACATTGGTGTGTCCCCGCCGAAACACGCGCTCGTTAAGGATACCGAGCAGGGTGTTCAGAATTGCTGTCGAGCCCTGGAAGATCTCGTCGAGAAAGGCGATGTCTGCCTCGGGCAACATTCCCATCGTGTCGGTCTCAACCAGACCGTCCTTTAGTTTGTGAAGATCGACTGGGCCGAAGATTTCACTCGGTTCTGTGAACCGACCCAGAAGATACTCGAAGTACTGGCCGCCGGTGGCGCGTGCGATTCGTCTCACGGCCTCACTTTTCGCGGTTCCGGGCGGTCCGATGACGAGCACGTGCTCTTCGGCGACGGCCGAAAGCGCGACCATCTCGACGAGAGCTTCGCGCTCCACCAGACCTTTGGTAGTAGCGGAGATGACTGTTCGCAGCGATGCTGAGGCTTCAACTACAGATTGATTAAGGAACATAGGTTTTCGATCAACGATCAGGTTAAGGGTGAAGGTTAAGGAAGGACTGGGCTACCCGCAATGAAAACGCCAAACCGGGAGATAGCCTGACGAGACACTCGCCTTACTCTCATGTGGGATATTACGTGAACGAAGAAGTTAACTACAAGGAGTAATTGTGTGTCTTTTGAACTACTGATTGAGAATCTGTTTGAGCACCGAGAGATCCTCCTTGAGCACATAGCCACAAGCTCCTGCCAGCCGAGCACTCTCGCGCATTCGGTCGTCAGCGAAGTTCGTTACGATGACAACCCGGGCCTCAGCATGAAAGGCCAGGATCCGCTTCGTTGCCTCGATGCCGCTCAAGCCCGGCATTCGGATGTCCATCAGCACCCACTCCGGGCGCACGCGCTCGTAGCAGGAAAGCACCTGCGATCCGTCTTCACACTCATAGACTTCCGCCCATTCGCCAACAATGCTCCTGAGCAGGTGGCGCATTGCGCTGTTGTCATCGACGATGAGCACTTTCATCATTGCGAACAAGTATCGGTCGGGCAGGCTTGAGTTCGTTCAAATCTCAACTAACTCAAACCTACCCTCTGGTTGAGCGATCCTGGGGCTTGCGGCCCAGGCTTTATGCTTTCGCCTGCTACGCAGGCTAAAGGACTATCGACCACTTTTAGGGCAAAGCTGCTCATAGTGGTACGAGGTTGTAGTAGCCGCAATTTCCACTCCCTGGATTTTTGAGATAGAAGTCAACCAAGTAGTCGTTCCCGGAAAAGTTAACAATGGCGACGTCGCCGCCGGCATCCTCCAACCCGAACGACCCGGGAACGGGTAGCACATCACTCCAGGTTAGCGGAATGCCCGGGTCCATCATGGAACTGGTGCGATAGTAACCACGGTTGCCTCCGTTGGGATGATCGATGTGAAACACCACCAGTGATACGCCGCTTTTGCCTGCGCGAAAAGTAATGCCTCCACCTTGATTTGAGTCCCCAAACCAACCAGGGATTTGGATCGCTCCGGTCCAATGATCTGCGGTTCCCGTCGCTCCGAAATTTCGGCCGACGCGATAGTATCCGTGGTTGCCACCTGACGGATGGTCGATCTGAAAGATGATCAAGTCCTTCTTACCACATCCGGTCAGGTCGGCCACGGTGATACCGGCGCCCTGAGTTTGGGTGCCAAACCAACCGGGCTCCTTAGAAGTCTCGTTCAGCACGAGGATCGGTTGGGTCCAAACGTCTACCGTCCAAGTGTTGTCGTCAGTACGGTGAAGATTCTGGCCGATGCGATAGTAGCCGCGGTTGAAATCCGCGGGATGGTCGACGTGAAACACGATCAGGTCTTTCCTGCCGGTGCCTGTTAGATCGGCAACTGCGATGCCGGCGCCCTGATTCTCATCTCCGAACCAACCGGGGACCTGAATCGGATCGGTCCATGCCTCTACGGTGCCATCTTCTCGAAGATTCTGGCCGACGCGATAGTATCCGCGATTGCCCCCGACCGGATGGTCAATGTGGAACACGATCAGGTCTTTCTTGCCGGTGCCTGTTAGATCGGCCACTGCGATGCCGGCACCCTGATTATGATCGCCGAACCAACCGGGAACCTCGTGATCAGCGGCGCTCGTTGCGACAATAACCGGTTCTACAGAACTATAGTTCGATGTTGTCGTTTTCATTTGCGGGCTCCTTTCAGTCGAATAGTTGTTTGCATTTTGGTCTGTTTTCGGAAACGGTTTCGAATCGCATGAACCGCGGTTCGCACCGTTTTGTGCGGCCACAACTATCCGTCAACAAAGGGCAGGATTGAATAGAGACCAACACACGAAGATCTGTGTGTTGACACACAGGCAAGGGGCTTTGCACAAAAAGTCAGGTTTAGCCTGCGAAGCAGGCGTGTGCCTAAAGCCTGGGGCGTGAGCCCCAGGAAACAAGATTAAATAAAGATCGGAGCCCGCGCAGCGGGTGAAAGCTGCACAAATCATTGCGCTGTCGCCCGTTTTCACGGGCTGTTGCGTTCTGGTTGAGCGATCCTGGGGCTTGCGCCCCAGGCTTTATGCTTTCGCCTGCTACGCAGGCTAAAAGGACTATCGACGACTTTTTGTGCAAAGCTCACGCAAGGAAGAGCGTGACCTGATCAGACCAGTTCGTCTTGATGTTCGACAGCGAATTTTAGAAGCGAGTGGCTGCCCTGAAGTCCGAGTTTTGCGGCGATGTTGGTCCGATGATTGTCTACGGTGCGGTAGTGGATGTGCAGTTCTTCGGCTATCTCTTTGCTCGTCTTGTATGACGCGATGAGTTTCAGCACGCGCCGCTCGGTTGTCGTGAGATCATTGAGCCCCGGCGTCTGCTTCGCCAATAAACCTATGCGGTCCATGCGGCGCAACAAATGACCGGAGAGTTCGGGGCTGATGAACGGTTGTCCGCGCACAACGGCATTCAAAGCAGTGACGATCTCCTCGAGCGCGCTGTCCTTGAGGAGGTAGCCCTTCGCGCCAAGGTCCATCGCCTTATTGAAGAAGGTCCTGTCCTTGTGCATGGTAAGGAAGATGATAGCGGTTTCGACTTTGCGTTTCTGAAGCTCCACAGCTACTTCGAATCCAGTGCGTTCCGGCATGTTGACGTCGAGAATAGCGATCTGAGGTGTGTGCTCGCAGATCAACTCCAGGGCCTGGGCACCGTTCGCTGCTTCTGCAATCACGGTGAACCGCGTGTCGGCCTCGACGATCTGCCGCAATCCCTTGCGAATCAACGCGTGGTCATCGGCAATAAGGATTCGTATCTCACTCATGTGCGTTATCTTTCTCAGGCACCCGAAGAGTGATAGTAATAATTGTGCCGATGCCCGGAACGGACTGAATTGAATCGCTGCCGCCCAGCAGACGAACGCGCTCAGATATGCCCATCAAACCAAATCCGTGGTCTTTGTTGCTGCGCGCTCGCTCAACATTGAACCCTTTGCCGTTGTCCTCTATACGAACCACGAGCTCGTGAGCGTTACTGCGAATCGAGATGTTTGCGGTAGTCGCTTGCGAGTGTTTGACGACATTGTTAATGCACTCCTGAATTACGCGATAGAGACTCATTTCGTGTTCGGACGGCAGCCGTCCATCGATCGAATCCAGGCGGGCCTGGAACTGAATGCTCGAAGATCCGTCGACTCTTTCGATCATCGAATGAATGGCGCCGGTGATGCCGATCTCATCCAGGTGATAGGGGCGCAAGTTGTAGGCGATCTCGCGGACCTCGGCAATCGAGTTCGTCACTGCCGAGTCGATCTCGACCAACGGCTCCCCGGCACGGCTTCCGGGTTCGAGAAAACGCTTTGTCAGGTGGACCCAGTTCTTGATGACAAGCAGATCCTGGCCCAGCCCGTCGTGCAACTCAGCGGCTATGCGTTTGCGTTCGCTTTCTTGTGAAGCAATAAGCTGCCGTGAGAAAGCTTCCTGCGTAGCGTGCGCTTGTTTGAGCTTCCTTATCCGGGCACGGAACATTAACGCAACCGCCGTCGCGAACAAGAAGATAGTGAGCGCCACGAACCAGGCGCGGCGCCAGAATGGCGGAATAACCCTGATGCCGATCGCGGCGCCGCCTTGATTCCACACTCCATCTGAGTTGGCAGCGATCACCCGAAATACGTACTCTCCCGGCGGTAGGTGCGGAAAGTACGCGACCCGGCGGTTGCCGGCGTCGATCCACTCTGTGTCCAGCCCTTCGAGCTTGTACTTGAACTGCATATGCTCAGGCTTGATAAAGCTCAGGCCCGCGTAATGGATCTCGAGGTTGTCTTTACCAGGTCTGATCTCGACTGGCGCGCTCACATCCAACTCTTCGCGGTCCAGGACGATAGTTTCGATGACCACTGGCGGCGGTTGGTCGTTGAAGGTGACGGCTCTGGGGTCAACTACCGCAACGCCGTCAAACGTCGGGAACCACAACCGTCCCTCGCGAGACTTGATCGCCGAAGGATGCCTGCCGCCGTTGCACTCAGTGTTCAGCATGCCGTCGGCTCTCCCGTACGAGACCGAATGGATCTTCGTGATCTTGCCGTCAGCAAAATCATTCAATTGTTGTTTGCTGACTCTGTAGATCCCCTGATTGCTACTCATCCAGAAATTGCCGCGCTGGTCTTCGAGAATGGCGAAAACTCCGTTGCTGAACATGCCTTCCCGGGTTGTGAATGAAGTGAACTTGCCGTCCTTGTAACGGTTGAGTCCGCCGTCATAAGTTCCGACCCACAACACGCCGTCCGAGTCTTCATAAATCGCACGGACGCGGTTGCTCGAGAGGCCTTCTGTTTCGGTGAGGAAGATCAGTCGGTCGTCGGTGTACTGGGCCAGTCCACCATAGCTGCCGATCCAGAGTCGCCCCTGCCGGTCTTCATAGATCGGCTGCACGAAACCCTTTAGTCCGTCCTTTGTCGAGAATTCCTTCAGCTCTCCGTTGTGGTAGCGCGTTAGCGAGTTATTGAAGCCAAACCAGAATGCGCCTTTGGTGTCCTGAAAGATCGCGTAGGGCCACTGGCGTGTCGTCATCTGCTGATCGTAAGTGAATTCCTCATCCTGGAATCGGTAGAGCCCAGCATCGTGACCGAGCCACAATCTGCCATCGCGGTCTTCGTACAGCGAACTGATCCCCGCGTCAGATCGACGCCGTCGTATGTACTGCGGAGCGAAGTTAAGCGGGTAATAAGTGAACTTGCCATCCGTGAGTCGGTTGACCCCGTTCGAGCCCACCCAGATGCTTCCCGAACGGTCCTCGAGGATGGGGTAGAAGACTTTGCCCTTCAAGCCATCCTTTTCCGAGATCGTCGTTATCACCTTTCTGGTCATCCGCATTACGCCGTTGTCTTCTGTGCCTATCCAAAGCGTTCCCTCGCGGTCCTGCTTGAGTGACCTGATCCAGTTGCTCGAAAGACCATCACTTGTCGTATAGACCGTGAAGCTATCGTCTTTGAAGCGGATCAGCCCATCCGCCGTACCGAACCACATGGTTCCTTCGTGGTCCTCATAGAGCGACGTGAAGTAGGTATAGGGAAGGCCGTCGCGCGTGCTGAACCGAGTAATGACCTCATCTTTGAGCATCCAAAGCTCCCCGCGTACGTTGTGGAAAGTCCCCAGCCAAACCCGCCGCTGACGGTCCTCATAGACGGGCTGAAATTCGCGCCCGCTGGCGGGTACCTCAAAGTTGGTTATCGTGCCTGACCTGTTACGTTGCAGCGTCGTGCCGGTGCGATACCAGGTGTCGCCGGATGGCGTCTGAATCACCTGCTGTGGAGCAATTGAGGTTGAGACGGGAACGAACCGTTCACCCTGAAGGCGCACTGGACCAGACGGCGTGACCGCGATCAACTGTCCGTCTGATGTGCGCCTGACGGCGTCGACAAGGTTGTTCGGCAATCCATCGTTGGTGGTGTACGACTTGAAGCGGCCATTCGCATAGTGCGTCACGCCGCCATCTTCGGTGCCCATCCACAGTGTTCCGTCACCGTCTTCATACAGAGACATGAAGCGGTTGCTGTTGATGCCTTTCGAGTTGGCTTTATTGAAAACCTCGAAGCGAGCGCCGTTGAAGCGAACCAACCCATCGAAAGTGGCGAACCAAAGGTAGCCGTCACGGGTTTGCTGAATGTCGCGGACCGTATTCTGAGGCAGTCCGTTACTGGTGTTCACCACATCGAAGCGATACTGAGCAAGGGCTTGAGGAGCGATGCAGAGGCAGAGTAAGAGGGCGCAACTCGAGACGTTCCTCGGCCACGAGCCGAAGCGAAACCTCTGCTGGAATGCCGTAGCAGTCCGCAGGCCGTCGAACGAGGCGCGAAACAAGATCGAGGCACCTCACTTGTAACGATACTTTTGGGAGGAGGGACAAGACCGGTTAGCCGCACGATACCACCGATGGACGCATGGCTTCAAGAGATGGACCGGCCCGGTAGTGTCTGAATTTGAGTTTTCTCACGGGTCCTCTGCGTATCTCTGCGAACTCTGCGTTAAACGAGCCCCTTTAACGCAGAGAACGCGGAGATACGCAGAGGGCCGCAGAGAAAACTCCTTCAATTTAAGACACCACCACCGGCCCGGATGTTTTAGGAGGTCACAACTACGCCAATGCAGTCACGAGTCCTTTGAGGTCACCGCTGGCACAGGTGAGGGAAAACTGGCGTGCGAGTTTGTGGAGTTGCTCGGGGGAAACTTCGAAGCGCGCACGTGCATCGGTGAGACGTTGTCGTGCGCGTCGCAGCAGTTGGCGACAAGTGTCCGCGCGCTGCTCTATGACTGACGCAATCTCGTCATAGTCGCAGTCAAAGACTTCGCGCAGCAGCAGAACCGCACGCTCTTTAGGAGACAAACGCTCCAGCAAGATCGTCAGGGCCGAGAGTGACTCGAACACATTCTTATCAGCAGAAGGTTCCGCCACAGCAGCTTCGGGAGCGTGAGGATCAATGCTCAGTTCCCTGCGAGTTTGAGCAGATTGGAGGTGATTCAGACAAAGACGTTTTACGACAGTTGCCAAAAACGCTTTTGGCGATGTTATTTGCGCCAACGAGGTTTGGTGCCAGCGTATGAACGTTTCCTGGAGCAGGTCTTCAGCATCCGTGCGGCTACGTAGAATACGCTGGGCCACCGACAAGAGGTATCCCCGATACTCTGCAAAAACCGAGAGATGAGTAGTCGTCACCGAAGCACGCCGTTCTCAAAAGGATCGAAATTCTTCAGACTGACTAAAGCACCGATTATCACTGCGCCTGCAACAATCCCGGTGAGTATACCGAACTTTGCTCCCTTGCTTAAGCCTTGTCCTTTAAGTTTGATCACATCTGCATAGCTGATATCACGTTGAGCGCCGGCGTTTTTCTCCCTGAGAGTAAACATGTTCTCGGCGGCTTCGGTGATCCGGCCTTTGAGTTCCGAGCCATTACGTAATCTAACCGTTACGTTCGTTTTTCCATCACGCAAACGTCTCTTGATGTCATTCTTAACCTTTACCTCACTTGAATCGGCGAACCGTTGTTGGGCCAACGCCGCACGAGGAACCGTGGAAAGAACCAGCGCCAGCATCAATACGACAGGCCTTAATTTGTTGTTCATCACAATCCTCCGCCAAGTCTTGGACTACGGTTTAAAGACAAGACAGGGGGCGCGGTTTGTGACGGTGGGACCAAAAGAAATCTGAAGGAGCGGGTAAAGAGACGATTAGCCACGAATGCGAGGGTTTAGCAGCGAGCAAAAAACCGTCTCACGCAGAGGCGCAAAGGCGCAAAGAAAACGCAAAGGAAGCCCCCGGATTCCGGAGGTTTTAACTTTGCGTCTTTGCGCCTTTGCGTGAAAGTATCACCCATTTTCACGCACCAGTCCCGGCGCGCTTTTCGATCTTCGCCCAGGTATCGCGAAGGCCGATGGTCCGATTGAACACCATTTTGCCCGCCGAGTCGCGGTCGACGCAGTAATAACCAAGACGCTCAAACTGATACTTGGTCCCGGGCGCTGCGTCTCGCACACTCGGTTCTACTTTGCAATCGTCGATTACTTGCAACGAATCAGGATTCAGGTTCTCGGTAAAATCGTGTCCTTCTTCAACGTCGCTCGGATCCTCTTTAAGAAAAAGGTTGTCGTAAAGTCGGACCTCTGCTGGTAAAGCGTGCGCGGCTGAGACCCAGTGAATAGTGGACTTCACCTTTCGACCATCAGGCGTGTTACCACCGCGTGTAGCCGGATCATAAGTGCAACGGAGTTCTACAATCCTGCCGCTGTCATCTTTAATGACCTCTTTGCAGGTCACCAGGTAAGCATAACGGAGACGCACCTCGCGGCCAGGGGCGAGCCGGTAAAACTGCTTCGGCGGATCTTCACGAAAATCATCTTCTTCAATATAAAGCGTCTTTGAAAAAGGAATCTTTCTGGTTCCGGCGGAGCTGTCTTCGGGATTGTTGATAGCATCCATCTCTTCCACAAGATCGTCGGGATAGTTTT
>JBIOVO010000236.1:0-2421 GCA_044867735.1 Pyrinomonadaceae bacterium | reverse complement strand
GCCGGAATCGACTGACGGAGTCTCATCGAGCGGCAGGCCCGCGACAATCCTTCGAATCTCAACGCCATCCAACGACTCACGCTCCAACAAGCACTCAGCCAAACGAATCATCGTATCGCGATTCTCTTCGATGATCGCCTTCGCGCGCTCGTACTGCGAGGTGACGATCTTCTTCACCTGATCATCAATCTTGATGGCGGTGTCTTCCGAGAAGTCACGATGTTGAGCAATCTCGCGTCCGAGGAAGATCTGCTCTTCCTTCTTGCCGAAGGTCAGCGGACCCATATCAGACATGCCGTACTCGCAAACCATCGCGCGCGCGAGCTCAGTCGCTCGTTCGATATCGTTTGAAGCTCCCGTGGTGATGCTGCCGAGGAACGTCTCTTCAGCAATGCGTCCACCCATCAGGATCGAGATCTGGCCCAGCAGGTATTCCTGACTGTAGTTGTGACGATCACCTTCGGGAAGCTGTTGCGTCACACCGAGCGCCATGCCACGTGGAATGATGGTCACTTTGTGAACCGGATCCGCGTTTGGCACTTTCAGACCAACCAGCGTGTGACCCGCTTCGTGATACGCAGTGACGCGCTTCTCTTCGTTGGAGATCACCATGCTCTTGCGCTCAGCGCCCATCAACACCTTGTCTTTCGCCAACTCGAAGTCGCCCATTGCAACGAGCTTCTTGTTGTAGCGAGCAGCATTGAGAGCAGCTTCGTTAACGAGGTTCGCCAGGTCAGCTCCAGTGAAGCCCGGTGTACCTCGCGCTATCACGGAGATATCAACGTCTTCACCCAGCGGAATCTTGCGGGTGTGAACTTTCAGGATGCCTTCGCGTCCACGAACGTCAGGTCTCGACACCACGACTCGTCTATCGAATCGTCCGGGTCGCAGCAACGCAGGATCTAAAACGTCCGGACGGTTGGTTGAAGCAATCAGGATCACGCCGTCGTTCGATTCGAAGCCATCCATCTCAACCAGCAACTGGTTCAACGTCTGTTCGCGTTCGTCGTGTCCGCCACCAAGGCCTGCGCCACGATGACGTCCAACAGCGTCGATCTCGTCGATGAAGATGATGCACGGCGCGTTCTTCTTGCCTTGTTCGAACAAGTCGCGCACGCGCGATGCACCGACGCCGACAAACATCTCAACAAAGTCTGAACCGGAAATCGAGAAGAACGGAACGTTTGCTTCGCCCGCGATCGCACGAGCCAGCAACGTCTTGCCCGTTCCCGGCGGTCCCATCATCAAAACGCCCTTGGGAATGCGGCCGCCGAGCTTCTGAAACTTCTGTGGTTCCTTAAGAAACTCAATGATTTCCTGTAACTCTTCTTTGGCTTCTTCAACCCCAGCAACATCCTTGAACGTCACACGTTTCTGCTGGTTGTTGAGTAGCTTTGCTCGCGACTTGCCAAACGACAACGCCTTGTTGCCGCCTGACTGCATTTGTCGCAGCATGAAGATCCAAATCGCGATGATAAACAGGAGTGGCGCCCAGGTAATGAGCATGGGCCAGATATAACTGCTACTCGATTCTTCTTCGACCTTCGGTACACGGGGCTTGCCGTTGACGACTTCACGCGCCGAATTAAGCAAGTCGCGTTTCGCAAACTCATTCGACAACGCGGCCCGGTATTCCTGGTTACTGTTATCGATAGCTACGCTCTCATTTTGCTTTACTGTTAACGATTTTAGATTACCGCTCTGGATCATCTGATCCATCTCGGTAAGCGCGACGGTCTTATACGTGCTGCCGCGCGGATTAACGAGTTTATATAGCAAAAGTGCCCCCGCGATTATCAGGAGCCAAAAAACAATTTGTCTTGCCGTAGAACTCAAATTCATTAACGCCTCCGACCCCTGATAATACCTTAACAGGGCGTCATTTGTCTTTGCCCAGCCTCGACGTCACAACGCCGAAGTCCACTCTATCAAAAACGAACCTAACTTTGATGCACTCTATCAATTATGGTTCCCTACGACGCCTCGAAAACCTGCGCCTCAGTTTAGGACTATAGAGTTTGAACGCTGCTTTTTCAAACATTTTCAGACTCAAACTCCAGCCGGTTCCGCCGGCGTCGTACCCGCCCGCCGTTTGGTAGCTCCACGACGCGACCACCGGCGCTGCCCTCCAAAAGCTTCTCGACGGCCAGCAGGTGAACCATTTCAAGTCTTCGGGCACTGCCGCGCGCGTCCGAAAGCCATTGCCACAACGCCCTTCGTCGCAGCGCCGCCGGTTCGTTGGCCAGCACCTTTACGTCGAGCGTGGGCGTTTTGGTTTCACTTTTGCCTCCGCTCTCCTCGTTAGACACCGCCGCGCGTCGTAAAAGTGCATCGGAATCCTTAAAAAGAACGGCGTCATCCTCGCGTAGTTGCGTGGCGGTGCGCGTGAGGGCTTCGGCGATCCGGTTATTGAACGACTGC
>JBIOVO010000235.1:0-5230 GCA_044867735.1 Pyrinomonadaceae bacterium | reverse complement strand
GACGAGGATGACGAGCGGGAACCACCCAATCAGAATCGTGACCGTTGCGCGTGAGGCGATGTTGAAGCCAACCGGCCGAAATAGACCAAGCGACTTCTGAAAATGAGGGAATGGGCCACTCTCGAATAACGTCTCGACTCTGCCGGCGGTAGTCATGAAAACATCAGTGTGTGGAAGGTTAACTACTGCCTCAAGAAAACGGCTGCAAAAGTGATGAGTCCGAGAACTGCCACGAGGGCTCCAACAACTGTCGCCAACGAGTACGGAACGTGCAGGTAATGCTTCCGCATCACCTTCATATCGTGACGATGCTGAAGCGTTGCCAACGCCAGCGATACCAGACCGATTCCGATGAGCGTCATGGCGAACTCGCGCGGCCCGAAGAGACGATGTTCGACCTGCTGACCCTGATCTTTCATGTACTGAAAGAACTTGTAGATAGTGAAACCAAAACTGATCAGCGAAGCGGCCGTGCGCACCCAGGCCATCAGGGTGCGTTCATGGGCCAGGCGCGTACGATCCACTGCCAGGTCAGTTGACGTCGTAGATGGAGCGGTAGCAGCAACCATTCTACATACCTCCGGGAAAGGTTAGCGTACGGGGTTCTGTGAGCAGCGGGTATAGGGCGGATAATGTATTTGAATGCCGGAAAAATGTGTATGAGGGCTCGCTCGCTCAAAAGAATTTTGCTCACGCAAAGGCGCTAAGACGCAAAGCCGCAAAGTTAAGACCTCCGGCCGTCGAAGGTTTTCCTTTGCGTCTTCCTTTGCGTCTTTGCGCCTTTGCGGGGGAAACTCTTACGGTTCTACAGGCTCCCGAACTGATTCATCGAACTCCCGAATATCCCTTTCCAGGAAGAAATTCAACACCGTCCGTATCGCCGCTATCGCCCCAAGCTGCCCAATATCATTCCACGTAGGACTGATCGCGCTGCGCACGATGTCCGCCGCCAGCTCAAACTCCAGTCCCAGCAACAACCAAACACCGAACCGCAGAAAGATCTGTCTCCGCTTGTGAAACACATTCTCGCTTTCATAACGTTTGCGTGGGATGAACAAGCTGACCAGCGCTTCAACCGCGCCGTAAGCAATCACGATCGCAGCAATCAACTCCACTGCCAGTGCGATTCGAACGGCAATTTCTTTGAAGTACTCTTCCATCTTCTTTTCATCCTACGTGCGAACGACGCAGCGAAAACCGAGGTGGCACGTTGACGTATCCACCGGTTGGGCCATCCGCGCCGCCGGACGATACCGGCGACAGTAATTCGGTGCGCAAAGATACGAGCCGCCCTTCATGACCTTGCGGCCGATAGGAATGTTTGGTGTACACGGATCGTAGCTCTGGTCCACTTGTCCACCACGTGGATTGATGCTGCCGCAGCAGGAATTCTCCAGCTTGTGGTGCTCGAGATACCAGTCAGTGGTCCACTCCCAAACGTTGCCCGCCATGTCATAGAGACCGTATCCATTCGGCGGGAACGAACCGACCGGCGCTGTTCCCTCAAAGCCATCGTCGAGTGTGTTCTCGCTCGGAAACTCACCCTGCCAGGTGTTTGCCATGTAACGATCTTCGGGCGTGAACTCCGCTCCCCAAGTGAACTCTGCGCCTTCCAAACCACCGCGCGCCGCAAACTCCCACTCCGCCTCCGTCGGCAACTCTTTACCGGCCCACTGGCAATAGGCTTCAGCATCTTCGAAGGCCACATGGACCACCGGATGCTTCGCCAATCCTTTCAGCGAGCTGTCAGGACCAAGCGGCCGGCGCCAATTGGCGTTGGGTACGTAGGTCCACCAGTTAAAGTGGTTACCGAGATCGACTTTGTAAGGCGGTTTGAGAAAGACAACCGACGCGGGAACCAGCAACTCCGGCTTCGCGCCGGGATAGTCTTCCGCACGTGGCGCACGTTCGGCTGAAGTGACGTAACCGGTTTCTTCAACGAAGCGGCTGAACTGTGCATTCGTGACGGTGAACTGGTCCAGCCAGAACCCATCGACCGTTACCGGATGTGTGGGCGCCTCTTCAGGATAGTGATCGTTGGATCCCATCATGAAAGATCCACCCGGAACCCAAACCATGTCCTTCGCGGGTGGCTTGCCCCTGCGTGGCTTCTCAACCTTACTCCGCGCTGCACCTATAGAAACTACCGAACTCATAATCCACCTTCTTCCCTTTGTCTTAGAGTTCAAGCTTTTAGCTTGTCCGGCCAGGAACGTAACAACAACCTAAAGGTTGAACTCTGAACAAACGCCTTTCTTCTTTGCGTCTTCCTTTGCGCCTTTGCGCGAGAAATTCTTTTGTTTGACCCTTTACTTCATCGTCCCCAACTTCACCCGAATTCCCGTCGTTAGGATCAAATCATTCTGCTTAAACCCATTCGGCGGATTCGACAGGTACCGATCGCTCAACGTCAGTTGCCAGCCGATCCGGCTCGTAATGTCAGTCACCAGAGTCGTATCGAAGTTGATTCGGTACTCCCCGCCACGCGTCAGATTCGGGAAGAAGAACAACTGCTCCTTCAGCGACACACGCGAATTGAAACGGTGTGAAAGCGTCTGCCCGAGCTGCGCCTCCGCCGAAGTGCGGTCGTTATCCAACCCCTCGAAGTACTCACGATTCATCGCTATGCCACCCAGCAAATCCAGGTTCGTTCGTTCATTGCGAATCGCGTGATACCCGACTCCGCCACCAATCACCCAACGCAGGTTCAAGTCCTGCAATCCGTTGCGTTCCAGATCGGAGAAGCCGTAACCAAACCACTTGTCGGCGAAGTCGCGATCGTAACGCCCACCGAAACGAAGCGTGTTGGCGACAGTGCGTGAATCGCCGTCCGTGCTGTCGCGGTTGTAAACCGCAGCTCCATACAGCGACGTCTTGTCGCGCAGAGTTTGTCGCGACATCGCGAGACCGAGCGCGATGTTGGTCGTGTCGGAGTTTCCTTTGGTGATGGCTACGCCGAGATCTGCGCCGCCGGTCCACTGTTCAAAAATGCCGGGGTTGAGCGTGCTTTCGTAGAGTCGCTGTTCCTCTTCTGACCGCAGCAACTGGATCGACGAACGCGCCACGGTCAACGCTTTGTCGGCAGTTTTGATCTCAGTTTGGTTGCCACTTGATTTCACCACTCCGCGAACGGTGCTGCCGTCGTTCATCACCACATACAGCGGTTTGTCAGCCGCCACCTCGGAGATGTTTTCGACCGGGATGGTTAACTCACCGACCAACTCGCCCTTGAAGACCAGCGTCTTGCCATCCGACTTCACGATCGTGCCGGTAACTCGATCGCCATTCTTCAAGGTGAGTTGATCGGCGGCGCCCGGGCCGCATGAAAGTAGCAAGAAAATTATTGAAGCTAATCGGCTTTTCATTTCTCAGTTCCTCGAAGTCGCTGCTTCAACGGCCGCTTTTACTGAAACGAACACCCGGTCATGGCCAAACTTCTCGGCCAGACCGGTGCGTTCAAACATCATTCGAAACCAACCCTTGGTTCTGGCTACGCTGAACGTGATTTCCTTTTTTGCGAGTTCATCGCGCAGAGAGGCGAGCGTTTCAGCACCGGTAATGTCTAGAATCGGCATCGACTCCGCATCCAACACGAACGCTCGCGGCCTTTCGCCGGCGTCGCTGATAACCTGCCTGACTCTTCTCGCGAAGTAATCGGCGTTGAAGAAGAGCAGCGATGAATCGAAGCGATAAACGACTACGCCGGGAAGGGTCATGGCTTCTGGATTCTCGGCGACGTTGGCGAAACCTTCGCCGGGGACGACACCGAGAACTGCATCGTGAGGTTTCGACGCGAGCATGAGAAGTTTCAGCATTGCTAAACCAACCGCGACGAGCACTCCCATCAACACACCGACAGTCATCACGCCCAGCATCGCCACGACGGCGTGCCGGAATTCCGGCGGGCTGACACGGTAGTAGAGACGCATTGACGCCAGATCGAACAACGAGATCGAAGAGGCAATCAGAATTGCCGCCAATGCGGTTGTCGGCAAATAAGCGAGGGGGGCAGTGAGGAATAACAGGACCAACAAAATCGCGAGCGAGGCGATCACGGAGGTCATCTGCGTTTTGCCGCCTGAGGAATCAGCCACCGCGGTTCTCGAGTCGGCGCCGCTAACTACGAATCCGCGAGTAAACCCCGAAGCGAGATCACAAACGCCGAGCGCCACCAGATCGCGGTTCGGGTTGATCTGGTAACCGTTCTTCGTCGCAAAACCGCGTGCGGTGGTCATCATGCTGGTAAAACTGACGAGCACCATCGTGGCGGCGCCGGCGATGAGTGGTCCAAGCTCGGACCATGGGAACGCCGGAATGCGAGGCAAAGGCAACACCTGAGGAATGGGGCCGATGATCTGAACTCCGGTGCTGTTGAGGCCGAGAAAATAAACGATGGCGACCGCCGCGACACCGGCCACGAGCGGACCAGGCACACGCGGAGCCAGTCGCTTGAGTAAAATCAGACCAACCACCAGCGCGATCCCGAGCAGCATCGTGGTCCAATGCGCCTCGCGCACGTGAGTGAAAAGATTTCCGATGGTGCGAAACACACCACCCGAGGGAACGCTAACGCCGATCAGTTTGCCGAGTTGGCCGACGATGATGCTGATGGCGATGCCATTCAGGTAGCCCACCAGGATTGGACGTGAGAGAAAGTTAGCGATGACGCCGAGCCTCGCGAAGCCGGCAACGATGCAAAGTATCCCTGTGAACAAGGTCAACATGATCGAGAGGTCGGCATATCTTGCCGGGTCCCCGGCTGCGAGTGGGGCCGTGGTCGCAGCCACGATGGCGCAAGCCGCGGCGTCAGGATTCACAATCAACTGCCGCGAGGAACCAAATAGCGCGTAAACGATCGGCGGGAATACGCAGGAGTAAATACCGACTACCGGAGGAGCACCGGCGAGACCGGCATAAGCAATGCCGATCGGAATTGCAACGGCGGCGACAGACACTCCGGCGCGCAGATCGCTGCTCATGTTTTTCAGGTCGTAAGTGCGCAGTAGTTGAATGCCAGGCACCCAAGTCTGGAGAAATGGCACTGATACGGATGTCTCTGGCATAAGATTGACAAGTTAAAAAAGCGCCGTTCCGAACAGAATCGGGTGGAATTGGTATTTTGCGGTGGGAAATCTAGGTAGCCGCGACAATTTATCCTGATTGGCAAGTGGGCGCTCAAGCAAAGAGCAAGTCAGGAAGAGGGGCTTGCCCCCGCTAATAGATGCATGAT
>JBIOVO010000234.1:0-10623 GCA_044867735.1 Pyrinomonadaceae bacterium | reverse complement strand
GAGTTGGCTTTCCCAATCGTAGTTAAGCGCTTTCCACGAAAGAGGAGACAAACAATGAGATCGAGATTCACCCATGTCGCTTATGTGTGCTCGGCGATTGTGTTCGCCCTAATATTGCTCTCCCCAGCATCGCTCCGGGCGCAAGAAGCGCGAGGCACGATCTCGGGAACCGTCATGGACTCCAATAAGGCGGTCGTTCCTGGAGCTTCAGTTACCATCACTAACGTAGCTATGGGAACAAACAACACCGCTACGACCAATGAACGTGGTCTGTACACCGTGCCTTACCTGATACCCGGAACCTACCGCATCGTAGTGGAGGGAACCGGATTCAAGAAGTACATTCGTGAAGGCATCGCCCTCCAGGTAAACGACAAGCTCGAGATTGATGCAGTGCTCGAGGTTGGCGGCAGTCAGGAAACCGTCACCGTAACGGCGGACGCCGGCCTGGTTGAAACGGGCACGGCCTCGATGGGGCAGGTCGTGGATGCCCGTCGCGTGTCCGAGTTGCCGACGCCTCACGGTGATCCGTTCTTCCTGATTGGTTTGGCCAGCGGTACTGCCTTCGGAGCATCCGCTGTCGGCGGACGCGACGTCAGACTGGATCGGCCGTTTGAGCCCACGCACATCACGGGCTACTCAATCAACGGCACGCGCCCCAACCGCGGTGACGTTACGATTGACGGCGCGCCCAGCACCTCGGTCGCTAACGCGAACGAAGTGACCGCTTCGTACGTGCCGCCAACTGACATCGTACAGGAAGTCAAAGTTTCAACCGCAAGCTTCGACTCACAGTTTGGAAATACCGAAGGTGGCGTAACCAACATCGTCATCAAGTCCGGCACCAACGACCTTCACGGCTCAGCCTACTGGGTCAAGATGCCGGTGTCGCTCTCGGCAAACGACTTTTTCTCAAACCGAATTGGTTCGCCGCGTCCGCAGATTCCGTACGACCGGCCTGGCTTTATGGTCACTGGCCCGGCCTTCTTACCGAAGGTCTACGACGGAAGAAATCGAACCTTCTTCTCGTGGGGCTACGAATACATCAAGGACGTCCGGCAGCGGAACAACAGTGTTCGCACTGTTCCTACTGACGCGATGAAGGGCGGCGACTTCTCGGAGTTGCTGGCGATCGGCTCGCAGTATCAGATCTTCAATCCGTTTTCGCGCCGGCCAAATCCAGCGCGGCCCGGTTTCTTCATTTTGGATCCGTTCAAGTGCGACGGTTCGGGTAATCCAGTTGTACCGACTGCCAGCGGCACCCAGCTCAGCGGTACGGCCTGCAACAAGCTGCCTTCGCAATTGATCAACCCGGTAGCGAAGAGCCTCGTCTCTCAGTACTGGCCGAGTCCGCTGAATGCTCCCAGCAACAGGGACGGATCGAATAACTACTTGCAGCCGGATCTGGTTGAGACAACGAGATACTTCACGACCACCGTCCGCATGGACCATGTTTTCAACAACAAGAACCGCATGTTCGCGCGCGGCAGTTGGTACACGAGGAACAGCGACCACAACAACACCTTCCAGAATCTCGCTACTGGTCAGGAATTTCAGTTTCTGTCGCGTCAGTTCACCGTCGATGACGTGCACGCCTTCAATGCGACTACGGTCTTGAACGTCCAATACAGCTACAACCGCTTCATTCGCGTTGACGGACAAAACTCAGAAGGCGACGGATTCGATCTCACCTCGGTTGGTTTTCCATCGCGGTATCAGGCGCTGGTTCCAGAGGACAAGCGTCACTTCCCGGCCATTGGTATCAACGGCTACATCGGTACGCGCGTTAACGACGAGTTCCGTCCGAACGACATTCATTCGGTCAGGGCTGTGGTTAACAGAGCAATGGATTCCCACTCGGTAAAATTCGGAACAGAGTTCCGCGCTTATCGAGAAAACTCCTTCAACAATATCAACGACTGGACCGGCCGCTTTAACTTCATCGGCGACTTTGTCCGTGGTCCCAATAACGATTCGGCAGCCGCGCCGAGCGATCGTGGTCAGTCGTTCGCGCAGTTCCTGCTCGGACTGCCGAGCCACACAGATAGCTACATCGCCCGTCTCGCCGACTATGCAGAACAGTCAACGACGTGGGGCTTCTTCGCACATGACGATTGGCGCGCTACTCCGAGACTGACATTGAATATTGGATTGCGCTATGAAGTCGAAGGCGCGATGACCGAGCGTTACAATCGCAGTGTTCGTAACTTCGATACGTCATTCACACAGCCGATCGAGGCCGCTGCGCGAGCAAAGTATGCGCTCAATCCGATTGCCGGTTTGCCGCCGAGCCAGTTCTTCGTTAAGGGTGGACTAACCTTCGCGGGCGTCAATGGCGAGCCGGAAGGTGTCTACTCAACTCCGAAGCGGAATTTCATGCCTCGCTTCGGTTTTGCTTATCAACTTACCGAAGACAGCAAGACGGTCGTCCGAGGCGGCTATGGAATCTACTATGGCTTCCTGGGCCAACGTCGCGGCGACGTCAACCAACTCGGCTTTAGCCAGAACACGCCGTTCATTACGCTCGGCAGCAACGGTTTCACGTTTATCAATTCTCTTTCGAATCCATTCCCGGATGGCGTCCAGGAGCCAGTCGGCGCCGCTGCTGGTTTCCAGACAAACATCGGCAATGCGATTACGTTTTTCGATCCCGATCCGAAGACGGGACAGATGCAGCGCTGGGAACTTGGGATTCAAAGGGAACTGCCTTATGGATTTGTCGTTGAGGCAGCCTACATCGGCAATCGCGGAACGCACATAGAGCTCAACCGCAATTTCAATGCAACTCCGTCGCGACTCCTCAGCACCAGTGCTTTCCGTGATGCAGCGGTGGAGACTTTCCTTGGCGCCAATGTGCCGAATCCATTCCGCGACTTGCTCCCAGCCAATACGACCATTGGACAGGGGACGAACATAATTCGCGAAAGGCTGCTGCGCCCGTTCCCGCATTTTGATACGGTCAACGGCACTACCAACGAGGGATACTCGTGGTATCACTCGGGCCAATTCAACCTTCAGAAGAGGTTTTCGAAGGGCTACACGGTCAACGTAGCGTACACGTGGTCCAAGTTCATGGAAGCTACCGATCTACTCAATCCGGGTGACCTCCGGCCCACCGAGATGATCTCGGCTTTTGATTCGCCGCACCGCCTGGCAGTTAGCTGGATCTATGAACTTCCATTCGGTCAGGGTAAGGCTTTCGGAAACACTAATAATCCGTTTGCCTCACGAATGCTGAGTGGCTGGCAGGTGACGGGTATTTACGCGTGGCAGGTTGGTCCGCCATTGAACTTTACCAATAATGCGATCTTCCTCGGCGGCGACGTTGCGCTTCCGAAGAGTCTGCAAACGCTCGATGAGAGCAAATGCTTCAAGGTAAACAATATTTGTCGCTGGTTCGACGTGACCAGGTTCAACTCGACCTCGGCAGTCCAACCGACCGGGCGAAACCTTCGCACGTTCCCGCTCAGGTTCTCGAACATTCGCGGGCAGAGCGTGAACAACGTTGACCTTTCGCTCTTCAAGAATACGGCCATTACTGAAGGCACGAAGATTCAGCTCCGGTTTGACCTGATCAATGCCTTCAATCATCCGTGGTACTTCAGTGGCGGCCAGATACAAATGAATCCAACCGCCAATAATTTTGGCCAGATCACTTCAGGGAACCAGGCTAACTACGCGCGACGCGTGCAAGTGATGCTGAAGTTCCTCTTCTAACGACGCGAAAGTCAAACAAAACCATCCACAGATTACGCAGATTTCCCAAACAAAATCTGTGAAATCTGTGGATGGTTTCTTTGCGCCTTGCTAAATCGATGATCTCGAGACGAGGGTTTCTTACAGCGATCGTTGGAGCCGGCGCGGTAATCAAGTCGGGTGCTTCAGCTCAAAGGCGAGAATCGATCGATCGGAAGGTGTTGGTCCAAAGACACAATCCGGTGCTGCGTCAGCTCGATCCTTTGTCGCCGTTATCGCTCGGCAATGGTCAGTTTGCTTTCACTGCCGACGTCACCGGACTGCAAACGTTGCCGCAAGCTTATGAGAACGCGATGCCGCTGTGCACAATGTCGCAGTGGGGCTGGCACACGAAGCCGCAGCCATCCGATCTCTCTTCGAAGCGTCTTCGATTAACTCAATACGACACCTACGGACGGCTGGTTGGGTATCAAACCAGTTCCGAGGGACAGGCAGATCTCTATAACTGGTTACGCGAGAACCCTCATCGTCTGCATCTTGGTCAGATCGGTTTGCGGCTGACCGATGGCCCTGAGATCCGGACGACCGATCTTTCCGAAGTACATCAAGAGCTCGATCTTTGGACCGGCCGACTGACCAGCACATTCACGCTTCATGGAAAACCGGTAACGATTATGACGGCGGTTCATCCGGATCGAGATCTGCTCGCCGTGCGAATCGATTCGGTTCTGGTTGCTGCAGGGAAGTTGCAAGTGCGTCTGGCGTTTCCTTACGGATCGCCGGCCATGCAGGCTGCGGATTGGCAGCAATCGAGCAAACATCAAACTGCCCTCGTCAGTTCGGGTGCTGGTCTTGCGAGGCTTCACCGCCAGATCGATAACGATGAGTATTTCGTCGCCATCAAATGGAATGGTTCGCAAAAGCTGGTCGCCACAGAAGCGCATACGTTTTTTGTTTCGACTGACACCGGCACTCGTCTTGAACTGATCGCCGAGTTCTCCGCGCAACCGTCCAGGGCGCAATTGCCGAATGTAAGTGCGACGTTTGCAGAGAGCGCTAACCACTGGCGCCGGTTCTGGAGCGGAGGCGGTGCAATTGAATTCTCACGCAGCAAGGATCCGCGCGCGCAGGAGTTAGAGCGACGAGTTGTTCTGTCCCAGTATCTCACCGCCATTCAGTGTTGCGGATCGACGCCGCCGCCAGAGACAGGTCTCACCGTTAACAGTTGGTATGGGAAGTTTCACCTGGAAATGCACTGGTGGCACGCTGCCCATTTTGCGCTGTGGAACCGGTTGCCGCTGCTCGAAAGAAGTCTCGGTTGGTATTCGAAGATCCTGCCTGTTGCGCGCCAACTCGCGCAGTCGCAGGGCTACGAGGGAGCACGTTGGCCCAAGATGGTCGGGCCGGAAGGACGCGATAGTCCATCGCCCATCGGTCCGCTTTTGATCTGGCAGCAACCACATCCGATCACGTACGCGGAACTGTGCTATCAGGCACGTCCGACCCGGCAAACGTTGGAGCGTTATCGCGAGATCGTCTTTGAGTCGGCTGAGTTCATGGCTTCGTTTGCCCGTTTTGACGAGAAGAGGCAGCGATACGTGCTGGGACCGCCCGTGATCCCTGCACAGGAGAATCATCCGCCGAGAGAAACGTGGAATCCTGCGTTTGAGCTGGCCTACTGGAGCTACGGGTTAAGAACTGCACAGCAGTGGCGCAAACGCCTGGGAATGGCTCGCAATCCCTTGTGGGATCTAGTGATTGGAAAGCTTTCATCTCTGCCGGTTAGTGACGGCATCTATCTCGCTCATGAAAACTGTCCGCAAACTTTTACCGATCGTAATCGCGACCATCCGTCGATGCTCGGAGCGCTTGGTGTGCTGCCGGGTGACGGAGTTGACCGGGAAACAATGCGCCGTACGCTTTTCAAAGTCATGAAAGAGTGGAAGTGGGACCAGACGTGGGGTTGGGATTATCCGTTGACAGCGATGACGGCGGCCCGTTTGGGTGAAGGGAAGTTGGCGATTGATGCGTTGTTAATGACAACCGAAAAGAACCGCTATCTCCGAAACGGCCACAACTGGCAACGGCCAAATCTTCCATGTTATCTGCCCGGAAACGGAGGACTGCTGTATGCAGTGGCGATGATGGTTGGCGGTTGGCGCGATTCACCCCGGCGGCATGCGCCGGGATTCCCTGAAGATGGTTCGTGGACAGTAAGAAGCGAAGGTCTAAATGTAGCGCTGCTGGCGCAACTTTAACTGCTACCAGCCGCAGGAACCCTTCGCGGGGACCGTTTGAGCGATCTCGAGGAATCGCCTTTCGTAACCCTTTGCGTAAAGGTCGACTCTGGATCTAATACGGCTGAAGATAGGGCAGAGTTGACGTTCTTCGGTAAAGCGATCACGGAGGAAGACCATTGCGTTGGTTTCGCCCCAGTACTCGCGATCCTCCCAGATCTGCACGGGAGTGCCGCCGATTCTCTGGGCCAGTTCAACGAGTTTTGGATCTTTCGGGTTGCGACCGTTAGTTAGGAAGATCTTGTTGTATTGCGGAATCAGTTGCGATTGCAGTTGATAGAGCGCCGCGTCAACTTTGGCGGTTCGGTTCACGTGACCAAACTCATGCGCCATCTTCGTCGCTGCGAGCGTATTGCCGGTTACATCATTGGCAGTTCCGGTCGGCACGAGAGAGTTCATAACCGGGAAGTAGATCGGATTGGGATAACCCTCGTCGAGGCGAGAGCCCAGCACGATCGTAGCGGCGATCAGTTGTCCGCTGCTGTTCCACTTGTACTTGCCGGTCGTGGCGCCTTCGGCGTTGTCGCGAGCAACTGTGATGGTCAGTTTGAGAAGGGGGTCCGTTGCATAACGCTGCCACTGCTGGCGGCCGGATTCCGTGGCCAGAAACTCATTTTTCCAGGCTTGATAGCGCTCGAGGTACTTGGGCGGAATCTCTTCCCTGATGCCGCCGCCGGTGTCGTCGGCGCGGGAGGCTTCGGGTAGCGCAATCGAGTCGATATCAAAATGGTAATCGCCACCGGACGAAGCCGGTAAGGTGAAAACGAAAGGCAGAGATGCGAAGAAAGCGATGACAACAAGACGGCAAGCTTTCATTGTGTCCAGTCCTCCCACACAGGCTTACCTGTGCAACCGTCCAATCGATGAGGGGCGCGCTAGTAAAGAAGTTATTTTTCTAAACCAGTTAAACGCGTAAGTCAATGATTTTTGAGCAAGCTCTGAGCCTGCAAAGCAGGCGGAAGCATAGAGCCTGGGGCGTAAGCCCCAGGAACCATGTCGTTTGAGTTTGAGCCCGCGAAGCGGGCGAAAGAAGATGCGATTCATTGTGCTATCGCCCGTTTCACGGGCTAACGACCGTTTTTTCCATTTCGTTCCTGGGGCTCACGCCCCAGGCTCTATGCTTCCACCTGCTCCGCAGGTTAAACGATCTTTGTGCAAAGGTGCGACGGAATGATCAAGGGAAGAGTTGCGACGAGTTCAAACTTGCTTTGCCTGGTACTATTGTGCGCTTGTAGCGTGGCTTACGGGCAGCAGCCTGCGCTAAGTCTTGAATCGTCTCACGCACGTTTGAATCTCAGCGGTTTCTTCTGCGAAACGTCCGCGGGCCGAGCATCGCTCCCATCATTCAACGCGCCCGTAATCAGAAACAGATCCTGGACCCACAAGACGACATTAGCCGACGGAACAATCGTCAGCCTGATCGTCACGCCGCGCAACGGAAACTTCGTCATTCGTATGAGCGCTGAACCGGCGACGGGCATCGTCAAATGGGGACTGACCATCGACTCTCGCAGCGACGAGTACTACACGGGTTTGATGGAGCGCGTCGTCGACGGACCACAGGCCGCTTCGTGGGCGCCGGGCAGAAAAGAGGCGATGGATCTGCGGGGCCAGAAAGTTGAAATGATCCTCAAGCCCACCACCTCTGTCTATGCTCCGTTTTATCTCTCGTCTCGTGGTTACGCGGTCTTTGTAAAGGGAAACTGGCCGGGTTATTTCGACTTCGCCGCGTCGGATCCCGCAGCCGTCAAGATCGAGTTTGAAGGACCTTCATTCGAGATGAAGGCCTACACAGCGTCGCATCCCGCCGGCCTGGTGCGGCAACACGCGCTCGACGCTGGTCCACCATTCCTGCCGCCGAAGTGGATGTTCACTCCCTGGCGCTGGCGCGACGAACACAAACAAAGACCTGCCTACTACGATGGAACGCCCGTCACCGGTCCTTTCAATTCGGAAATCATGGAAGACGTTCTGTTGATGAAGGCTTACGGAATTCCCAATGGCGTTTACTGGATCGATCGCCCTTGGGGACCAGGCGTGCCGTGGGGCTACGACGATTTCAAGATCGACCCTCATCGCTTGCCGCACTTCGCTGAAATGGTGAAATGGCTGGAGGGCGATGGCACGAAAACCGTTCTCTGGATCGCTCCATTTTTCCAGGGTGACATGGCGCAAGAAGCACAGGCCAGGGGCTACACGCTTGCGGGCCAGGTGAGACCAGCCACCGGCAACAATTATCCGATGGTCGATTTAACAAACCCTGCGGCTAAAGCTTACTGGCAAAGTGGGGTTGCAAAACTGCTGAAGCTTGGCGTCGCCGGATTCAAGTTGGATCGAGGCGAGGAAAACATTCCTGAGAGTGGTCCATACAAAGTCTTTGACGGGCGCAGTATCCGTGAGAATCGAAATGCTTATCCGCCGATGTATGTAAAAGCCGTCCACGAGATCGCTTCAAAACATCGGAAAGATTTTGTGTTGATGGCTCGTGCTGCCTACACCGGTTCCTCGCCGTACGGCGTCTTCTGGGGTGGCGATGTCGGCGGCACTCAAGAGGGCCTGCGCGCATCAATCATCGCTGCACAACGTGCGGCGGTGATGGGCTACTCAAATTGGGGCTCCGACGCGTGTGGCTACAACCAACAGTTGTTGGAACAGGAAGTGTGTGGACGATGGCTGGCGTTCAGTGCCTTCACTCCGATCATGGAAGTCGGCCCAACTCGGAATGTCGGGTTTTGGAGTCTGCCGCGGGAACCGAGTTATGACGCGAAGTTGATTGCGATCTGGCGTCTTTATGCGCGGTTGCATCAGCGTCTCGTCGATTACAGCTTTAAGTATGCGCAGGAAGCCAGCCGGACTGGCCTTCCGATAATTCGTCCGCTCTTTCTGGTTGATCCTAAAGCATCACGGGCCTGGACCAACTGGTGGACGTATTTATACGGGCGCGACATTTTGGTTTCGCCGCTGTGGGAGAAGGGAAATCGCACGCAGGAAGTTTATTTGCCGACCGGCGACAAATGGCGAGATGCGTGGAATCCCGATCGAGTCTATCAAGGCGGACAGACAATCAGTGTCAAAGCTGAGTTACACCAGTTGCCGCTATTCATTCGTGCTGGATCTGGTGTGCAACTCGGCGACCTTGACCTGGAATGGAAAGAGTCTCGCGCGATCGCCGAACAGAAACCGGACCTCAAGAAGCTTGATGAGGAATTGAAGCTGTGGTTTGCAAAACGATCTGTCACACCTGACCGATGAAGGGCTGCTCAAGCATATGACCGATTCGAGCAACGGCTTGTTCAAAACAACCCACGCTGAGCGTAACGGCACCGCCACTGAAAAGGTTATCTTCGAACTACAGGAGATGATTCATAGTGGCGATTTACGTCCCGGTGATCGTCTGCCTCCCGAGCGCGATCTGGCCCGGCTGCTTGGCGTGAGCCGCCCGACGCTGCGTGACGGAATCGGCTCGCTCGTCGCGGTCGGCGTATTGCAGTCACGACGTGGCACGGGAACGTTTGTCGTGAAGGATGAAGGCTCGCCAACTCTCGACGGCAACGCACTGCGATTGATGGCTTCGTTGCGAGGCTTTACGATTGCGGAGACGTTTGAGGCACGCAAGTCGTTGGAAATGGCCATTGCCGGTCTGGCAGCGGATCGCGCTACGGGTGAGCAGTTGGCGCAGATGTCGGAAGAGGTTGCAGAGATGTTTGCATCGCTCGATGATCCGGCTGAGTACCTCGTTCACGACATGCGCTTCCATCAAACGATCGCGGCGGCGTCGGGGAATCGGATTCTTACGTCGCTGATGAACATGCTTGCGACGTTGCTGCTTGATGTGCGAAGCAAGACCGTAAGTCGCGCCAGAGATCTCAAAGAGTCGGCGGAGATGCATCGAAACATTTACAGCGCTATTCGCCGGCGCGATATGGCAGCAGCGAGTGCGGCGATGCGCGATCACCTTTTGCTCGCGGAGAAGGCGCAGGCTGGTGAGGAAAATGGCGAGGGAGTTTCACCATGCACACCCGGCGGTCCATCATCATAGTTATTGCAGTTTTGGCACTCGTTGCGCCGCTTTCAAAAACGGCGGCGCAAGCCCCAGGCAGAAGCTTCGAGCATATCAAGTTACAACTGCGCCCGATCGTCGATGTCATTCAGAAGACTGACAAGACGCAGTTTGGTCCAACTGATGAGGTGACTGTTCAAGAGCTGGCGATTAACTCCGGATCGAAGCAGGTTACGTTTGCGTACTGGAAATTGTTGGTTCATTACCTGCCCACGCTCACGAAGGCGGGTGAAGTGGTGCCTTATTCCAAAACGATGGAAGAGCGGTTAGCTGTGATGGAAGAGAGAATTAGGCGTGCGGCCGAACCAGATTTCCACTTACCGGACAGCGCGAGCATCGTCAACGTAGCGCCCAACCAGATCTCCCAGACTGGCCTCATCGAACTCTCCTCTTACTACGACAAACTGCAGCCCGGAATCTACGAGTTGAAGGTTAAGTTTCGAGATCGATCCGGGGCGACAATCGAAAGCGAGACGATACTGTTTGAGGTGACTGGAGAGTAAAGCATTTGTTGAATGACGGGTGGCCACGGAGGGCCACCCCTACAATAACGTGACGGAAAATTGCTTG
>JBIOVO010000233.1:0-2912 GCA_044867735.1 Pyrinomonadaceae bacterium | reverse complement strand
CTTTGCGCGAGAAATTCTTCTTAAGGAGCCCTCGAATGAAAATTACCCTGGCTTTGCTTGTGCTGGCCGCCGCAATCTCCACCCACGCCCAGACGCGCCCTCTCAAGATCTACATCTCCGCGGACATGGAAGGCGTCGTTGGTGTCGTCACCGGCGAACAACTCGGCCCGCAAGGCTTCGAGTACGCACGCTTCCGCGAATTCATGACCAACGAAGTCAACGCCGCTATCGAAGCTGCCGTCGAAGCCGGCGCCACAGAGATCGTCGTCAGCGACTCGCATGGCAACGGCCAAAACCTTCTGATCGAGAAACTCCCCAGGAACGTCCTGCTCGTTCGCTCCTGGCCTCGACCACTCATGATGATGCAAGGCATCGACGAGACCTTCGCCGGCGCGATCTTCATCGGCTATCACACCGGCACCACTAACTCGCAGGGCGTCCGCGCCCACACGATGTCGAGCGCCCGGCTCGCCGACGTACGACTGAAAGGCGCCTCCGTTTCCGAAGCCGCGCTCAACGCGGCCATTGCGGGTCACTTCAACGTCCCGGTGATTATGGTCTCAGGCGATGAAGCCGTCGTTAAAGAAACGCAAGCACTCGTCGGCGACGTCGAAGGCGCAGTGGTCAAGTGGGGCTCAGGTTTTCACTCCGCCAAAACGATCATGCCCGAAGCCAGCTACGCCCTCATCCGCGAAAAAGTTAAGAAGGCGATCGGCCGCATTAAAGACTTCAAACCCTACAAGCTCACACCGCCAATTCAACTCGACGTGCGCTTCAAAAACTATCGGCCATCCGAGGTGCTTAGCTACTTGAGCATCGTCGAACGCACCGACGCGCACAGCATTCGCTTCACGGGCAAAGATATGGTCGAGGTGGCGAAGTTCCTCGAGTTCATCCTGTACTACGAACCAGGACTCGAGCCTTAGCTACAGCGATTGTAGAAGGGGGTACGTGCGGCATAAACTTTGCAGAAAACCCGTCAAGAATTTGTCTCAAGTAGTTTGTGCTTTTTGTGCTTCTTTGTGGCTGGACACAAAAAAGAGGTGGCGTTTCGGCAGGGCCGAAATACCACCTCCTCTTTAAAATGCGAATTCGCTGACTTTAGCTGACGTGCAGCGGCAGCGACTTCAATGAGCGGAACTCCAGATTCGTGTTCCACACCGGATCGCCCGCCAGCGAGATCTTCTCGTAGCGTTTGAACAAGGCAGTGAAGAACCAACCGATCTCAAGCGCCGCGATCTGCCGGCCCAGACACGAGTGCGCACCAGCACCGAAGGTCAGGTGTTGACCGCTGTTGCGTCGATCCAGGTTGAACTTGTTCGGATCCTCGAAAACTCGCGGATCGCGATTGGCCGCGCCAAGGAACGGAACAACTGCCTGTCCCTTCTCGATCCGCGCGCCGTTGATGCTGAAAGTCTCCGCCGCCAGTCTCCAGGTGAACTGATTTGAAGGGTTGTAACGAAACACTTCGTTCGCCGCATTAGCAGCGCACGCTGGATCTTCACGGAAGCGCTTGATCTGATCAGGGTTGGTCGCGAACGAAAACAAACCGCTGCTCGCTGAGCCGGGCGTTGTCGGCGCAAAGAGTGCATTGAACAACAAGACCAACTGGTGAATGGTCTGTTGGAGAGTTGAATCAGTATTAGTCTCCTGAGATGCAATCAAACGCGCGATGACCGTGTCGGGCGGAACTTTACCGCGTTTACCCTCCACGAGCTCCACCGCATACATATGCAAGTCGTCGAGACGTTCCAACAGGAACTCGAGAGGCAGAGGTTGCTCCTGAGGACCAGACCAGTAGGTCATGATGTCATTGACCCTCGGCAAGACAAAGTCCAGATCTTCCTCAGGGAGGCCGAACGCGCGGACCCCGGCATTTACTGGAAGTACGAGCGCTAAATCCGTTACGCCGTCGATCTCCGTCTTACCTTCCGGGATCGTAGCGACCAGATCGTAAGCAACTTCCTCAATCAGCTTGCTGTAATGTTCGTGAGCTTCACGCGTAAAGCCCGAGCGGGTCGACTTACGTAGTGAATCGTGCACCGGCGGATCCGTCCACATCATGACGTTCTTGGTGAAGCGATGGTAGATGCTGTCGGGCGGCAAATCGTTACCAGGGAACTTCACTCCGAGAACGGTTTCCATTCGTTCAGCTTTGAGGCGCGGATCCTGGAGCGCACTCAGACAGTCAGCATGTCGCATGAGGGTCCATGCCTTCAGTCCTTCGCACCAGTGAACCGGTTCCTTCTCGGCCAAATCAGCGTACACGGGATATGGGTTTGGAATGATCTTGGGATCGGACAAGGGCGATCCGTTAGTTTCGGGTTTGGTAAAAGCCTCCATTACTTTCATTGTTGAGTTTCCCTCCTAGGAGTGTTGGTTTCTGGTAACGTGTGCTACCTGGAAAAGGCCTCCACAAGGCACGAAACAACTCACGCAATGGAGTTTTTCTGGTGGAGGTGTGGGGTTGGTTGGGCGTCAGACAGTTGCGAGCTGGACCACTTCATGAATCGCTCGCACTTCACTAACCATTTGTTCGTACTGCTCGATCGTCAAAGCTTGCGCACCATCCGACAGCGCTCGCTCCGGTTGATCGTGAACTTCAATAATCAAACCACAAGCGCCGACGGCGACACCGGCGCGCGCAAGTGGCGTGACCATGAAGTTTCTTCCACTTCCGTGCGAAGGATCCACGATCACTGGAAGGTGGGAGATTTGTGTTGCTGCGGGCACGGCGGCAAGGTCGAGGGTGTTGCGGGTGTGTTGCGCGAACGTTCGGATGCCACGTTCGCAAAGCACGACTTGATAGTTGCCTTCGGCCATGATGTATTCGGCCGCGAGCAACCACTCGTCGAGCGTCGCCGATAGCCCGCGTTTGAGAAGCACCGGCAGATGCGATCTGCCGGCACGGC
>JBIOVO010000232.1:0-3432 GCA_044867735.1 Pyrinomonadaceae bacterium | reverse complement strand
CCAGTCAAGGTGGCGAGCATCACCGTCAGTCCGGCGCCCAGACCGACTGCTAAAACAAACGGCGGTGAAGCTGCGAGCTCGTTGGGGACCAAACCACGGCCGGAAAAATTCTTGAGCAACGTCTCGGCGAGAAAGAGTGACGTGATCGATCCCGCAAACGTCGAGATTGTGGCCCACGTGATGGCGGACTTGTAACTCGCGGTGCCGCTGCCGAAGAGCGTGGCAACACCTTTGAAGTTGTCGTTCGCGCCGTTTGAGTAGGCGAGAAAAAGAGTGGCAAGGAACAGGACCGTCAAAGTGATCATCGGAGCACCTCCGGCCAGTGGGTGTTTACCTGTTTTGGTAGACCGAGCCGCTTTCTCGCCTTCTGCTCGAATGAACGCGCGGGATTGGTCATGTAAAGTCCGCAACAGCGATTGCAGATCGGCAGGCGGTTCGTAAGCATGTGTTTGCGAAACTTGATTGCCGTATCGGAGTTGAACGACTCCATGAAGCCATCGCGGAAGACGTTACCGGCGATGATGTCAGGATGGCCGGGACAAAAGATCAGCTCGCCGCTGGCGTGTACGCGCGCCCAGTAGAACGGCATGAAGCAGCTCTCGTTGCCAAACGTGTTGAGGTAATCGGTGAAGTATGTTTGATAGTCTGAACCGCGCAACTGGCTGGGTGTCGTCAGGACAAACGGCGGTGACAAGCGTCGTTTCTTTTTTAGTACCCGACTGAGTGCGGCAGCGACATTGCTGTAATCATGGTTCTCATGATTTTGCGAGACCCATCCGCGCCACGCGCCGGACGACTTCACACCGAATTCGTGTTGCAAATGACGTTCGTAGGCCTGGCCAATCTCTTCCGTAAGAAACCAGCGAAAGTTGTAGTTGATCGCAAGCGCGTGAAAGTCACGCGCAACGTCATAAACGCGCTCCAGCACGTCGGTGGTCCATTCACACACGACCGTGCTCATGATCACGGCGGGCAAAGGCACGCCACGACGGCGACGCAGTTCGAAAAGCGCTCGCATGGAATCTCGCGCCGCCTGGAAAGTTCCCTTTCCGCGAACTTTATCGTGCGCCTGCTCGTCTCCGTCGATCGATAACAGGAAAATCAGGTTTCTGATCTTTGCGAGCTGGTCCAGGTGAGATTTAAGCAGCGTTCCATTGGTAGAGAAGATGACGTCGAATTGTTGTTCTCGCAACAGTTCGAGGAGTGTGTCTATGTGTTTATAAACAAACGGTTCTCCGCCATGAACACTAATTAGCGAGTTGCGTGGTGAGAGCCCGCGCATCAGTCTGGTCAAGCCGTCCACGTCCATGTGTTGAACACGGCGTTTGCCGTCGAAGAAATAACCATTCTCTCCCCACTGATTGCAGAACGGGCAACGGAGGTTACAGGCTTCGGTCGGAATTAGCTGGACCACAGTCGCGGCCGGCAGCTTGAACGACTGGGACCGCACGCACTCCTCATACAGTCTTCCCCATATGCGCTGTCGTCGTTGATTGCGCCGGTACATCCCTGCAAAGTGAAAACAGTCTGTGAGCGTATAAAACATCTGCGTCCTACAATCCGCGTTAATCCGCGGTCAAAACAATCTTCCCGTAACTCTTTCGACTCGAAATCAACTCGTGCGCTTCACGAATCTGCGCCAGTGGCATCACATGGCCCACCTGCATCTTCAGCTTCCCTTGCCCGATCCACTCAAACAAACGCTTCACCGATTCACCCATCAAACTCGGCCGCTCGAAGATCGCATTCAGATGCAGGCCAAATACGCCCTGCGACCTGAACAGCAATTTCAACGTGTCGATCGGCTGTACCTCTTTGCTTGCAGCGCCGAAAACAACGAGCCGTCCGAGGGACGGCAGGATTGCGAGACTGCGACGAAACACATCGCCGCCGACTGCCTCGAGTATCAACGTGGGCGCATTCTTACGGTTTAGCTTTTGATCGAACTCTTCGTACGTGACTGCTTCGTCTGCGCCAAGTTCGAGCACACGGGCGCGTTTCTCTTCCGACGACGCAGTGCCGATCACACGTAACCCAAGTAGCTTCGCGATCTGCACCGCGGCCGTCCCGACCCCGCCGGCGGCTGCATGAATCAAAACCGTCTCCCCAGCCACAGCTCTGCCCACCGTCGTGAGTGCGTGATATGCGGTCAGGTATTGGACCGGAAAAGCGGCAGCCTCGACGAAGGACATCGAATCCGGAACAGGCATGCACGCGGCGGCGCTCACACACAAGCGTTCCGCGTGACAACCACCGGCTGAGACCGCCATCACTCGTGCGCCGGCGTGCAAACCCTCGCCCGCCTCAACCACGCCTGCCGCTTCAAGGCCGGAAATGAATGGCGGCTTTGGTCCGCCAGGATAAAGGCCCGCGCGCTGCATAACGTCCGCGTAGTTCAAACCGGACGCTTCGACGCGAATCCGCACCTGACCCGGTTGCGGATCCGCATCCGGCAACTCTACTAACTCCAGCTGGTCCACATCACCAAAAGCTTTTACTTTGACTGCTCTCATGCCCTGGAGGTGTAGTCCTACAAGAATCGTATTGGGGTAATAGTGTGTTGCTCAAACACTGCTTGGGTCCCGGAGGGACCACATGTTTATAGTCGCCGCCCGCCCCCAGGACGGCGCTCCAGCGGAGCGCAATGTGTCCGTGCCGCAGCAACATTCGGCTCCGCTGGAGCCGTAATTAACTTTTGGTGGCGTGGCTATAAACATGTGGTCCCTCCGGGACCCAAGCAGTGTTTGAGCAACACACTATTACCCCAATACCCAAAACCTCGCTCGTAACCGACGCTCGCTTACTTCTCCCTCGCTATCCGTCCAGCAACGTATTCCGCATCACGCGCAATCCCTCGCAGGTAAGGCGACGCGAACGTCCTCCCAAAACGAAACCCGAGCAGAAACACTCCCGGCGTGCGTGTGCTCTCACAATTCTTAACCAGCGGCCTGCCATCCGGATCCAGATCTACAACTTCCTTCAGATGTTCGACCGCATAACTGAACCCAGTCGCGAACACGATCAGGTCCGGCTCAATTCGTTCTCCGTTTTCAAATTCGACTTCCCAGCCGTTGTACTCACGCACCGGAGGCGCGCGCTGGATCAATCCCTTGCGTATAGCCCGAACTACAGCACGCCCGGTCATCGGCTCAGTCAACCTGCCCGCGCGCCATCCGAACAAGCTTGTCGGAAGGTGCTCCGGCAGCCACGAGAAGTAATGGACGTCGATGCCAAAGATCCAATGTGGAATTGCGATGAGTCTCGAACGCAGCGACAACCACGCACGATCACCTTCCTGCCTCACCCGCAACCAGTTCTCGAGCACCTCCGCTGCCGAGGCGCCGCCACCTACCACGAGAAGCGTGCGCGCCGCGGCGAGATCTTCCGCCCACGTATCAATGCTGTGCCGCCAACGCCGCGGTTCAAGGAGAA
>JBIOVO010000231.1:0-10175 GCA_044867735.1 Pyrinomonadaceae bacterium | reverse complement strand
CGACCTGCGGCTGCCCGGAGGGTCGGAACTTTGCGTCTTTGCGCCTTTGCGCGAGAAATGTTTTCTACTGCGCCTCAGCAGTGGCTCGGCGCTCGAGTTTTCCCCAACCGACAACCGGGCCACGTATCGCGATCGCGACGGATTTGATCATCACGTAGTACATCACCTGCCGGTAGCAGAACCGCTGTAGAAACAACCACCACAACAGACGCCATCGTTCACGTCGTTCGAGCAGAAACGCGAAACAGGCCGTGAGCCAGTCGATCGCGAGGAAGAGTGCGTAGTAGAAGAGCACTTGTTGCAGGTTCGTGGACGAGTAACCGGTGGGTTGTTGCCAACGATCCAGCGCGCTCGCAATGAGAACGTAAACAAGCATCAGATCCATCACCGGCGAGATCAACGCGATCAGGATCTGAAAGATCCAAACGTTGGGCATCGCGATAAAACCGAGCGCGCCGTAACGCGGGCGGAAGAGCGCATCACGATGCTTCCACATGCACTGTAACGTTCCGTACGCCCAACGAAATCGCTGCTTCGCGAGCGATCTGAGATCGTGCGGCGCTTCGGTCCAGGCAATCGCTGTCTCTTCGTAACCGATCCGGTATCCGAGCCGTCTGATGCGCAACGTCAGGTCCTGATCTTCGGCGAGTGTGTCAGACGGAAAACCACCAACCTCGACAAGCAGATCCTTGCGCCACGCGCCGACAGCTCCGGGAACGACAGTGATGCAGTTGAGACTCGCAAACGCACGGCGATCCATGTTTTGCGAAGTGATGTATTCGAGTGCTTGCCAGCGCGTGACGAGATTTACGCGATTCCCAACTTTCGCATTACCGGCGATGGCACCGAGTTCCTTGTCGTAGAAACGGTGCGCGAGCGCGCCGACAGTTTTCGGATCGAATAACGTGTCTGCATCGAGCGCGACGATGATTTCACCATGCGCGTAGCGCAGTCCGGTGTTGAGCGCCGCAGCTTTGCCTGCGTTGGCTACAGTGAAGAGCCTGACTCGTTCGTCAGCACCGAATTTGGCGGCGACGATCCTGCTCGTGTCGTCTTGCGAACCGTCGTCAACGACGATTATTTCGTAGTTCGGGTAGTCAGAGGCCAACAGACTTCGGATCGTCCTCTCAACCACCAGCTCCTCGTTGTACGCAGGCACGATGATCGAGACAAACGGCGCAAACTCGCTTCCCGCATGAATGCGTTCGCGCCGCCGCGACCTGAGCCATTGCGCCAAAGCAAGCGAACCAACAAACACCAGCCGGCCCAGTCCGAGCAGGATGCCGATGAAGAAAATCCACTGTAACGTCCAGCCGCCGGTCGATAGGAAGAAGAACGTCACCGCATCCGCGCGCGTGAAGACTCTTTGATTCGCCGGAATCGCCGGCATCACCTGATCTCTTGAAAGCCCGGCCAGTTCCGAAACGGGAACAAAACGAAAGCCGCGCGCTTTCAGCTCATGTATCAAACGAGGCAACGCTTCAACCGTGGCCGAGCGATCGCCGCCCGCATCGTGAAGCAGGATCACTTCGCCTCGGGTCTCAGGATTAGTGTCCTTCGCGCGTTCGATCGTGCGGCTCACGATCTGATCAGCCGTCACCGGCAAATGCCAGTCGTTCGGATCGATTCGTACGCCGACCATCACGTAGCCGAGATTCTGCGCGACGATTGCAGGTTCGACCTCCTGAGGCTTGTCAGCTTCAGCGTCACCAAAATAAGGCGGCCTGAATAAGACGGTCGAGCGGCCAATCTCAGATTCGATCAAACGCTGCGTTGCATTCAGTTCCAACTCAGTCAACGAGAGCGGGATCTCGCCGAGGTTTGGATGGGTGAATGTGTGATTGCCGAGTTCGTGGCCTTCGTTCGCGATGCGGCGCACGAGATCCGGATAGGACTGGCCGTTCTTGCCGATAATGAAGAAGGTGGCTGGAACGTTCTCACGCTTCAGAATGTCGAGAATGGCCGGCGTCCATCTCGGATCGGGACCATCGTCAAACGTCAACGCCAGTAACCCCGGACGATCGCCGGCGCGTTGCACGACGTACGACGAAGGCAACGCAGTAAACTGCTCCGACTTGATCAAACCACTCGCCGTATCCGTGTCCAGGTCACGCGCGCCTCTCTGTGGCCGCGATACAACCTTCAAAAGTTCGCCGTTACCTTCGAAATCGACGTCGTAACCGTAATTGATCGAGCGCAACGCATCGGGCGTGTTGTTCTGCGAAGTGCCGAGAAGCGACCAGATGGAAGGGTCTTCTGATCCGAGTCGCCAGATCGCAAAACCAGCGGGACGGTAACCACTGGCGGCCCGGATCTGGTTGTAAGCGGTCACTGCATCCAGAAACCAAACCTTGTGATGCGAATCGTCGTCATCGTCGTACTCAAAGTAAGGATTGCCCGTGGCCGGATCGAAAGACGGCGTGGCGTTCGAATCACGAGCAGTAATCAGCGCCTCCTGGAATGTGACCTCATCGACTTTGTCGTCTGCATCGTTCCAATCGTAGCCGTAGTTTCCGAGTGCGATGATCGTCTTGGCGGCATCGAGCTCGCGCATCCGCGCGATAAGGTTTTGCTCGAACCAACCCTGCGCGGCAACCGGACCAGCATCGCTGCCAACCCAGTGCTGGTCGTATGCCATTACGATCAAGTAATCAGAAGCGGCCGCGTAAGCTTTGTAGTTCCAGTCTGCGTCGTCGAAAGGCACCGCTTGCGTTACGAGCAGACTTTTAGCAGTGAAGGCGGCGTGCAGTTCCTGCATGAACGTCAGCAGATTCGGCTGAGCAGCCTCGGGTGGTTCTTCGAAATCGACGCAGACGCCGCCAAACTTGTTGTCCTGCACGAAAGACGTTAGAGCGTTGATCAGCAGTTGACGGTGAGGCTCGTCGGCGATTGCGCGAGCCAAAAGATCTCCATCCCATTTTCCGTCTACCACATTCTGAACCATCGGCAGAATCCGTACGTCAGGACGCGTGAGACGGATCCAGTTCAACGCTGGTATGTGGACATCAGTGACGAGCGGATTCGCACCGCCGGGAACGTCCTGCAAGTGTGACCATTCACCGATGACCCAATCGAGGTGGTCCAGGTTGCGTTTCAGCGATTCGTAGCTCGACTCGTCCCAGTTGATAAAGAAGCCGACTGACAGCGGACGAGTAGTTGGAACGACTGGCGCCGGCGCGCTTGGCGGCGCTGGAACAACCGGCACGTGCGAACGGCGCTTGGCGGGCACGACGTTTTTGGTAGTTGCGAGCGCATGTTGTAGGTCCGCCTCCGCTTTGCGCGCTTTTCGTTCGCTCGGATTTGCGGGGATGTTGAGCGGCTTTGGTTTGAGATTGAGACTTGGTAGTACAGGATTTGCCAACACGCTCGCAATGAAGACGATTGCCAGCGCGGTTACCAGAATCGAAAGCGCTAACCACAAACCCCGAACACGCCGCCACCGGCGGCCACGAGGGTCATAAAAGACTGGGGATTCAAGCGCTGCCAACGTCCCACAGAAAACCACACAAGCCCCAAAAGAGATTTCCTAAACCTCACCAATTTTTTCCTCAATTTGCGCTTTTTGTGCCTTTTTGCGGCTAGTAAAAAAGCCGTCCACGAGTTGCTCGTGGACGGCTTCGGTGAACTGTTGGGATTGGCCTGAGGCTGACTGGTGCCACTTCCAGAAAGGAGGAGCACTTGCAGTGAGACGACTGAACCAGAATCCTAACTAGTTAGCTGGTTCA
Source organism: Pyrinomonadaceae bacterium (assembly GCA_044867735.1). GTDB lineage: Bacteria > Acidobacteriota > Blastocatellia > Pyrinomonadales > Pyrinomonadaceae > PSRF01. The sequence goes on along the minus strand of JBIOVO010000231.1, from coordinate 6,450 downwards.
GAGGTCAGGCCGCAGCCACCTCACTGTGATTAGAACTCATATATTTTAGAATCACCTCCTTTCCAGTGTTGCGGAAATCATAACACGGATTTCGCGGATTGCAATCCGGTTTTTATCTGCGTTATCCGTGGGTCAATTCACCGCGAACATAGACCCGCCACGCGTGTTCGATGCCGAAGAAGTAAGCAAGCTCGCGATAGTCTGCGCAGTCATGAATGACGAGGTCGGCGATCTTTCCTGGCTCGAGCGAACCGAGTTGGTCGCCTCGATTCAAGCTGAACGCCGCATTGATCGTCGAAGCTGTAACCGCTTCGGCAGGCGTCATCTTCATGTGCGTCGCAGCGAGAGACAGCACCATCGTCATCGACGGCGTCGGCGAAGATCCAGGATTGAAGTCGGTAGCGAGCACGACGGCGAGACCGGCGTCGATCATCTCGCGCGCTGCGGGATAACGCGACGAGCCGAGTGCATAGACAGATCCCGGCAGCAGGACCGGTTGCACTCCTGCCTGCTTGAGTGCGGCGATACCCTCGGAGTCGGTGTGTTCGAGATGATCGGCGGTGACTGTGCCTAACTCCGCCGCCAGTTTTGCACCGCCGGAGAGTGAGAGCTGATCGGCGTGCATGCGTAAGATCAGTCCATGACAACGTGCGGCGGAGAGTATCTTCCACGATTCGTCAGTCGTAAAAACTTTATCTTCGCAAAACACATCACAATATTCAGCCAACTTCTCCTGCGCGATCCGCGGCAACATCTCGTCGATGATGAGTGAAACGTACTGATCGCGCCGGGCTCGATACTCGGGCGGTACGCTGTGCGCACCGAGAAAAGTCGGGACGTAACGCAAACGCGTTTCGTCGTTCAGACGCTTGATCGCGCGCAACAGCTTGAGCTCGTCTTCGAGTGATAAGCCGTAACCCGACTTCGCTTCAACCGTCGTCGTGCCCCCATGCAGGAACCATTGCGCGTAACGATGACCAGCAGTGACCAACTCATCGACACTCGCCGCGCGTGTGCGATTCACAGTCGATTGAATGCCACCGCCACGCGCAGCGATCTCCTGATACGTTGCTCCCTTGCTGCGTTCTTCAAACTCATCAACACGAGTTCCGGCAAAGACCGGATGCGTGTGTGCGTCAACAAAACCCGGCAGCACTACGCGTCCGCCCGCGTCAACGACCGTCGTGTTCGCATCGATCAAAGGCTCTACCTGCGCGGCCGTTCCCGCTTGCTCGATCAATCCACCGCGCACGAATAGCCCACCGTTTGAAATAATCCCCAGTTCGCGCAGTTCCGGCCCGACGCGCGGCCGAGCTGGCCCCGCGAGCGTCACCACTTGCGAGCAGTTGATGATTGCGAGTGACTTACTTTCGTTTCCCGATGACATAAATCGTTAAGCCGACCACATTCGCCAGCAACACCGTGCCGGCAATCTTCAGCGCAAATCCCAACGGATTCTCCACCTCAGTGATTGGAGCGATGGAGTAACGGATGTAGATCAGAGTAACAATGAAGCCTGACGCGCAGGCGATCTTCAGCCACCACGGCGCCCTGACGCCCAGCGCCTTCATCCCAAACAACGGTATCGCAAACAGCACCAGATAAGTCAGCGCATAGAAAACTCCGCCGGTGTTGTCCAATAGTTGAAACGCTTCCTGCGCGTGAACTCCAGTCAAACTAAGAATGCCGATCACCAAAGTCACAACACCCACAAACAAGATCGAGTTAATTGGCGTCTTGTATTTCGGATGCAGGCGACTAAACCACGACGGCAGCAACCGATCCCAGCCGGCGACCATCGGCAACCGCGTGTTGCCGGAAAAGTAAATACTCATGAGTGCAATCGTCCTGACGGCGATGCCGAGAATTGCAATCGAAGCGATCGTTCCGACCCAACCACCCAGGGCCCCGAATCCGATCGAAAGTACCTGCGGGATTGGCCCAATCAGATCGATGTGATCGCGCGGAACAAATGCAACCACCGTGCTGGTGCCGAGGATAAACATAAGCGCGATGATAGGTGACGCGATGACAACCGAGCGCCCGATGTTCCGCGCCGGTGCGCGTGTTTCTCCGGCGAGAATCGCAATGTATTCGAAGCCGGTCAAGGCGCCGAGTGCGAGCTTGCTGGCAACGTTGATGTTGTATTCAGAGAAGGTTGGAAACTGAATCGAAAAGGGCCGGTATCCTTCACCGGCTGCCGCATAGAAAACGAAAAAGGGCAGGAGGATCAGGGTAGTAAACGTCAACAGGTGGACCATTCCACCGACGTTGTGAACCCACTTACCAAAGGCCAGGCCGCGCGTAGCGGCCACCATCATTCCAGTTACCAGCAGAAAGCTAATCAGTATGATCATTTTCCCGCTGCCTCTAATCCAGGATGCGGGCGGTCCGATGGCGTAAGAGAGGTTTGTGGTCACTACAGAGCCGGTGCCGGCGAGAATGGTTATGGCAAAGACAAAGAGATTCCATCCCACCATGAACGCGACGAAGTCGTTGAACGCCAACTTGGTCCATTGATAGAGGCCGCCTTCGAGTGGCATCAGTCGAATGAGAAAGATCACCACGGCTGCCAGCGGAAGATAAAAGGTAACGATCGCGAGAATCCAGAAGATGTTTTGCTCGTGGCCTAACCTGCCGGCCCACCCGACCCAGAACGTTCCCACCACAAACACGACCTGAGTCAGAACCAGATCGAAGAGACCCAGTTCCTTTTTGAAGACTGCACTGCGGGCTTCGATGTCGCGCTCGACTTCAGCAACGCCTGGGGCGGGTGTTGTCATGATTTTTGTCTCGCAGCCAACCATTGGGCCACGTCAGATCTCATTTGAGGAACGATTTCGTGGCCCGCATCATAACTCTTGAACACGACGGAACGCGCCCGAGTTTGCAACTGTCTTTCGTAATCACGCACTCGCTCAGGCGGATAGAACTCATCGCGCGTGCCGGCGAGATGCAACACATCGACAGCGGCGGCACGATACGTTTCGCTCGTTTCCCAATCGCCTGGAATGCCGCCACAGATGCCAACCACGCCGCGCAAGCTCTCGCCGTGCGTAAAGGCGAAACGATAATTGAGCGCACACGACTGCGAGAAGCCAAGCAGGAAAATGCGCGCCGGATCTGCGATACCTTCGTCAGTAAGAGTCTTAATCAGGTCGAGCAAGGCTTGATGATGGATCGCGACCGATTCCTCGCTGCGAAAGTTTGTTAACCAGCCAAATCCGAAACGAAGCGGACCATTGGCTTCGCGTGGTTCCCGGATGTGCTGGTGAACACCTTGCAAAGAGGCGATGGCAAATCCGGCCGGCGCCATCTGCTGCGCTTCGCGCATCATCTGCCGTTTGTTGGCGCCGTAGCCATGAAGTGCGAGCAACAACGGCGCCGGTGAAGTTGAAGCGGGCTGCACGTCGTAGTAGAGATTGATGCGCGTCTCGAGAGTGCGGTCTTCGTTCATTGGCGCGGCATTATATATGGCTCATATGCTAGGATTGCGCAAAACTTTTCGCGAGAGGTGGAGTGATGAAATTTCCGGGTGGATTCGACATGCAGGGGATGATGAGGCAGGCGCAGGCGATGCAGCAGAAGATGCAGAAGGAAATGGAAGAACTGCGCATCGAAGCGTCGGCAGGCGGCGGCGTCGTTACCGTGCAGATGAAAGGCAATCATGAACTTGTGGAGCTCAAGATCGATCCAGAAGCGGTGAAAGAGGGCGACGTCGAGATGCTTCAGGACATGATCGTCGCGGCCGTTAACGAAGGCAATCGTAAAGTCGGCGAAGCGATGAAGGGCAAAATCGGCGGCATGTTGCCACCGGGACTTGGAAATCTCTTCGGATAAGTTATCTGAACTTTGTACTTTGATCTTTGTGGTACGAGAAGGACAAAGAAGAGTACTAAGCTCTGAGCACAACGATGTTAGAGTACGCGGAACCAGTTACAAAACTGATCGACGAACTAAAGCGCCTGCCGAGCATCGGGCACAAGTCGGCGCAGCGCCTGGCGTTTCACGTGATGCGCGCGCCCGAGGCCGATCTCGAACGGCTGATAGCGGCACTGCGCGAAGTGAAAGAGCGTATTGTGTTTTGTTCGATCTGCAACAACCTTACGGAAGTCGATCCGTGTCGCTTCTGTTCGTCGCCGAGCCGCGATCATTCGGTGATCTGCGTGGTGGAAGAGCCTCACAGCTTAGTGGCGGTGGAAAAGACACGCAGCTTCAAGGGCGTTTACCATGTGCTGCACGGCAGTCTTTCGCCGATTCGACACATTGGCCCAAGCGAACTTCAGTTGGCGAATCTTTTGCCGCGATTGAAGCCGGAGAACAACGACGGCATCGCGGTGAAGGAAGTGATCCTGGCAACAAATCCCACGACCGAAGGCGAAGCAACGGCAAACTACATCAGCCGCCTGTTAAAGCCTTTGGGATTGCGAGTGACGAGGATCGCGATGGGAATGCCGGTGGGAAGTGACCTCGAATACGTTGACGAGGTCACTATGGACAAGGCGCTCGCGAATCGGCATGAAATTTAATCCCACAGATTACGCAGATTGAATCTGTGTAATCTGTGGCTAAATTTCTCTCTTAGAATCTAACGGTCTCGGGTGGAACCTTCGCGTTACACTCCGGACATTCACTTTCACTGTCGTACATCGTCACATCAAACTCAATCAACGACTTCACCGGTACGCCGTCAACCTCGCTCGGCGCTGTATCGAAGCGCACGATCGCGCCGCAGCCAATCATTCTGGCTCCGAGCGAGTTCACTAGCCTTACCGTTTCATCGATCGCCATTCCGCTGCGAATGATGTCGTCAACGATGATGCAAGGGTTAACCTCACCTTGATTAACGTACTGGCGAAACATGCGCTCGCCTTTTTCCTGCTCCGCCCAGTAGATCTGTTCCGCATTGAGCGCGTCGCGCACACCAAAGGCGACCGGAATTCCTCCCGAACTCGGACTGATGACCGCAACCTTAGGCAGTTGGCTTGAGATGTCCTTCTCGAGTCGAAACTTGCGGCTGAGCGCCACCGCCAGTACGCGCGCCGTGTCGTAATAGCGAAACGCGAGTGGCATCTGAAAATAGTGTGCTGAGTGCTTTCCGTTGGGGTAGATGAAGTGGCCCTCGCGAAACGCACCGGTTTTCTTCAGGATCTGCATTACGGCATCTTGCGAAGGAATCAGCTCGACCATGCGGTTCTCCTCTGTGTGCTGTGTGCTTCTCTGTTTTGTGTTGTTGCTTTAGCGCGCAGGATACATCAATTCATCTGTTTTCGCAGCCCGCTCAATCAACTGTCGCTGATCGCGCGGCAAACCGTCCGGCAAAGACGCGATCGAAAACCACTCCGCGAGTTCGACTTCCATCGTCTGTGGTTTCGCAACGCCGCGGGTGCGACAGCGAAACAACACTTCGACCTGTTGTGGTTTTCTAAACGATCGCGATGCAAAGATTTCCGCGTCCTCGACTTCAAGCGCGATCTCCTCGCGTAGTTCTCGTTTCAATGCGTCGAGTGGTTGTTCACCGGCGTTCAGAAAACCGCCCGGCAGTCCCCAGCCGCTGCCGGCGCGAAAGCGATGCTTCAGAAGAAGTATCTCGCCTGCATCGTTGAAAATAAGCGCGCCCGCCGTGACGGTAAATTGGTCGTGCCAGGCTCGCATCGTGCCGCGACGCAACTTCACTGGTAGTAAACGCCAGATCTTACCGATCAGATTGTTTATCGTGTACAATGCGAATCTCTACTTCGGGTCCAAAAACCATGGCAACCACTGATAGGACAACCAGCAATAGCGCTACCACTGTAACGTCCGCGCCCGTCCCCAAGCGGATAACAAATGCGCAGACCGTTTGCAACGAGAAAAACGAAAAGGGAAAACTTTGCAATGGTCACTTGAAGCAGTTGCGCACCGCCGGAGAGGCTGCCGAGATCCATCTGCGTGGCGATGATGTGCTGTTCAAGTGCCAGACGTGCGGCACTCTCTACATGGGTCCGCCGTTGGGCCACGTGCGCGATCCGAACAAGCAACACAGATTTGTAGAAGCAGAGTTGCAGGCGTTGTTACAGGCGGCCGGTGGCACGCTTCCGGTGATCAAGAAAGACGAACGTGGCGTCTTTGTGATGGTTGAAACAGCCGCCGGCGATCATGGTCATGCCGCGAAACCCGCGCCTGCGAAACCGGCGCCCGCAGCAGCAGCAGCGCCGGCAGCGGCAAAGGCCGCGGCGCCAGCGCCGAAACCGGCCACGCCCGCTGTGCCGAAAGAACACAAGGCCCTCGGGACAAACCCGGACCGCGCGCTGTTCAAACGTTCGACGTACATGGGCGTGAAGGATACTGGTCCAGTTCCGGGTGAGACGTTTGAACAGAAGGTCGCGAGGTTAAAGGCAGTATCGGCCGCCGCGAAGCAACGCGCGGAAGAAGGTGGTGAGCCGGAGCCGGTCGGGGCTGCGCCTGAAG
>JBIOVO010000230.1:0-2094 GCA_044867735.1 Pyrinomonadaceae bacterium | reverse complement strand
CGTTTGGTTTTTCAAAGGTCTTCCCAGCCGAATCGGCCACTTGCTCGACATTCCCCTGCGCGAGCTCGAAAAGGTCCTGTACTTCGAGTCGTACATCGTGATCGATCCGGGCGACGTGCCGGGATTGAAAGAGCGTGAACTGGTCAGCGACGAGCGCTATCGCGAGCTCGTGCGGGATTATCCCGCGCAGTTCGTCGCGAAAATGGGCGCCGAAGCGATCAAGGAATTGCTTGCGATGGTCGACGTCGAAGAGCTTGCGACCGATCTGCGCAAGCGCATGAGGGAAGAGACTTCGCAGCAGAAGAAGTTGAAGTATTCCAAGCGGTTGAAAGTGGCTACCAGTTTCCTGAAGTCAGGAAACCGGCCTGACTGGATGATCCTCGACGTGATTCCGGTCATTCCACCTGAGCTGCGACCGCTCGTGCCTTTGGATGGCGGACGCTTCGCGACTTCAGACTTGAACGATCTTTATCGACGCGTTATCAATCGCAACAATCGTCTCAAGAAGCTGATGGAGTTGCGCGCGCCGGAAGTGATCGTGCGCAACGAAAAGCGCATGCTTCAGGAAGCGGTCGACGCGTTGTTTGACAACGGACGGCGTGGACGTGTGTTACGTGGCGTTAACAATCGCCCGCTCAAGTCTCTCAGCGGAACGTTGAAAGGCAAGCAGGGACGTTTTCGTCAGAACCTACTCGGTAAGCGCGTTGACTACTCAGGGCGATCAGTTATTGTTGTCGGCCCCGAATTGAAGCTGCACCAGTGCGGTCTGCCGAAGAAGATGGCGCTCGAACTGTTCAAGCCGTTCATCTACAACCAGCTCGAGAAGCAGGCGCACGCCGCCACCATCAAGCAAGCACGCGAGATGGTTGAACGGCAGGAGCCCGTAGTTTGGGACATTCTCGAAGAAGTAATTCGCGAGCATCCGGTGTTGCTGAATCGCGCTCCGACTCTGCACCGACTCGGCATTCAGGCGTTTGAACCGGTGCTGGTTGAAGGCAAAGCGATCAAGATTCACCCGCTCGTGTGTACGGCGTTCAACGCCGACTTCGACGGCGACCAGATGGCGGTTCACATTCCGCTCAGTCCGGAAGCACAGATCGAAGCGGCAGTGTTGATGCTCTCGAGCAACAACATCCTGAGCCCTGCGAGCGGCCAGCCGATCGCAGTGCCTTCGCAGGACATCGTGCTCGGTATTTACTACCTGACACGTGATCGTCCGGGAGCAAAAGGTGAAGGACGCGTGTTTGCTTCGCTCGAGGAAGTGCTGCTGGCGCTCGACGCCGGTGAAGTAACAACTTAAACACCGATCAAGCTGCGCATTCAGGGCGACTTGATCGACCTCGTGCAGGAACACGATCCGCAGGACATTCTGCGCGCGACAGTTCAGGACGACGTGCGTAGGGTAATCAATACTACCGTTGGCCGCGTTATCTTTAACGATTCGATTCCCGCCGGTCTGCCATTCATCAACGGCACGTTGAAGAAGAAAGGCCTGCAATCGCTCGTTAACTATTCGCACATTCGCCTGGGCCATGAGATGACTGTCAAGATGCTTGACGATCTCAAGACCCTCGGCTTCCTGTATGCAACCAAGGCCGGCATCTCGATCGGCATCGACGATCTGGTAACTCCACCCTCGAAGAAGGGACTTGTCGACAAGGCTGACAAGGACGTTATCGCTGTCGAACAGCAGTATCTCGACGGCGTGATCACAAACGGTGAACGCTACAACAAGGTCATCGCGATCTGGTCTGAAGTGACTGACAAAGTAGCGAAAGAGATGTTCAAGGCGATGGACGACCGGGAGAAGTCATCTGGTGAATTAAATCCAATCCTGGTGATGAGCGATTCAGGCGCGAGAGGCAGCGCACAGCAGATTCGCCAGCTCGCCGGTATGCGTGGTCTGATGGCTCGCCCATCGGGTGAAATCATTGAGACTCCGATTCAAGCCAACTTCCGCGAAGGTCTGAACGTGTTGCAGTACTTCATCTCGACCCACGGCGCTCGCAAGGGTCTGGCCGACACTGCGCTAAAAACCGCCGACTCGGGTTATTTAACCCGGCGACTGGTTGATGTGGCCCAGGATGTAATCAT
>JBIOVO010000229.1:0-21122 GCA_044867735.1 Pyrinomonadaceae bacterium | reverse complement strand
GATTCCGAAGGTCCTAACTTTGCGTCCTCTGCGCCTTTGCGTCTCTGCGTGAGACCTAGCCGTTTGAAACGAACTTGTAGCCTACACCACGCACCGTCAACAGATGCTTCGGCCTGGACGGCTCATCCTCGATATACTTCCGCAACCTCACAATAAAGTTATCAATCGCCCGCGTATCGGTGTCCTCTCGCAAACCCCAAACCTCCTCGAGTATCGCGTTTCGCGAGACGATCTTTCCATCATGATCGATCAAGTAACGCAGCAACTCCGCTTCCATCAACGTCAGATTCACCGTCTGCGATCCTGATTGCAACTCGAGCGATTCGAAATCGATACGTTTGCCGCTGAAGTCGAAGACAGTTGCTTCCCCATCCTGTTCCTGTCGATTTTGATCCTTCTGAAACCACTCACGCCGCCGGAGCAACGCATTAATGCGAGCCAGCAACACCGTAAGCTCAAACGGCTTCGGCAGGTAATCGTCAGCGCCCGCTTCAAACCCGCGCAGAACGTCTTGTGCCTGACCGCGCGCGGTCAGCATCAGGATCGGAACGAACTCTCCCTGCTCCCTCAGTTTCGACGCTAACGAAAACCCATCCATGCCTGGCAACATCACGTCGAGCACCACCACGTCGAAACTCTTGCGCTGATCGACCAGCAGAGCGAGCGCTTCTTCGGCACTCCCGGTCGTCTCAACCTCGTAACCTTCAGCCTTTAGATTGAAGCGCAACCCTTCAGCCAGATGTTTTTCGTCTTCAATAACCAGTACAGAACTCATCGGTATTTAAATTCTCGGCAGATAAATAGTAAAAGTGCTGCCGTGGCCCAACCCACCGCTCTCGGCGAACACTCGACCGCCGTGTTTTTTCACGACCGAGTGCACGATAAACAATCCCAGTCCGGTTCCTTTGACGCGCGCCATGAATCGTCCTGGGACACGATAAAAACGTTTGAAGATCCGTTTGAGTTGCGCGTTCGGTATCCCGATTCCCTTATCGACCACGCGTACGGCAACTCGCTTGTCGTCGAGTGCCGCCACCGAAACCGAAACGTACACCTCTTCATCAGAATACTTCACCGCATTGTCGAGAAGATTCGAAAACGCTGCTCTCAATTCATCAACATCGCCCGACACCTTTGCCGCTTTCGCGTCAGGCGACTCGCTATAGCTCAGATGCGTCTCGCTGAGTCCATACCGAACTCGCGTGAGTTCCAAACACTCACGCACCATCTCGCCAACGTCGATCTCCGAATTTGAGATACGTCGACGCTTGAGACCGGTGCGTCCGGCTCGTAACACCTGTTCGACGGTGAGTAGCAGTCGTTCACTGTCCGCGAGCATGATGTTGTAAAACTCCTCGCGCTTCTCTTCATCGACCTCCCGTGTTTTCAAAGTTTCGAGGTAGAGACGAATGGACGCGATGGGAGTCTTCAGTTCATGGGTGACGGCGTTGATGAACGCATCGTGTTGTTCGTTGCGGCGTATTTCGCGGATCAGGAACGTGGTATTCAGGACCAGGCCGAAAATCAAGACCAGGAAAAAGATGATCCCGAAGACAAGCAGGGCCACCTCGCGCCAGTTGAGCAGGATCCACCCAACATTCAACGCCACCGCGAGCGCGACCAAACACGCCCCGAGCGTGATAAAGAATGCTACTGATTTACGGCGACGAGCCCTTACACGCATCGACTGATTTTAACCACAGATTAAACAGATGAACACTGATCAGTGAAGATCTGTGTTCATCTGTGGTTAAGTCTTACTCTTCCACTGGCAAACAGGACCAGCCACATAAATCCCGCCAGTCCCGACAGCAACCCGGAGATCACAGTCAGCGTACGCGAATTGATGACGTGAAGCGACCAACCCGCAACCGCAGTCGACAAACTCCAGATCAGCAACTCGGCGGCGCGATCCGTTGTCGACACCCGGCCACGCAAATTGTCCGGCACCAAACGCATCAGGAGCGCTTCCTGGACCGCGAACTCCGCGCCGATGATCAGTCGTGACACGCCCATCATCACACACGCCAGCCACAACGACGGCATTAAACCAATTAGCGCAAAGACAATTCCCTGCACCACCAGCGTCCAGCCGATAAAACCGATCGTCTGGCCCTTCATCTCAAAAAAGATTCCCACGCGGCGAGCGACCATCATGCCTAAGAACAATCCCAGGCCACTCGCGAAGTAGAGCGCCGCGACGGCCGAGTCCGGACTGATCCCGTTCTCGCCTGCGAACACGAGTGCTCCCAGTCGATCGGAAATTAGATTGATCGCGCCGCCGCCCAGCGCCCAAACGATGTTCGTTGCGAGTATCGTTGCTACCGGTCCATGAGTGACGATATACGACCAGCCTTCACGAATGTCGGCCCAGTAACCGCCGAAGACACTCCTCGTTCGTTCTTCAGACGCGACACTCCCGCGTTGCCGAGTGTCCTCATCCGGCACGAGCCAAACCGAGTAGGCCGAAACCAGGAACGAAAGGGCATTAATGATGAACGCCCATTGGTAACCAACGTTTGCGGCTGTCCACCCGCCGAGCGCAGCTCCCAGCGACATGAACAGAAACCGCGAAGAGAACATCAGCGCATTGCCGGCGAGCAGATCTTTTTCGCCGGTGATGTTGGGTACGGCCGCATTCTTCGCTGCTTCAAAGAATGCGGTCAACACGGTGAGCAGTACCATCGCGATGTACGCGATCCAAAGATCGTCACGGCTGTGAACCAGAAGAAATGCGAGCGCCACGATCACGCGCGCCAGGTCGGTAACAATCATCACCGTTCGGCGCGACCAACGATCGACAAACGCTCCCGCAAATGGCGCAACGGCAGTGAACGGCGCCAGGCGGCAAATCAGCAACAGCGTTGTCACCTCAGGATCCGCATTCGAAACAACACGCACCAGTCCGAGCGCGGCAATGAAGTTGAACCAATTGCCGAGTTCAGAAACAACCTGGCCCAACCACAATCGTCGGAACGAGTGGTTGAGTCGCAGGAGCTGTGGGTAAGTGAGTGAATCCATTTTGCTTCAAATAGGTCATATAGGTCCTATAGGACCTATGACACTAAAAGAGCCGCCCAATCATCAGGCGGCTCGCGATCTGCTACGTTCTTTGTCGAACGTCATCCTCCTACAAATCGCGGCGGCCGTTTTTCGAGAAACGCGGTCACGCCCTCGACAAAATCTTGTGTCTTCCCTGATTCAACTTGTGTCCTCCGCTCCAGATCGAGTTGACTTCCATAATCGTTAACCGCGCTCGCTTCGAGTAACATCTTTATCTGTGCGATCGCTGCCGTCGGCGCCTGGGCCAGTTGGTCCGCCATGGCCATTGCCCTGCTCATTAGCTCATCGTCGGGCGCCACCGAATTGATCATACCCATCTCTGCTGCCGCCCGTGCGCCGGTCAATTCACCCGTGAACAACAACTGCGTAGCGCGTTTCCAACCTACGAGTCGCGGCAGGATAAAAGTTGCACCGCAGTCGGGTGTTAGACCAATCTTTATGAAAGCCTGGTTGAACTTCGCACTCTCGGCGGCGATCACCAGATCACAAGCCAAGGCCAGATTGCAGCCACCACCTGACGCCACCCCATTCACTGCCGCGATGAACGGCACCGGTGTTTGCCTGATCATCAGGATCGCTTCATTCAACATCTTGAGCGGTTCCTCGAAGAAGGCTTCTCGACGCCCGTCCTTCTTTGCGATCTCCTGCATCTCGCGCAGGTCTCCACCAGCGCAGAACGCACGGCCGGCCCCAGTCAAAACAATTGCTCTCGCACCACTTTCGAGCGCTTCTTTAACCGCGGCCTTAAAATCTATTGCAACCTCAACCGTCAAAGCATTCAAACGCTCAGGCCGGTTTAAAGTGATGACTCCGACCGCACCGTTCATTTCAAGTTGAATGGTTTCGTACTTCATTTCACTCTTTTTAGGGCGTGTTTCACCATCAATCGCGTAACAACTGACCGCGTCGAGGTACTTACTTTTCCTTTGTTCTGGGCTGTGCCCCGGAGCTAGCTCTTCACTTTAACCCCTCGGTTGGGCACGACTCGCGCTAAAACAATCGCTGCACAAGACCGGCCTGCCCGTTGATGGCTTGAACGGTACCGAATCGTTCTTGCCACATTGATCACAGGTGATCTCAAACCTCTGACGGTCACCTCCTTGTCCCTTTGAACCACCGAAGTTTGCACGCCGTGCATCGCGGCAAGGCTTACAACGTTTCGGGTGAGTCAGGTTACGTTCCCGGTAATACTCCTGTTCCCTTTCCGTGAACATGAACGGAGTACTGCACTCCGAACACGTAATTTCAAGATCTGGCATCGCGGTTTCTCCAAGAGAGTGAAAAAGAGGATTCACACTCTCCTTGTTCTTCGGAGCGCTGGCGTCGCGTTTCTTTCAACCACGGGTTGTGGAACGAAAGCGCTGTTTTCAAACGCTACGCCGAAAGCCTGGACGTTCCGACGGTTTAGTTGGCCTGAGTGTACTCCAGCCATTCAGTGTATTCAAATTTTTTTGATATTTTCGTGGCCCGAAACTGTGGCTAAACCACTTCACCAAAAGGCGTTCTGTGGCTGTCATGCAACAGCGGATGAGCAAAAACCTCGAATTTTCGACGGCATATTGGTTGCTCGTATATTTTGGGTACGATGAATCGAAATCTGAGATAAGGCTTCCCGACTTTTGATCAAGCAGACCACGCTCGGCAGTGCCGTCGAAACCGATGGAATTGGGTTGCACACTGCCGTGCCCGTTCATCTTCGACTCGTTCCCGCTCCGCCTGACACAGGCTACGTGTTTCGCCGCACTGATCTCGGCGGCTTCGAGATTCCTGCAACAGTCGAGTCCGTCGCTCACTGCGGATACGCAACCACGTTGATGCGTACCGGCGTGATGCTTTCGACCGTCGAACATCTGCTCGCGGCGCTGCGTGGTTTGGGTGTTGACAACGTTTTTATCGAAGTCGATAACCTGGAGATTCCGATCATGGACGGCTCGGCGGAAGACTTCGCCGAGATCATCGAGCGTGCGGGGATCGTTGAGCAGCCGCTGGCGCGACGTGCTTTGCTCGTCAGAGAAAAGGTCTCGTTCGAACAAGGCAACCGGCGGATCAGTGTTGAGCCCGCCGACACCTATCAGATCGACTGTTTAATCGACTTCTCTCACCCGATGATCGGCGTGCAGAGTTTGTTTGTGGAGTTAAATAACGGCGCCTTCAGTCGCGACATAGCGGCGGCGCGAACGTTTGGCTTTACGAATGAGATCGAAGCGCTGAGGCGTGCGAACCTGATTCGCGGCGGATCACTCGACAACGCGATCGTCCTCACCGCTGAGGGGATGTTGAATGAAACGGGATTACGTTTTCGAGATGAGTTTGTGAGGCACAAGATTCTCGACATCATCGGAGATCTCGCGCTGTTGGGAATGCCGATCCTCGGCAAGGTTGTCGCAGAACGCAGCGGTCATATCATGCATGCAGGCTTGATGTCGAAGCTGCTGCGCATGCGCTCAGCGTGGGACATCGTCGATATGCCGGCGCATCGAAACGGATCTTAACCACAAAGACACAAAGACACGAATCTGTATTTAAATACTTTTGTGTCTTTGTGTCTTTGTGGTTAAAAACTGATCAGAGCCCGCTCCGCACAATGTCGTGCACGCGAATTAACCCCACACAATTCCCATCCTGATCCACAACCGGCAGCACTGATATCTGCGACGGCCTGTCTTCCATCAACTGCAACGCATCGAACGCAAGCAACTCAGGCGTCGCCACCACCGGCTTTCGCGTCATGAAATCGTCGCCCGTCAGCTTCGCCAGCGAATCGTGACTCGTCTGTTCGATTGCGCGTCGCAGATCTCCGTCGGTAATGATCCCTGCTAAATGCCCCGCCGCATCGATCACACAGACGGCGCCAAGACCACCCTCACTGATCGCACGCACAACCTCCACCCACGACGAACCAGCCGCAATCGTCGGATTGTCACCATCGCGGTGCATCAGGTCTGCAACTCGCAACGTGAGTCTCTTTCCAAGTCGTCCAGCCGGATGATTGACCGCGAAATCGTCCGGCGTCATGCCTTTGACTTTCATCACGGTCATCGCGAGCGCATCGCCGATCGCGAGTGCGACCGTGGTGCTCGTCGTCGGCGCCAGATTTAAAGGACACGCTTCTTTGTCTACGGAAGCGTCCAGCAGCGCATCGGCGCGGCGCGCCAGTGTCGAGTTGAGATTACCGACGATCGCCACAATCGGAACCCCGCGGTTTTTCAGGTAAGGCAACATGGCGACGATCTCGTCAGTCTCACCGCTGTTGCTCAAAACGATAACTACATCCTCCGGTTGAACTATTCCGAGCCCACCATGAAGAGCGTCTGATGGATGAAGGTAAAGCGCGGCGGTGCCGGCGCTGGTCATGGTGGCGGCGATCTTCTGTCCGATAATTCCCGACTTGCCGACGCCCAGAATCACCACCTTGCCTTTGCACGCCGCCAGCAGTTCAACCACCCGTTCAACCTGTGCGGGATCGAGCCGCGTGGCAGTCTGGGCGATCGCCTCCGACTCGATTCGCAACATTTGCTGAATATCCGCGAGATGAGTTTGGGTCATTAGTCGCCTTTGATATACGACACGCGTCTCATTTGGCAAGTCGGCAACTGGTAAGTTATAGTCCGCTTTCGTTCAGGTGAAGTTTAGTTCAATTTAAGGTGCCATGGGTCTGCTAAGTTTCCTTCCAAAAGAAGACCAGTACTTCGATCTGTTTACGCAGATGACGCTCTACATCTCTGCGGCGGCTCGTGAACTGAAGGAGATGCTGGCCGACAAGGATCGTAATTACAACGAGTACGCGCAACGTATCAAAGGCCTCGAACATGCCTGCGACGAACTGACCCACAACATTTCTACGCGCCTGAACAAGTCGTTCATCACGCCCTTTGATCGCGAAGATATCTACATGATGTCTACCGCACTGGACGACATCGTTGACCTGATCGACGATGCTTCGCGAGCGATCATCATTTTCGATGTACAGGAGATCACGGACTACGCGCATGACCTCGCCGACGTGATCGTGCGCATGGCCGAACAACTCAAAGAGATTGTTTCGACCTTGCAGCGTCCGAAGAACGTCACGCAGCGATTGGTTGAGATTCATCGCCTGGAGAACGAAGGCGACGACATTTATCACGCCGCGATCGCCGAGCTGTTTCACGATCCCCCGGATGCCTTAACTGTTCTGAAGTGGAAAGAGCTATACGAGAAGCTCGAAGCCGCGATCGATCGTTGCGAGAACGTGGCGAACATCATTGAGAGCGTGATTATCAAGCACACTTAGGACCGTGGACTTTGGTCTTAGGTCTTTGGTCTTTGTTGGACCTTTCAAAAGGCCAAAAACCCAAAGCCAAAGGCCAATCGCATATGACCGCAACCCTGGCTTTCGTCATCATCCTCGTCTTCCTGGCGCTTGTTTTCGATTACATAAACGGGTTTCACGACGCGGCAAACTCGATCGCAACCGTTGTTTCCACGCGCGTCCTTTCACCAGGCCTTGCAGTAATCTGGGCGGCTTTCTTTAACTTCATCGCCTTCGCTGTGTTCGGCACGCGCGTGGCCAAGTCGATCGGCGACGGCGTGCGTATGGATCTCATCGAGCCGGAACTGCGGCTCTACGTGTTGCTCGCTGCATTGTTAGGGGCAATCGTCTGGAATCTCATCACGTGGTATCTCGGACTGCCCACGTCGAGTTCGCATGCATTGCTTGGAGGTTATGCAGGCGCCGGTATCGCTGCGCATGGCGGAGTTGTTGGACTGCTCAAAGCTGACGTTTGGTTTCGCACACTGAAGTTCATCGTATTGTCGCCGTTGGTGGGAATGTTGTTGGGCTTTACGTTAATGGTCATTGTTTACTGGATCTTCCGGCGCTCCTCAGCAACGCGGGTCGATAAGATATTCAGGCGCGGACAACTATTCTCAGCGGCTGCATTCTCGCTCGGCCATGGTGGCAATGATGCGCAAAAGACGATGGGCATCATCACCGCAGTCCTCACTGCCGGTGGTATCTGGGGCATGAGCTACAATCCCGACGGAACGTTGAAAGAAGTTCCGACAACGGTTGTTCTCGCCGCCCATGCTGCGATTGCGCTCGGCACGTTGTCCGGGGGTTGGCGCATCGTGCGCACGATGGGAACGAGGATCACGAAACTAAAACCCGTCGGCGGCTTTTGTGCGGAGAGCGCCGCAGCACTGACACTCGCGTACGTCACAATTACCGGAACGCCGGTTTCAACCACTCACACCATTACCGGATCGATCGTCGGCGTCGGCGCCACGCGCCGTTTGTCCGCAGTGAAATGGGGTGTCGCCGGCCGCATCGTCTGGGCCTGGATACTCACGATTCCCGCCGCCGCGTTGGTCGCTGCCGTCTCGTTCTGGATCGTGGAAGCCATCCACCGTCTGGCAAGCTAGCTCCTTTGCCGTTCATGACTTTTTGTCGCAACCACCGCTGTGGTATCTTTCCTAACTTCAAGCCCGCGTAGCTCAGTGGATTAGAGCGTTCGCCTCCGGAGCGAAAGGTCGCAGGTTCGACCCCTGCCGCGGGTACCAAAAAACACTGCTTCGAGTTCATTTCCGCATCAAATTTCCGTTGTAGTCCGGGATAGTACGGAAATGGCTTTCGATTTTGCGCTGCTTAGTTCCCCCAAAGGAGGTCCGTTTTGAAAAAGGTATTCGCTTTGAGGGGCACATCAAACAGAGGCAAAACTCAAACAATCAGAACTGTCGATGAATTGCTGCGGACGAAACATCCAGGCGCAAGCGTCGAGCACGAATATAGAACTCGAGCAGAACTCAGCGTAGTGTTGGGCATTAACGGTGTGAAAATCGGCATCGAGACTACTGGTGAAAATGCTGAAAGGATCAGACAGAGTCTCGATCAGTTCGTCACCCTCGGCTGTGAGGTCATCATTTGCGCCACTCGAACGTCGGGGAAAACGGTGAAGGCCGTCGAGGCGTTGCCGGGGTACGAGATAGTCTGGCTTGAACGGCCGGCGCAGTCCGATCCAATGGAACGAATATTTAGCAATCTTGCAATGGCGAGGCACATAGCGGAAGAAACGGAAAAGTCGTTGGCTTCTGCAAAACCGGCCGTGCTTAGTCATGCTGCCGGTCGCTGATACTCTATCAACCGCCTAATAGGTCTTCCTCCAAAACGGCCAGGACGGCAAAGGCTCTGGCTCATTCAACCAAATCCAGCAGGCCAATGAACAAAGGTTCGTTTTGTGCCAGATCGCCTCAACATCTTCAAGAACACGTAAGTCGCGTTAAAGATCCAACGCCAGTCAGATAGTCTTATTCGACGGTGGCGTGCGGTCGGCGATGCTCCCGTTTTTCTAAGTAATCGCCTAACCATACTTGTTAATAGTTGACTGGGCCGATGAAAGAAAAATAGAATCCGTTTCGTTGTAGTCGAACGCGCACGCCCTCATGGCACCACCAATGCGGACCAATGATTCCGCGTATGCCTGCAGCCCACTAGGCGAGGTACTCACACATGGTAAATCGAACGTCGCCGGATCGTATATCTTCTACTGCGAAGCGCTTATTGCTGCTAGTTGGTTTCTTCGCGGTTTCTTATGGCGTCAGCTACGCCCAGTACAAAGTTTGCAACACCGACTTCCAACCGCCTTGTTCAATCTGGAATGTTACTAACTGCACTTCGTCCCCTTCGTCATTGTGTCCTACGTCGGAATGCGGGAACCCATCGCAGTTATTCTGTTGCATCCGTGAACGCGTTTGGTGTGAAGGGAATCCTTATACCATTTATTACACCGAAGACTGCGGTGGCCAGTGCACATAGGTCAACCGTTGCAACCTTAACCTGAAGAAAGGGTCGAGAATGAAACGCAAATTCCTCATGGGTCTTCTGATTCTCCTGGTCTCGATAGGCGGTATACTCGCCGGTCGCGGTCGAGCAAACTCAGGGGGTCGTCGCAGCACCATGACGGCTGCGACCATCACTTCACGAATGACCGACTACGCGCCCAATGGAACCGTGAACGGTACTTGGGTCATGACGCGACGGCAGTACACTGACGGGTCCTGGAAAACTCATATAGACAACGTAAATGGCAAGCCGTTTGACTCGAGCGGTCGCATCAATCCCGCGTCGCTACCCACTCGTGAGGATTTTGCCGCTCACGCGATCGCGATGGGTCGTGGCCAAGACCAGGTGCTTGGCTATACCGTGTTTATTCAGAAAGATCCTTCTGGCACGGAGGTCTGGTATTCTCCCGAACTCGACACGCCGTTAAAGGAAGTCATTTACCAACACGGCAAACTCGATACGGTAATTGAAACCGTTAGTGTAACGCTCGGCGAACCTAACTAGCCCTTATTGACGGGCTCGCAATTGATTGCCTCGGTTTAACCTTTTACGACCCAGGCGCTCAATAAGGACGTTTGCGCGGTGCGGGCTATCAGGCGAGCGTCTCCTCAAACGGCCAGGACGGCAAAGGCTCTCGCTCATTCAACCACTCCTGCGGGATTCCTTCGATGCCCGTATACGACGCAACGATCCCTCCCACAATCGCGCAAGTAGTATCTCGATCACCTAACCCGCTTACAGTCAACCATAGCGCCTCTTCGTAATTCGAAAGCTGTCCAGCCGCACACCATAACGAGAACGGAACCGTGTCTTGCGCAGATACTCCAACTCCGTTTCCAAGCACTGAAACGGCAAATTGAACACTAGCATTCGCAGCCATGTCTCTCGCCTGACGGATCTTGCTGCGCACTTCACTCTCCGGAACATGAGGCAAAACCCAATCAAGAAACTCTGATCTGCTCGGAACCACACCAGAAGTTCGTAAGCGACATGCATAAGCAGCAGCAATAGCGACGGCAATTGCACCAGCTATCGCTTCGTCATGCGTATGAGTTATGACCGACGATCGAGCCGCCTGCTCAGCGACGGCATCAATGTCGTCGGCGAAGAACGCACCCAGCGGCGCCACACGCATCGCAGCACCATTGCCAAACGAACCTTGCCCTTCGAATAGACTCTGCGCTCGCTCCGCCCAGTCCTCACCAGACTTGATCTCCCACAGGAGACGATGCATCGCTGGGCCATAGCCACGAGTGTGGTCATAGCGCTCGGCGAAGCTCCGTGCCAGCGCCGGTTGATCGATGTATCCATACTGACGCAAGACTGAAAACACGGACAACGCCATCAGCGTGTCGTCCGTGTAAGTCCACGTGCGATCGGCTAACGCACGTTCGGCAATCAATCCTTCAACCACATCAGGATTGATGAAAAATGTCTCGCCAAACGCGTCGCCAACGGATAGTCCTTCAAGACCAGCCTTTGCACGCTCAATAGGATCCTGTGATGATGACTCCATTCCTACCGTCACGGCATCGCATTATATATCGTGGAAATCCATTCCCAATTTCCATGTTCTTTGTTAGGCTTACGCCAACCCCGATTCGTCCCCCCACTTAACTCAGGATTTCTGACATGAGCACGGCCACTGACATTACCCGCACCATCCTTGTGGTCGATGATTTTGACGACACTCGTCTGCTCCTGCGCACGTGGCTGGAGCGTCGCGGTTTTCGCGTCGTCGAGGCTGAAAATGGGCTCCAGGCGATAAACCAGGCGGAATCGGAGTCGCCAGACCTGATCATCATGGACATGCAAATGCCGCAGCTCGACGGGCTGTCCGCCACCCGCCGGATCCGCGGCCTGAAGTCGCTCGATTCGATTCCAATCGTGGCTGTTTCTGCCTACGGCGCCGACCAATTTCGAGAACAGGCACTCGCAGCCGGCTGCGATGAGTATGTCTCTACGCCCTTTGAACCAGCGACTCTCGAAGGCATAATTCGCTCGCTGGTCCATTGACTTCATGTCTTCGTGCCTTTGTGCTCAAAAGACGTATAATCTCGCCCATGTTTCGAGCAATCCTGTTCCCACTCCTTATCCTCTTTCTGGCCCAAACTGCCTCTGGACAGTGCAGCAAGAAAGCTTCCGAACTGCCGGCGGCGCCAGAGTTGTTGGGTTTTCAACTCGGCATGACGAAGGAGCAGGTGAAGGCCAGAGTTCCGCAAACCGTGTTTGGACGCCCCGATCATTTTGGCGTTGCAAAGACGACTATCAACCCCTACTTCGATCCAACGATCGATAAGGCGAAGTTTGAATCGGTAAGAAGCATCTCGCTTGACTTGCTTGACGAACGGATCACTTCAATCTGGATCGGATTTGACGAGACTTACAAAGTCAAAACGATCGAAGACTTCGTGAAAGTGATCTCGCAGTCGTTACAGCTTACTGGAAACTGGTCTTCGTGGCGGTCGAAGGGACAACAACTACGCTGCGCTGACTTTCAATTGATCGTGACGACGGTTGCGGGCAGTCCGAGTTTCCGTTTGCTCGACGTGGCTTCTGAAGACGTAGTGGCGGCACGGCGGCAAGCGAAGGAAGAGCAAGATGCTGCGGCCGAATCTGCCCCTGATGCCGGCGGCGATGAAGCAGCGGAAGAGATAGTTGGCGACAAGCAATCGAAGACTTACTACCCGAACGGTTGTCAACCAGCCAAAGAGATCGCCGGCGCAAGCAAGGTGACGTTTAAATCCGTGGCCGACGCGGAGAAGGCCGGATTCAAAGCAGCAAAGAATTGCCAGTAAGCTCTGAACTTACAGGAGAACACAACCATGCTGAAGGAATTCAAAGAGTTCATCGCTCGGGGAAACGTGGTCGACCTGGCAGTTGCAGTAGTGATCGGCGCAGCCTTTGGAAAGATCGTTTCGTCGCTTGTCGAAGGAGTCATCATGCCGCCGATAGGGTTGCTGTTAGGTAAGGCTGATTTCTCAAACCTCTTCATCGACATCTCCGGTCAAAACCCGGTATCACTCGCCGATGCGCAGTTGAGAGGCTTGCCGGTCATTGCCTACGGCAGGTTTTTCAACGACATCATCAACTTTCTGATCATCGGTTTCGTAGTCTTCCTGATTGTGAAAGCCGTGAATCGTCTGCGAGCCGAGCCACCTCCGCCGCCAAACACCAGGGATTGTCCGCTTTGCCTGACGGCGATTCCGTTGGGAGCGAGGCGTTGCGCGGCGTGCTGCGCGGATCTTGCGGAGGCGTGATCCGTAACGGTTTTTAACCACAAAGAAACAAAGCCACCAAACAGTTTAATTACAATTTGTGTCTTCGTGTCTTTGTGGTTAAGTCTTGTCCGCGAATGCTGTTCTGCTAGAATCCCCGGCCTATGCGCGAGTGTCCCCGTTGTGAAGTTTGCTATGAGGACGAGGTAGTCACCTGCCCCGACGATCAAGCAAACACGAAGAATACTCTGCCCGGCCCACGACTGCTTGCCTCCCGTTACCTGCTCGAGAAACGTCTCGGCCGCGGCGCAATGGGTCAGGTCTATCTCGCCCGCGATCAAAACCTGATTACCCGCCGCGTTGCGGTCAAAACAGTCCGGCCCGACATTCTCAACGACGAGGATCTCCAGGAAGGTGAAGCAATCGCGCGTTTCGAACGCGAAGCACGCGCGGCTGCATCGATTCGCCATCCGAACGTCGTCGACGTCACTGACTTCGGCAAAAGCGCAGATGGAGTCTTCTTTCTCGTGATGGAATACGTTGAAGGTGAGACTCTCTATCACCTTCTGCGTCGTGAGGGAACGGTGAGCCCGCAAAGAGCAGTGACAATCATGAGCCAGGTTGTTGCCGGCGTTGAAGCAGCACACGACGAAGGAATTCTTCATCGCGATCTCAAGCCGGCGAACATTTTCCTGATGCAGCAGAAACGGAAGACCGGTGGTGAAGACGGTTTCGTAAAGGTCGGCGACTTCGGTCTCGCCAAGATCGTCAACGCCGATCGTTCGGAAGTCACATCAGCCAGCGGGCCCGCCTCGAGGGGAATCATCGGCACTCCGGAATACATGGCGCCCGAGCAGATGCAGCCCGGCGATCAACTCGACGCACGCGCCGACATCTACGCTCTGGGAACGATTGCGTATCACATGCTCGCCGGCCGTCCACCTTTCTCCGGCAACATCACACAATTGATCGCGCAAAAACTGACCCAGGCGCCGCCCGCCCTTTCGACCCTGCGTTCGGACGTGAGCACTGACATCGAAACGTCGATCATGAAAGCGTTGGCGAAAGAGCCTGCCGACCGTCCTGCTAGTGCAACTGAATGGCTGGAGAGTTTTAGCGCCGCCGTTTCTGCAACCTCGGAAACAGTAAAGCGCGGCGATTCAAGACTCGTCATCATGGCGCCGTCCGGCGCCGAAGTTTATGTTGACGACGAACGCTATGGGAGCGTCGGGCGATCGGGTCGCGTGATCCTGACCTCACTGGCGCCAGGACAACATGTGCTTCGAGTGTCGAAATCAGGTGAACCAGACGACGAACGCGTCATCGAGATTCGCAGCGACATCGCCGAACAGATCATCGAAGCGCAGCTCAAAGTCGCCACGTCGAAGAATCAACTCACGCCTTCGCGTGGTGGGAGTTTGGATAGCAAACATGGTGGACTCTCGACGACGTTGGTAGTCGTCATGTGCACCAAATGCAACTCACGTTTTGCCGAAGGAGTGAAGTTTTGCGGCCGCTGCGGTAACACGAGTTTTCAGCCAGTTCCACAAACTGCGCCGTTGAGTCCGCCGCCCCCGGCGACACTCACTACGGTCACGTGTGGGCGCTGCCACACCAACTATCCCGCGGGCACGAAGTTCTGCGGACGTTGCGGTATTCCGATCGGAAATGCCTCGCTCGACTGGCGCCCACCAAAGCCCGTCGAAGTGTTCTGCCGTGGTTGCAGCAGCAGCTATCCGGCCGGTACTAAATTCTGCGGGCGCTGCGGAAAGCCGATTAGCGCTTGAGATGGTTTGAGCTTTTCCTATAATCTGTGCCACTGATTGACACGTAAGAACGCTGATCCACGCTCCCGATGAAGCGCTGCCCAAGCTGTAACCGCACATACACCGACCTTTCCCTGAACTTTTGTTTGGAGGACGGAACGCCGCTTACAAGCGATGCGCCCGATCCGAACGCGACGATTCGGTATCCCGGCCCGAGAGATACGTCTGAGCCTCCGCCGACTGAGATATACCGACCCACGCCGCCGGTCACTGCCAGACCAACAACGCCAACGCCTCCACCGCCACCGCCGCCACAGCCACAGCCACAGTGGTCGCCGACGCCTGCGCCTGCACCACGCAAAAAGTCGAATGCGGTCTGGTGGATCTTTGGTGGACTCGCCGCCATTTTCATCATCGGCATTGGTTTGGTCGTCATGCTGATCGCCCTGGCGAGTTTGGGAGCGAACAGTAATAACAGTAACCTGAACGCAAACAGCCGGAACGAAAATCGCAACTCAAACATCGCGTCGAACACCAACAACGCAAACGCAAATACAAACTCGACTGTTAGCCCACCGGGATCGCTCGCGGATGATTTCAGCCAGCAGAAATGGGGCGTGGGTGTCTCGCAATACGGTCGGATCTGGTACGACGCCGGTGAGTATCACATGGTGTCGAGAGAGAAGACTTTCGTCGTGATGTACGCGCCGTCAGACGATTACAACACCGAGAACGCAACGGTGAAAGTCACTACTCGCAGTGTTGACGGGGGTGTTCCTTCGGCAGGCTTCGGCTTGATGGTCCACTGCATGCAGTCCAAGGCCAAACGTCTCGAGGATTATGCGCTGCTGATCTATCCGGGCGACGAGCCGGAGTATCAGATCATCATGCACAAGGATGGCAACCAGTCGTCGCTGGTTGAGCGAACAAAATCCAGCGCGATCAATTCCGGCAGCACCCCAAACGTTTTGGAGATCAGAGCTCGAGGCAACGAGTTGACGTTTTATGCCAACGGCCAGTTTCTGACGCGTATCACAGACAGCGAAAACCTAAGGCGTGGCCGCGCCGGCCTCTACACCAGCGACATTCATGAAGTGGCGTTTGATGATCTTTCGATCAATCGCTAACTCCCGTAAATGCAAGTCAACCTGAAAGTCAGCGCCGGTCCATACAAGGGCCGCATCTTTTCTTTTGCTCAGCACGATAGCTTCCTGATTGGTCGAAATCCGGAAGCTCACCTTTGCTTGCCCGACGATCGTTACTTCTCACGTAATCACTGCCTGCTCGAGATGAATCCACCGCACTCGTTCCTGCGTGACTTGGGATCAACCAACGGAACTTTTCTCAACGGTCAACGAGTGCAGAATGCGTCCTTGAAAAATGGCGATCGCATTCAGTGTGGCGAGACGATCCTGGTGGTTGAAGTCACCGCTGAAGACTTATCTGAAACAACGCAGGACGCTGGAATTCCAAAACGCCCGGTGCTCGTGATGGTTGAGTGTTTGAACTGCGGGCGGCGAGAACAGGCGCAGGCCTCAACGCCGGATGAGCATATGACGTTTCTCTGCGAAGACTGTCGCATTGAATTCAAGCGTTCGCCCCAGGCGATTCCCGGTTACGACACAGTAAAACTGCTCGGACGCGGTGGCATGGGCACGGTGATGCTCGGTCGCGAGCAACGCACCGGGCGACCGGTTGCGATAAAGACGTTGTTGCCGGAGTTTGCGGTTAGCGACAAAGCGATGCGACGTTTCATGCGCGAGATCGATGTCGCCGCCGCGCTCAAACACAAGAACATCGTCGAGTTTATCGATCGTGGCACGCATAATGGCGTCGTTTATCTTGTAACCGAGTTTGTGGATGGCGCTGATGCTTCGAAG
The DNA here is from genome assembly GCA_044867735.1 of Pyrinomonadaceae bacterium. GTDB lineage: Bacteria > Acidobacteriota > Blastocatellia > Pyrinomonadales > Pyrinomonadaceae > PSRF01. Next base: position 4,375 of record JBIOVO010000229.1, on the reverse strand, counting down.
CTCGCAGAGGATCAGGGCGGCAAACTTTGCTACGAGGACGGCATCTCGATCATCTCGCAGGCGCTGGATGCATTATCGTTTGCGCATGAGCAGGGTTATATTCATCGCGACTTCAAGGATCAGAACATCCTGGTTTCGGGACACTCGCCGAACCTGCTGGCCAAGCTCACGGACTTTGGTCTCGCTAAGAGTTTTACTCACTCGGGCATGAGTGGCGTGACGATGGCCGGCGAGATGGCCGGAACGCTGGCTTACATGCCACCGGAGCAGCTACGAAATTTTCGCGACGTGAAACCGCAGTCTGACATTTACGCGGTTGGTATGACGGCGTACAGCTTGTTAACTGGCTCCCTCGCCCTTGATTTGAGTAAAAACGGAACCGTCAACGACACCATTCGTGCCATTTTCGAACAGCCGGCGGTCCCTTTGCGCCAGCGCGGACCCCATATTCCGCATCTTGTGTGTGAAATCATCGATCGGGCCCTTGCAAAGGATCCTGCCCACCGCTGGCAATCGGCCGGCGCCATGCGCACCGCGCTCCTCCACTCCATCTAGCCGCATCAAAACGGATTATCGGTGAAATTCTGTGTAATCCGTGGCATAATACGGCACGCGTTTCGCGCGAGGAGACTTGATATGAGATCTATTTGGAAGGGTCACATCCGCTTTCTGCTGGTCGCCATTCCGGTTCGCATCTATAACGCGATCGAAACCAGCGAAAAGATTCAGTTCAACCAGTTGCACCGCGAGGATTTTGGCCCCATCGGCTACGACAAGCGCTGCAAGAAGTGTAACCAGGTTGTGACCAACGATCAGATCACCAAGGGCTATCAGTACGAGCCCGATCGTTACGCGATCGTCGAGCCTGACGACGTCGCCAAGATCAAGATCAAAACGACCAAGGCCGTCGACATAGTCGGGTTTGTCGATCGTTCAGAGATCCCGAGCACCTTCTACGACGCACCGTACTTTGCCGGACCTGATGGCCCAGTCTCCGAAAAACCTTACGCGCTGCTGCGCGAGGTAATGAAGCAGACCGGCAAGATCGGCGTCGGTAAAGTCGTCCTGAGAGATCGTGAGGATCTCGTCGCGGTGTTTCCTCATGAGGATGGATTGGTTTTGCAAAAGCTTCACTATCCACACGAGCTGCGAAAAATGGAGGACGTGCCCGACCTCGAGAACGTGCAGAAGCTCGACGCGTCAAAGCTGAACAAGAACGAACTGAAACTCGCCACCACGCTGGTGGAGGAGATGGCCACGAGCATCGCGGACATCGACACTGAAGACAATTACTTCAACGCACTCCGGACGTTAATCGACTCGAAGATCAAGGGTCGCAAGGTCGTCGAATTCGAGGCGGTTGAAGAAGTGCCGCGACTCGATATCATGAGCGCCCTGAAGCAGAGCTTGCAGGCGTCGAGCCGTAAGCCGATGGTGAAGGCGCCGGCAACTGCGAAGAAGAAACCGCAGATCGAACTCGTCAAACCGCGTACAGCAAAGAAGCGAAAGGTTGGTTAACCGGGACTTAGTTTTACGTTTAGAGTGCTGTTCTTAACAAAGCTCTGAACTGTTTTTTTCGTTGCTAATGAAAGATTCGAGCACGAAGGTTATCTCGTTTCCCTCACCTGTCCCGTCCAAGGCAGATTACCAACGTGTCAAATCTTCTTACACCATCAAAGAGATCAAGCAACTCTTCGGTCTGAGCGAAAAAACGATTCGCCGCTGGACCGAACAAGGCATCATCCAGGCTTCTTCACAAACACCCGATGTCGTTTACGATTTCAATGCGCTCACGCAGTTTCGACGCGTCCGCGAACTGCGCGCGCAAGGTCACAGCATCCGACAGATTGAGGCCGAACTTCAGGGACAGTTAAATCTGTTCCGCGTCGAAACACCTCGGCTCGCGCGTCTGCTAACGCCTTTCGAAGAAGCGCTCCTGCTGCACGAGCAGGGAGACACGAAGGCGGCGGACCATTATCAGGAAGCGATCAGCGAAGGCGACAACGTTGCGGAAGCATATTGCAACCTCGGGATCATCAATCTCGAACGCGGGCAAACTTCGAATGCCCTCGACAACTTTACGCTTTCACTCAAAAACGATCCGCGCCACGTTGAAGCTCACTACAACCTGGCGAACCTTTACTACGACGCCGGCGATTTGCAGCTTGCGAAACTTCACTACGAAGCTGCCGCCCAGATCGAACCGGGCTTTTCGCTCGTCTATTTCAACCTCTCACTCGTCTATCACAAGCTTGGGGATTTCGATGCGGCTTCGGCGACCCTCGAAAAATATCGGCAGCTCGAACCCGAAGATGAAGACCTCGAGATGCTCACTCAGCTTCTCAAGGCGATGAAGAGTCCCCGGGCTGAGCCGCGTTAAATCAGTGAAAAATGGGGCGGATTTGCTGGCGGTGGGCAGGAGGGCTGCCCACCTTGTCTAGTACTGGATCGCAAGAAAGGTGAACGATCCGAAATACGTAGGTAATCTTAATCAAAGCGCGAATGAATCCCGGCTTCCAGGATTGTTTGTGTGAAGGTCTAAGCTTATAATCCAGCCTCCCACTGCTTCTCCTGCTTTCAGTGGTTAGCCCGAACACGACGGACCCGTACAAGGAGGTTTCTCCATACATGACAAGCCCCAAATGTCGTGTGCTTTGTGTAGACGATCACCGCGACACGTCAGAAATGCTACAGATGTTGCTATCTGAAGAGGATTACGAAGTGCACGTGGCGGGAACAGTGGAAGAGGCGTGCAAAATGGCTGCCGAGACACAGTATGATCTTTACGTCCTCGACAAACGTTTGCCTGATGGGACGGGTGTCGAGCTTTGCGGAACGTTACTGAAGATAACTCCGAGTGTGCCGTGCATCTTTTACACGGGTGATGCTTACGAGATTCACCGGCGCGAAGCGTTTGCGGCCGGCGCCGCCGCCTTTGTCGCCAAACCGGATATCGAAGGTTTGATCAATGCCGTCCACCGATTGCTGTCCGACAGCGAGTGCGCCGCGACAACCTAGGTCGCCACTAAGAGGCACAAAAATCACAAATTGATCTGGGTTCGAGCGTTGACTGATTTGGGTTTTGGTTTGTGCTGCTGGTGTCTTTTCGTGAGGCTTGCTTGACACTCCGGAGTTGGCACGTATAATTTTTTGCGCGTCACACGCAAGGGCCGTTAGCTCAGTTGGTAGAGCAGCTGACTCTTAATCAGCGGGTCGGAGGTTCGAGCCCTCCACGGCTCACCAGAATTATTTGCGGCAGGTTCAATGAGTATTGGACCTGCCGTTTTCGTTTGTGACAATAGCAGCGATTCCTTGACGTTGCAGTGTAAGTATAGTTTTATGTGCTCTGTACAGACTCCTTGCCGAAAATCGGCGTAGCATAACCACTCACGAAACAGTCCTCAAAGGAGTGAACTCATGGATTCCTCAGCAAACAACCCGAACGCAGTGGCAAAGACTCTCGCTGTCGTAATCGTCCTCTCAATAGTTGGTGTTCTCGTGATCGCCTCACGTCTAACGTCGAGTAGTGCAGCAATCCAGGAAAGAGTCTTTGAAAACAAGATTCCCGCTCATATTCCGATCAAGATCAAAGTAAAAAAGGAGAAGGAGGAGTCGTTTAAAGATCTAAAGAATGAAAAGTGGCTCAGAGAGTTTGAGCTTGAAGTGACAAACACCGGAGACAAGCCGATTTACTACCTGGAGATCGTAATGGACACTGGTGTGAAGTTCGAGGGTAGTGGTCCGGAGATTATTTTTTCATTCACATATGGCCGAGCGGAATTGGGCGATATTGTGACGAAAGCGACGAGTGACGACGTTCCAATTAAACCAGGCGAGACCTGTACGCTAACGGCAGGAAATGTGGCAGCCTGGGAGACAGGTGTCCGTGAGAAGCGCTGGCCTGACGCGACTATGTTCAAAGCTATCATGCAGGTTTTGAGTTTTGGTGATGGAACAGGCTACTGGGGTACCGAGCGGTATCCGCCGCCGGGCAGACGGAAAGAGGTTGCGAAGTTAGGAAACAGGCGCTATTCGTGAGAGGGGCGGCCACGGAGTGCCGCCCCTACAAAACGTCCAGTCCAATTAGAACGCCGTCCGTTGCATGCCGGCTTTCAACGCCTCGTCAATGCGGGCGATGGATTCAGCCAGGTGCGCTCTAACCTCAAGAGACGATGTCATCCCGGGCCTTGAAACAGTTCGCTGCAATTGCCCGCGAAGAGTTACAAGACTTTGACGCGCCAGAGTGCGTGCGTCTTCTGGTACGGCGGCGTCTCGCAATACCATGCCGATCATTTTGCGCAGGTGTTCGCGCTGCAATGAACGGCGGTAACTATTGATGTTGACTGACAGACCCGGTGCCTTTGTTTCCTCCCAG
>JBIOVO010000228.1:0-15957 GCA_044867735.1 Pyrinomonadaceae bacterium | reverse complement strand
CTCAAGCAGAACGCAACAGCCCGTGAAAACGGGCGACAGCCGTAACGTTTGTGCAGCTTTCACCCGCTGCGCGGGCTCCGATCCTTATTCTAATCTTGTTTCCTGGGGCTCACGCCCCAGGCTTTAGGCACACGCCTGCTTCGCAGGCTAAACCTGACTTTTTGTGCAAAGCTCCGGTAGGAGCACTATGTTTATAGATAATGCGGGGCTAAAGATCTGTGCGCTCCAGCGGAGCGCAATGTGTGTCTTGCTACATTCCGCTCCTGACGGAGCGGGATGCTTAAGGAACGGCAGCTCTATAAACATGTCGCTCCTCCGGAGCAAAGATTGATTTTATGTTGTTAGCAAAGATTGATTTTTATTGACAACTGATTGCTACGAGCATAGTGTACGCGCCTCTTCATCCTGGCTAACGTTGAGTTGGCCGCGAGATTTTTGGTAAGGGGAAGCAGTAACTATGGAGCCTCGAAGATTCCAGCCAGGCAAGCCAGCCTCTCTCACAGCGCGAGAACAAGTAAAGCATCAAGCACAACGGTTTGCCATTCAACCTAAGATTGCGGCCTTTCCGCAGAAGCATAAACCACCGATTGCGCCTCCGGCGTACAGGCCACAGGCGACGCCGCTAGTCTTGCAGCGAAAAGCCGTAGGGAAGCAGCAAACGCTTGCGTGTCAGTCAAAGAGCACAGGGGCGAAGTCCGCTGTATGTCATTCGCCGGCAACCCATCGGGCCAATGCCATCCAGGCTCAAATGCGCAACGCGAAACCAGAGTCGAGCGTTTCACCCGTTCCACAAAACAACTCGCGGCAAGTTATTCAGCGTTCCAAGTACAAGTATGAGAAGGAATTTGAACAATATGCGTCCTACGCAAGCAGCACTAAAAACTCCGCAAAGATAAGCAGGAGGATCAAGGACGCCCAGAAGGCTCTCATTTATACGCAGGAAAAGCTTATTCACGGGCCGGGCAATATCAGGGAGGCGGTAGAAGAATCAAAAGGACGGAACATGAGCGCTGTGAGGGTGGCTCGAATGGAGGCAAGGGTCAACTACGGTGCGGAGGATTCCGTTAGGCGCGCTGCGATCGCAGCGAGAAGAGCGCGCGGGGGAAATTGCGACGAACACGGCATGATTACTTTCTACAGACTCGTCCACCAGGCGGACGTGAATGATTATGCCTACCTGTGTGGGAATGGTTGGCATGTTTTTGCAATTCTCGCAGACCCGCCCGGCATTTTTGGTTTTGATAAAGCGACGGCGGTCGTAGCCGACGCATGGTTGGGGCCGTCATTCGCGGTGAGCTTCGAGCACTGGAGATACAATGCCGAAGGCTACAGTGTGCTGCAAAAGAGTAGATGCTATGGCGGAGCGGCCGAAGGCGATCTTTTGAAGCAAATGCGCGTTCAGGACCTTCCTTCAAAATCTGATCGATCAAGCAGGAAGAGGAGTCTGCAAGATGACGTAGAAGGGTCGGCAGCATGGCTCTACAAGAACCCGCAGTTCGATGGTCCGAGCTATCCCAGAAAATCTGTGCTCACTCCTGAAATAGAGGAAGAAGTGAAGAAACGAGGGGCTCCGAGCTTGATGGCATACGCGTCCGGTTTCCCAAAGAAAGCAAGCCAGATTGAGGAAGATATATTTGGCCCACGTACGGAAGGGGATTTTGGTTACTGACGTATGTGACTTATCGGTCGAGGTGAGAGCCTTAAGACGTTTATACCTCTCCGGACTCTGAGCCACTGACGAGTCCGTTCCAGGACCACTTCGGGATCTGCAAACCGTCCGGCACATCATCCTCTGAGTCGTGGTAGCGCGCCATCGTAGTCGTGGTTGCCCACGCGAAGTAATCGTGCAGCACGTGTCTGAGACGCTCGTCGCTGTCGAGTCCCGCATCTTGTAGCGCCTGATCGAAACAGGCGATCGCTCGCTGGTCCATCTCCTCGTGTGGGCCGTTACCGCTGTGAATCCGCACTACTGACGTCTCGTCACCGTAACGGTCGGAGTACGTTGCTGGCCCACCAAGCGCCTCCGCCCAGTAAGCGGCGAGGCGCTCGGTGTGTTGAGGGTGGAATCCGTGGCTAAACGCATGGCTAACCACTTCGTCCTCCAGCACGCGTGTGTGCCAGGCATGAGCCAACCTCAGCATTCCTTCGAAACTGCCTGCGGCTTCATAGACCGTTTGCATGGTTTAGTGTCCCTCCCACAAATCTACTCGACTGAAACGGAAGGTTACCTGAACCCTGCCCGTTGTGTCTTCTTCCGTTTTCTCAACCTCCAAACAGCTAGCGCGATCGGAACTACCAGCGCAGTCCAGAGCCATTGCCAGTTGTTACTGATAAATCTTCGCGAGGCATAGAAAGGATCTACGCGAACCTTAATTGTTTTATGCAGGACTGGTATGTCGACGTTCTTCTCAGGTCTGTTGGGCGTTGAGATTACTGCCGAAGCGCGAAGGACCAACTCCTGGTTTCCGGATACGAGGGGCGTGACTCTCCATTCCCATTGTGCGAACTCTTTTCCGGCTACCGCCTGTTCTTCGTTATTCAGGTTCTGAATTGCGAACGCCGCGTGATCTCCGATGAGTGTGACCTTCATAACGGAGCTAACCTTGATCCGTTCAACCTGAGGTTGACCACGGCCCGGTAGTCCTTCGATGAGAACTTCCTTTGGTATTTCCTGAAACGCGATACGTGCAGAGATGATTTCGGTGGCACCCTGACGCATCTCAGACGGTGGATTAAATGCGATTGCACGATCGAGGAGCTTTTGCACTTCCGCTTCGAATGGATCCAAAGAAATCGGTATCGTTGTTGACGTTGGCGAAGCTGCCGGCGTTGGCGAATTTGCCGGCGTCGGTGTATTGGTTGGAGATGGACTGGGAGGTGGAGGCGTCGGGGATGGAGTAAGCGTGGCGCTGGGAATAGCAGAGGGCGATGGCGTCGGCAATGGCCCGCTTTGAAGTTGAAAGTCAGTCTGCGAAGTGCGACCTATAAGAACCCGGACACTTCGCCTGTCCACTGCAAATCCAGGCACGCGGACGGTAAGACGATACGAGCCGATCGGTACTGCACGGAATGCATACCGACCACTCGCGTCAGTGGTTGTCTCTCGGGTAAGGCTTCGGGAAACAAGTGTGACCTTAGCACCGGGGATGACAGCTCCGCTTGGATCGGTCACAGTACCTCGCACGTCTCCTGTGACCTGCACTTCATCACGTCCGCGTTCATCCTGGGTGTCCCTCGGTGGCCAAGCCATGTTGAGCGGCGATATGGCTGGACTGCAATTGCTCATCTCCGCTGCGCGGATTACTACTGAAAAGGTTAGGCCAAGTGTGATGAGTATGAGGATGTGACGCCGTTTCATGATCAACCTCCTTTTTGTTGACGCGGCTGCATTAAAGGGTGGGTCTTTTTGCGGCTTTTGCGTCAGTGGGCGCACGAGGTCGCGAGACACGTGAGTATTTGAATTTTCTTGGCTGGGAGGCAGGGACTCGAACCCCGATAGCCAGATCCAGAGTCTGGAGTCCTACCATTGGACGACCTCCCAGCAAGGGAGTTTGAATTTACGTATCGCGCGTGCGCTTGTCAACAGGGGCCATAAAAGTGGCGCCAGAAGTACAAGATCAAAAAAATCAGCTGTAATTTGAAGCCAAATCGTGTTAAGAAAAACTAATGCTTGAACTCTTATCGTTCAAGATGCACAATGGGCTCGTTGTACGTAGTAGGAGCGGCACACACCTGAAGTAAAGAATAAGACAACTGCTTGTTTCCTCTGTTTTCCGCGCGCACATTACGGAGAATCGATGACTGAACACGATAAGGACGCTCAGCTAGCGGAGTATCGGCTGAAACTGGAGGAGACTGCCAACCTCGTGGCCCGCATTCGTCATGAAATTAATAATCCGTTAACGGGAGTGCTGGGCCAGGCCCAGCTGCTGTTACGTGAAGACTTGAGCGAGCGGTCTCGGAAACGAGTGAAGACGATCGAGGATCTTGCATTGCGCTTGCGCGACGTAGTAGCGCAGTTGCGTGAAGTGCAGAGGCCCAGTGCCAATGACGGCGAGTAAAAACTAACCACAGATTTTCACGGATGAACTCCAATCTGATCTGCGTTCATCCGTGAAAATCCGTGGTTAAAAACCTGTGGCGCGTTTCAGCGATTCCTTGATCATCAACCGGCGGCTGCTGATCGTCGCCATGTGAAACGGTACGACGCAGCCGCAGCGATCGCAGTCGGCGTTGTCGCCCATCATGCATTTCCCCTTCTGCTCGCCGGTTGGTCCAAACGCAAAAGCCTTCAAACGAAACTCGCAATTGTCCGTCACCTTCTTCGCCTTCCCGGATCGCATCAGCTCGAGTGTCGAGTCGAGCATGTTGATGTAGCCCGGATACTTCTTCTTCAGCGACAGGATCTGATCGATCAAACGATCGCGCGTAGGCCAATCGAGCCAGAGTGCTTCATCCAGTCCGGTCACGGGCGTGAAGAAGTCGAAGATGATCCCGCCACGCGCGATCGGTCCCCATTCCTTGATCAAGTCTTCCACACAATCTTGTGTGATGCTTGTCAGCACACACGAGATCTGGATGTTCAGCTCGGGATGGTCGATGACGTTCTGCTTAATCTTTTGATAGATGCCGGGCGCGCGCATACGCGCAAAAGCTGCTTCAGTGCCGTCGATTGAAATGACCCAGGTACAGTTGGGCCAATCCGGCAACTCCATCGTCCCATTAGTAACAATGGTGTTGTGCTGAAAGTACTTTCGGCCCACCTCGATCAGTTGCTTCCGCACCATCGGTTCGCCGCCCACCCACGTGCAAAGCATCATGGGATGACCGGCGGCCTTCATGGCTTCGAGCTTCTCCAACCACTTCTCGATCGAAAGCTCCTTCTCGTTGTCGTGATCTTCGGCAAAGAAGTAACAATGCTCGCAGCGCAGGTTGCAACGGTTCGTAACGTCGATTGAGCCAACGGCAAACTTCGGCAGTCCAAAGACGAACAGCCTGGTGATATCGCGCAGTTTGCCGAGGTTTCGTTTGACGTTCATGCGTCGGCCATTATGCGTGAGTTGGCCTGTTCACTCAACTGCCGTCACTGCTGCCGGCTGTTTGCCTTTGATCTTGGTGTCGCCGTTAACAAACACACTGTAGCGATTACCGGCGGGGATGATCGCCGGCTTGCCCTTCTTCAATCCCCACAGTAGACCAACTGGCCCGAGCAACACCGTGGTCGCAACAGCCGCGACCGCAACCGTGCCGCCTTTGCTGTCTCCAATCTGGCGTTGTATAAAGCGTGCCGGGATGCGGTTGCCGTCAACTGCCAACACATCCTGCATGGCCCACTCGAGCTTGCCAGCCTTGCCCCAGTGGCCGGCTCTCTTCGCCGTCGTGATTCGCGCACGGGCCTGGGCATCCTTTTCGAAGATGGTCAGTCCGTTCACCTGCACCGGTTTCAGGACAACAAAATCCACGATGGCTCCAACCTTCAGCTCCTCGCCGGACGCGTTGTTCGTAAGTTGAACCTCTATCTCCGTCCCATCTGGGACGTTGACCGTTTCCTCTGATACAGCAGCCGAACTCGCAGCGTTCGGTCCATTAACCATCGCGAGAATAACCGCGTCGGGAACGTTTGCGGATTTTAGCTCCGCCAGAGCCGTAGGACTGGTGTCGAAACTGGATGGCGTCGATTTGATCTTCGCCACGATAACGTCGGCAGTCAGACCAGCTTTGATCATCTCCAGTACGTCTTTGTTGGTTAAGGAAGTCGATGGTGTTTGGGCGGTTGCCGGGCTGGGATCCTGAGTTTGCGATGAAACTGGGAAAACCAGCACGCTCAGGCTAAGCGTGAGCATGAGACTGGCAGACAGGAGTTTTCTCATTGGGGGTCATCTCCTTTAACGAGGTTGAGTCTAAACACACAAATCGAGCGTGAGCCCGCGACTAGGACAGAAAGTAAATTGGAACAATGGAGAGAGTGGTAAAGCCTAAACCGAAACTGTTTCTTCGTCTTCAATCAGATAAGGACTTGTTTGAACCGGCGGCTCATCAGCGTCCTGGGCTAACACTGCCTGAATGATCGGCAGACTTAAAGAATGTTTCGTAGTATTCAGCGGAACTGGCTTACCGGCGGCATAGACTTTGTGACGTCCATGCTCCTCATACCACTCGGCGAGATTGGCAGTCTTGTGCATGTTCTCGATGATCTGCCGCCAGCCGACGCCGGTGTTGTAAGCGCAGAAAGAGATCTCGCCTTCCTGAGTGCCGTAAGGAATCACGCACATCTCAGTGCGACGAAAGTCGTAGTTGAAAAGATCCTGGAACCACATTCCTTCGACACACAACACGCGCCACGTGTCGTTGGCATCCGCAGTTTTCTGGGCCATGCGGTCGTTGCGGTCGGAGTTTGAATTAGTTGACGAAGGTTTGAACAGATTGATGATCTGCGAGATCGGGAAACCTTCCGGCGCTCGTTCGGCGCTGAAGTTTCGCATGATCGCCATGCCGAGTTGGGCGTAAGAGAGTTTGCGGCCGCGCGCCGTATCGGTTATCACCGCCACGTCTTTCATGAACTGCTCGTAGTTGAAAAACTCAAACAGCGATCTGAATTCACCGGTGTGCCGGTTAACAACCATCAGGCTGAAGATGCCGCAGTTTGGATGGCAATTACACGAAGACCAACCCCAGGGAGCGTCGGCGCCCTGCAACATATCCATCACGCTGGTGAACGCTGAGTAAGACGAAAGCGGGAACCAGTCGCGCAGCGGTTGAATGTGTCCTCCGAGTTGGTTCTTGAGATCGTGAGTCATGCCCGCGAGCGTGTATCGCCACTTCTTGCGCAGCTCGTCGGAGATGTCTTCGTCGCGCCCGGTGAACGAAACCGGTTGGAAGGCGATCGTCTGGACCTTGTCGATGTTCTTGGCGGCAAACTCGACGATCTGTCCGATGCCGTCGTTATTCAGGTTGTTGACGATCGTCACCACGAGCGTGACTTTGATACCTGCTGCCGCGAGGTTCTCAATCGCGCGCAACTTCACGTCAAACAAATTACCGACGCCGCGATGCTTGTTCTTCTCTTCGCTGACTCCGTCAAACTGGAGATACACGCCGTGCTGTCCGGCTGCTTTAGCGGCCTTACAGAATTCGAGATCCTCAGCGAAGCGAATGCCGTTTGTTGCGGCAAGAATGCGATAGAAGCCGATCTTCTTCGCGTAAGCGACCGCCTCGAGATAGTACGGTGAAAGCGTCGGCTCACCGCCGGAGAAAAGAATGATGACTTGCCGTTTCGGTTTGAATGAAACTGCGCGATCAAGGATCGCTTTCGTGTCTTCAAACGTCGGCTCGTGAACATAGCCAACCTGGTTTGCGTCCATGAAGCACGGATTGCACATCATGTTGCAGCGGTTGGTTAGATCGACAGTCAACACAGCGCCACGGCCAAACTTGATATTCGAAGTTCCGTGATGATGAACGTCTTTGTCTTCAGCAGCGCGGAAGTCGCGACCAAAGAAGAGCGACTCGATTCTCTCGAGGAACGCCGGATCGGTCGACATCACATCTTCGAATTGACCATGCTTCGGACAATCCTTACGCATGACGACCTGGCCGTTGTCTTCAACTATCTGCGCTTTGATTTCGCCGGGGTGCTCGTGCATCAAGGTCTCGAGCGGCACCGCGCCGGAGATGACAGCGTTACGAACTTCTTTTACGCAGGTTGGACAAAGACTATCGGTCTCGCGCGGGAAACCAAGAGGTGGAGCACTTCGCTCGTAGGATTTGAGCAGTGGGCCTGGAGCCCAATTCGGACGGATGGATTCACCTTCCGGCAGGCGCTGGTTCACTGACTGGAACGCCCGCCAGGCTACATCCGAGAGACCCGAGATTAGCCGGGAGCCTTTAACTCCCGCTAACTTACCTTTTTCAGACTCCCCTCGGCGAAACTGATCACTAAACAAAGGTTTTCGGCTCCTCTTCACACAATACGGCCCAAACAGTCGAGCATCATAGAACAGGATTTATAAGATTCACAACAGCTCATTAGCGTAAATTCGCGGTTTCTTCGTGTAATCTAGTCGAGCAAATGGCGATCCATCCAACGGCAATAATCGAAAAGGACGTAGAAATTGGCCCAGATTGCGAGATTGGGGCCTACACTGTCATCAAGCGCTATACCAAAATCGGTGCCCGCAACCGTATTTTTGAGCACGTGGTCCTCGGGGGCGAGCCGCAGGATGTTAAGTTCAAAGGCGAAACGAGCTATTTAGAGATCGGCAACGACAATATCATTCGCGAGTTTTGCACCTTCCATCGCGGCAATGGCGAGGGAACAAGCACGCGGATCGGTTCACGCAACTTTTTTATGGTCGGCGTTCACGTCGCGCACAACTGCGTGATTGGCGACGACAACATCTTCGCTAACGAAGCCGCGCTTGCCGGACATATCGAGATCGAGGACCACGTGTTTCTGTCGAACAACGTCGGCGCGCATCAGTTTGTACGGATGGGCCGGTACGCTATGGTTGGCGGAAAGTCGAAGATCGTGCAGGATGTGTTGCCGTTTTTTATCACTGATGGGAATCCTTCCAGATTGCGCGGCGTGAACAGCGTGGGTCTAAGGCGCGGCGGTTTTTCTGAAGAAGAGCGACGTGCGCTGAAAGACGCGTACAAGTTGTTATGCAGATCGACGATGCCGCTTCAGGATGCTTTGCGTGAGCTCGAACAAGTTGACGACGAGAACGTTGCCCATCTGTTGAGGTTCATTCGCAACTCGAAACGCGGATTCATAAGAGCATGAAGATCAGAGTCCAGGAACTCGCGGAGATCGTGAGTGGTCGCGTTACCGGCGACGGTGGAACACAGATCGAACAGATTGCCGACCTGGATAACGCCGGTGATGGCGAGATTGCGTACGTTGAAAACGAGAAACTGTTTGGCGCGGCTACGGAGAGCAAAGCGTCGTGCCTGATCGTGAAGGACGGGCTGGCTGATAAGTTTCCCGGCCGTACGTTGATCGAAGTTTCACATCCGAAGCTTGCCTTTGCGTTGGCAGGCGCCGCACTTCATCCGCCTGTGCGTCGTGAGCCAACGATTCATTCGACCGCCGTGGTTGCAGAAAGCGCTGACATTGCACTCACTGATTATATTGGACCGCACGTTTGTGTTGGTGAGCATGCGCGTGTTGGTGTTAACACACGACTCGAGGCGGGAGTTGTGCTTGGTGCGAACGTCACAGTTGGTGACGATTGCGTGTTGCATCCGAATGTTGTGCTTTATGACGGTGTGTCGATCGGAAGCCGCGTGATACTCCACGCGGGCGTGTGTGTTGGCGCCGATGGTTTCGGCTACGTTCGTCACGAGCTCGGCTATCAAAAGTTTCCGCAGATCGGAACCGTGGTGATCGAAGATGAGGTTGAGATCGGCGCGCACACGTGTATCGATCGCGCCGCACTCGGCCGCACTCGTATTGGAAAAGGAACCAAGCTCGACAACATGGTCCACGTCGGCCACAACTGCGACATTGGTGAGCGCGTTGTGATCGCCGCGCAAACCGGGATTAGCGGCAGTGTGGTGATCGAAGATGACGCGGTGATCGGCGGCCAGGTCGGGTTTGGCGATCACACCAGAGTGCAGAAAGGCGCGATCATCGGCTCGAAAGCCGGAGTCTTGCCGGGAAAGATCGTGCGACCGGGCGTGTGGTGGGGCATACCGGTGCAGCCACTGGATCAGTACAAGCGCATGAACGCGCACATGAACCGCCTGCCGCAAATGCGCGAGGACCTCAAACGCCTTGAAAAACAGATCGAGGCGCTCCAATCGCAAATAGAAGATCTCACCACAAAGACACAAAGACACTAAGGTAATACTTTGTGCCTTAGTGTCTTTGTGGTTAAAACCGTTCTAAAAACGAGAAACTGCCCTAACCTATTGCTTGGGGCCGATTATTGGACCGTCGCCGATGATGAAGTATCCCGGCGGGGCGGCCCCGTTGTTAGCCTCGCAGAAGGCCTTAGCGGCCGCGGCCTGCGAGTCGACGTCTCCTTTCTTCTTCCGCGCCACTGTGACTGTGTGGCAAGCACGGCTGGTGTTGCCCGCGGCATCGCTCGCGGCGACAACTACCAGGTAAACGCGCCCATCTCCAGCATCAGTTCGCTCCGACCTGAGTTGCAGTGTGTTGAGCGCGATGTTCCTGGCATCAGGCGAGTGAACGGTCAGCGGCGTCGTCGAAGTCGGTGTTTCGTCGTCTTCGTCTCCAAACACACGCACGTCGAAGGTCACGGGCTCATTCGCACTTGCCGTAAGACCGACGTTCACCAGATCACTGTTGATTGGTGAAAGTGACGTCAACGCAACCGACGAAGTCAGAACCGGTGGCGTCGTATCGTCGCTGAAGCACAACACCGTCGAATTCGAGAACGGAAGCGTCTCAATCACCGCGCAGAACCTCACATCGCCTTCCTTTTGAATTCCGAACAGCAGTTGTAGATCAATACTGCTGCCGTCAGTCAGCGGATTAGCGAGCGTGATCGAGCCGGCGGACATGCTGCTGTTGAAGCCACCGCCATTCGGCTGTGATGGTGGTTGCTCGAGCACCGTTCCGCGAACGGTTGTCGTACCACCTCCGCTCACCGAAACAACAACGTCACCGGAAGTTCGTGGCCGCAAGTCAGACGATGGATTGGGCTCGGGGAACGTCGTCACATCAATAATTCGGAAACGCAAACGATTGATACTAACGCCCGTCGAGTTTGTGAGACGCCGGCGCAGTGAAACTGTACCGAACGTCGAGTTGTTGGCCGGGTCCGAGGTGAAGTCGCGCATGTAGTTCGGCGCCGCATTACCCGCAGCGCCCGGATCGATCAAACCGATTCCGAGCGACGGACCAGTATTGAGATGACCCGGACCCGAGAGAGTCTCCGGCCCAGGCGCACCTAATCGCTGTCCTCCACCGGCGGCGGTGCCGTTCGTGTCGACAAACTTGAAGTCATCAGCATTGCTGCCCGTGTCCTGCGGTAGCCCGGCGCCTACACCATCGGATGGAATGTTGCGATACCAACTGTAGTCGATGGAGAACGGAACAAGACTCGCGAGACCAGCCCCTTCCCGGTAAAGCGCGTTCGGTTCAGTGGTTGGTCCAACAGCATCCAGCCGATTTGCCAGATTGAAGTTAGCCGGCGTCGAGGTCTTGAAGAGAGCGATACCGGTGTTATCGGGAATGTTTGTTCCGTACGTGACATCACCACCTGCGCTTGTGCCGATTCCCGCCGGGTAGCCACCCAGCGAGTAGGCGATGGTGTTGACCGCGAGGAAATGGCCTCGCGCCGGAATGATGGTTCCGTTCGGAATGATGAATCGCGCTGTGCCGTCGGACGAAGCGAGCGCGTAGCCGGACGAACCGTCGGAAGTTCCAACGTTAACGCCGTCGTCGCTGTTGTTGTAGATCTCGACGAACTCATCATTCGCACCATTTGGACCACGCAGGCGATACTCACTGATGATCAAGCTCGTTCCGCCTGGTGTTGGCGTCGGACTCGGAGATGGCGTCGGAGTGGGCGTTGGCGTCGGCGTTGGAGCGGCGCAACCACTGGCGCCGCCTTCCGTGTTGCCGGAAATCAGAAACACCTCACTGCCTCCCGCCGGCAATGCTTCAGCGACAACACCGAACACGTAACAGCCCGTTTGCTGAATGCCCAACAGGAACTGAACATTGATGCTGTCGCCGTTGACGAGCGGCGCCCCCGGACTCACTGCCACTGACATACTGCGGTTGAAGCCGCCGCCGTTAGTTTGACTCGGCGGTTGTTCGAGAGTCGTACCGCGAACTGATGCGCTTCCGCCACCGGTCAATGGCACGACGATATCGCCTGAAGTTCTCGGTCTGAGATCTGAAACACCACTCGGTGATGGGAACGTTGTCAGATCCACGACGCGGAAACGAAGCCGCGAGATGTTGCTGCCGGTGTTGTTGGTAAATCTCCTCCGGATCGAGATCGTACCGAAAGTTGAGTTGTTAGGTGGATCGCTCGTGTTGTCGCGAAATACATTCGGTGAGTCGGTTTCGAGTTGTGCCGGATCGAGTACCGAGTTGTCGATGTCGGTTCCCTGTGTGCGCGGACCGGAGAGGTTTTCTGGTCCAGGTGCACCGAGGCGTTGGCCTGCACCCGCAGCGGTGCCGTTTGTGTCGACGAAATGAAAGTCGTTGGCGTTATCGTTGGTGTCTTGCGGTAAGCCCGCGCCGCCGCCGAGCGATGGAACCTTGCGATGGAAACTGCAATCGATGCTGAACGGAACGAGCGCCGGATAACCACTGCCCTCCTTGTAATTCGCGTTGCCTTCAGCCGTCGAGCCGGCGGCGTCGAGACGATTTGCAAGAGTGAAGTTAACCGGGTTCGAAGTCTGGAATAACGCTATCCCGGCGTTGTCGTTGATGTTGAGTGTGTACGTCGCGTTCGGCGTCGCAGTAGTGCTGATTCCCGCTGGGTAATTCTCGAGACTGTAAGCGATGGTGTTAGCGCCTAAGAAGTGACCACGCGCCGGAATGATCGTTCCGTTGGGAATCACAAAGCGAGCGGTGCCGTCCGAAGCTGCAACTGCATAACCGGCTGAACCGTCGCTGGCCAGGACGTTAACGGGATCGTCGCTGTTGTTGTAAATCTCGACGAACTCATCGTTCGCGCCATTTGGACCGCGCAAACGAAACTCACTGATGATTAAAGACGTGCCACCCGGTGTCGGCGTCGGCGTGGGACTCGGAGTCGGAGTCGGAGCGGCGCACGATCCTGAGCCGCCTTCAGTGTCCCCCGAGATCAGAAAGACGTCGCTGCCGCCCGTAGGCAGTGCTTCGGCTATGACGGCGAGCGAGTAGCAACCGGTCTGTTGAATACCCACCACGAATTGCAGATGGACGCTCGCGCCATCAGGCAAGGGAGCGAGATTGTTAACGATGCCCGCCGACATGCTGCTGTTGAAACCACCGCCGTTTGGCTGTGATGGTGGCTGTTCCAACTGCGTGCTTTCCACTGTTTCGACCGAGAGATCCGTTCGCTCAACGATGATCGCGTTTGATGAGATCGGTCGAAGATCTGCAATACCAGACGGTGAAGGGAAGGTTGACAGGTCGATGATACGGAAGCGTAGTCGCGTCAGGTCGCCGCCGGTGTTGTTCGTGAAAGTGCGGCGAATAGAAAGTTTTCCGAAGGTGGCATTGTTTGGCGGATCGCTGACGAAACTTCTGGCCACGTTTGGTGGAGCATTGTCAGCCTGGTCTGGATCGAAAACGGTATTGGTGATGTTGGAACCGGTGTCTCTTGGACCAGAAAGATTTTCCGGACCGGGCGCGCCGAGTCGTTGACCCGCGCCGGCCGCGGTGCCGTTTGTGTCAACAAAGATGAAGTCGGCGGTGTTGACCTCCGTATCTTCAGGAAGACCAGCGTTGCTTCCCAGAGCGGGAATGCGGCGCACGAAGCTGTGGTCGATCGAAAAAGGGGTCAGCGGGGGTAGACCGACACCCTCGCGGTACAGAGCGTTGGGAACAGAGCTAAAACCCACAGCATCCAGACGATTCGCAAGCGACACGTTTTCCTCGTCGGTAGTCGTGAAGAGTGCGAGACCGGCGTTGTCGGGAATATTGTCACCGAACACTGCGTCTGGGGTCGCGGTAGTTCCGTTGCCAGCGGGATAGCTTCCAATTGAGTAGCCGATTGTGTTCGCGCCAAGGAAGTGACCACGCGCCGGGATCACGGTCCCATTCGGAATGAAGAATCGCAGCAGACCATCCGAGGCAAAGAGGCCGTAGCCGGAAGAGCCGTCGCTGGCGGCAACGACGTGGGGGCTGTCCGTGTTGTTATAGATTTCGACGAACTCGTCGTTGGCGCCATTCGGCCCACGAAGACGAAATTCGCTGATGATTAATGGCGAACTAGATGTGTGTCCGGAAATACTAAAGAAAACTAGTGATGAGAATGCGACAAGTGTCAGAACAAGAATACGGGAGGGAAGGCGCATTTTATTCTCCTTGCTGTCAACCAGGTTTTGGGGCGGCAGATTATACAGATTAAATCGGATCTGTGATCATGTGTTTAATCGGCGGTTAATTCTTTTAGAAATTTCAGGATTGCTTGAGCTGCTCGTTGCGAGGCGCCGGGCTGGCCTAACTTGCGCGCAACATCGCTTAACTCTGCGCGCGCAGTTTCGTTCGCTTGTGGGTCGAGGAGTTTAAGAATTTCCCGGGCCAGATTTTTGCCCGTCAGTTGATCTTGCATCAACTCTTTCGCGATCTCTTTTCCCGCCACCAGGTTTACGAGGCCAAAGTGAGGGACAGTGATCAACTTGCCGAGCGTGTTCCAGTTGACCTTCGACTCCTTGTAAACGACGACCATCGGCGTCTCGAGCAGCGCTGCTTCGAGTGTTGCAGTACCGCTGGTGATGGCCGCAGCGTCGGATGCTGCTAGTGCTTCGCGAGTTTGCCGTTCGACCACTTTTACCAAACCGAAATCATGCAGCAACATGATCTCCAGTCCTTCTTCGATCACTTTGATCGGCGCCACTACGACGATTGACTGAATCTCGGGATGTGTGGTTTCGAGCTCCTCGATGGCGGCGAGCATCGGCGGCAGAATTCTCTCTAACTCTTTTTGCCGGCTGCCCGGAAGAAAAGAGACGATCGGCCGTGAGGGATCGAGATCGTTGCGGCGACAGAATTCTTCGCGGCCGTAAAGCGCTTTAACCTCACCCGCAAGTGGATGACCGACGTACTGAACGTGATCCACTCCACGTTCGTGATACCAGGCGGCCTCGAATGGAAGGATCGACAACAGCAGATCGACGTCGCGTTGAATATTCCGAATGCGGCGTGGCCGCCACGCCCAAAGTTGCGGACTGATGTAGTAGATGATTTTCAGGCCGCGCCGGTGCAGGGAGGTGGCGAGCCGTAGGTTGAACTCAGGCCAATCGACGAGAATCACCGCGTCGGGCTTTTTTTCAATCGCGGCTGCGCGGAGTTTGCGATACGCGCGATAGAACCTCGGCAGTACGCGTCCGACCTCGACGATCCCCATGATCGCGAGATCGTCGGCATTCACGATCGTCTCGACACCCGCAGCTCGCATCAGCGGTCCGGTGGATCCAAAGAAGTCGATTTCGACTCCGCTCGATCGCAATGCGTTCACTAGCGCTGCAGCGTGAGCGTCGCCCGACGGCTCACCCGCAACGATCATTAGTTTTGGCACGGCGCGGATAATAACAGAACAGGATTACAGGATTCCCGACAGGATTATCAAGAGAAGCATTCTAAAAACTTATCCTGTCAAATTCTGTAATCCTGTCTATTTCGTGCTAGCATCCACGCGCCCCTATGAAGCGCCTCGTACTGGCAAACATTATCCTCCTGGTCGCCTGCCAGTTCGTTTTTCCGCAGCAAACCAATCCGGTCGATCGGAAAGTCGCGAATCCGATGACCGACACACCGAACGTCAATCCGCTAAATCCCGACGAACCGGTCCAGCGTCGTCCAGCGCGCCAAGGTGGGGTGCAGGGCGTAAGCAGCGAGCGGCTCAGTGTTGAATCAACCAAGCAGGACGCCTCAGGACCAGAAAACGCACGCGTATTTCTTTACGAAGGAAACGTTGACGTTCGCATCGGCACTTATCGTCTTCAGGCCGACAAGGTAACGGTCTACGAAGCTGAGAATCGAGTTGTCGCAGAAGGCAGCGTGGTTTTCGATCAGGCCGACCAGCAACGCATCACCGGTTCACGCGGTGAATGGAACTACCAAACGAAGACCGGTTACTTCGTCGATTCGACCGGATTCACAAACCAGACGCAGGATGGCACGCGTATCTATTTCACTGCGGATCGCGTCGAGCGCGTCAGTCTCGACACGATCGTCGCCACCAACGTGCAGGTTACCGCTTGTGACGAAGACGTTCCGAAATGGAGTTTTCATGCGAGCAAGGCACGGATTAAGACCGGGGA
>JBIOVO010000227.1:0-31344 GCA_044867735.1 Pyrinomonadaceae bacterium | reverse complement strand
CCCGTTTGGACCGACGGTTGCGACCCGCCGGCAGGGTGGGGTTAGTGCCTAGTGGATGCGCCCCGTAGGAGACCTGATGCAGCTTTCCGAACTGAGCACCCGCAGAGGACGCAGAGCCGCAGAGATCGCAGAGAAGACTGAAAACACAAGACATGCGTACTTTTCTGGCAAAGCTTGGAGGTGAAAGCCATGCGCTTGCTGCGATACTGCTGGATTTTCGTGTGCCTATTTGCGGCCAGTATCGTGGTCCATGCGCAGCCGGGCCGAAATCTCTCCACCGATCAACGAGTTCTGACCGGCACCGATTGGAGACTTGTTTCTCTGGGCCCGGCAGGCGCCGAAGTTAACGTGGTCACAGGGACGACCGTCACGCTGAAGTTTGGAAACGACGGCCGCGCGAGCGGCTCGACGGGCTGCAATTCGTACAGCGGCAATTACGAGGTCCGCGGCGACAACCTTTCCTTTGGCCGATTGATCAGTACAAGGCGCGCTTGTTTGGACCAGAACGCAAACGAGCAGGAGCAAAGATTTCTTTCTTTTCTCGAAATGGCGAGCCGGTTCAGGCTCAATTCCGATCGTTTGACCATCTTCTCGGATCGGGGACGGAATGTGCTCAATTTTACGAGCAACACGCCCACTGACCCTAACAATGGACCACCACGTGACGATTCGAGCGATCCCGTTGCCGCGCTTTTATTGCAGCGATGCCCTCAGGTGCCAGAGTTTCGCGATTACTTACGCGGAGCTGTCGTTTTTCTCAATGAGTTTAATAAACAGGAGGAACCATGATTCGAAAAGGTGTTGTGATCACTATTCTCGCAGGGCTGATGTTTCTCACGGCGTGTTCGGATCCCGCAGCCGACAAGTCGAAAGCAGTCACTGGTGAAGCTGCGCAAGTTACACCGCAGACTGTTGCCGGACAGAAGTATGTCCTCAACCCGCAGAACTCGAAGATTGAGTTTGTGGGTTCAAAAGTGACCGGCAGTCACAATGGTTCGTTCGGAACTTTTAGTGGGCAGGTTGATTACAACGGCGACCCGTTGAAGAGTCGAGTGAACATCACGATCGATATGAACTCGCTAAGCGCAGATGACCCGAAGCTGACTGAACACCTTAAGACTGCGGACTTCTTTGACGTGGCGAAGTTTCCACAAGCTTCGTTTGTTTCAACTGAGATCAAAGCAGGCGGTGAAAAGGGCGCGACTCATACTGTCACCGGTAACCTGACGATGCGTGGCGTCACGAAGTCGATCACGTTCCCGGCAACCATCGCTGTGACACCTGACGCTGCGACTGTTGACAGCACTTTCTCGATCAACCGGCAGGATTTTGGAATTAGCTATCCAGGCGCGAAGGACAATGCGATTCGCGATGACGTTGTATTAACCCTGAAGATTCGCGGCACCAAAACGTAGGACGTTTTTGAACCACAAAGG
This sequence comes from Pyrinomonadaceae bacterium, assembly GCA_044867735.1. Classification (GTDB taxonomy): domain Bacteria; phylum Acidobacteriota; class Blastocatellia; order Pyrinomonadales; family Pyrinomonadaceae; genus PSRF01. Next base: position 29,908 of record JBIOVO010000227.1, on the reverse strand, counting down.
CACCAAGACACAAACTTTGTGTCTTAGTGCCTTGGTGGTGATCATTTCTCACTAGCTGAACGCCGGCGAGACACTCTCGATTTTTCTACGCGCCTTCGGCGTCAAAGTCTCGAGCGTCTCAAGCACTTTCTCGTGCGTCATACCCGTGCCGAGATAAGTCCAGCGATTAGCCCGTAGCTGAACGCGGCGAAACTCTTCCTTCTCCGCGTCAGTCAATCTTCGACTCGTAGCCCGTTCGAAGCTGTCGAGATCGAATTCAACCTGCTGCTGCAACCCGCCGTCGATGAAACCTCCGATTTCGAGATACTCGTCGACGCCCCGCATTCTTTCTTCTTCATTGCGGTTAGCCGAGAGAGCCTCAACCATCAGGGTATCCAGCTTTGCGTGTTGCACTTCTTCGATCCAGTGATGCTTCAGCAAGCTCTTAAACTGCGGATCGAGCTGCTGATCGTCTTTGATGCTGTCTACATAGTGACGCTGGACCATCCACTCGATGTGCAGCGTAGTGATCGCCACTCCGAGTGGATCGTGAGCCAGAATCGCTTTGGCAATTGCTTCCGGTGGTCCAATCACCGGACATTCCGTGCCGAATCCGTCCTCAAACTCCTGGCGAAAGCGTTTGAAGAGTTGAATGTGTTTTGCTTCCTCGCCGGCAAACTGTAGTAACGCGCGAACTTGATAGTCGTCGTCCTGAAGATGCGGGCGTACATGGTCCAATATGAAAGGTAGAATGAATTCCTCGACGAGGCCGAAGATGCACAAATAGGCATTGCCTCTGATCTGGTTAAGAATGCGTTTTTCTTCGCTATTTAAGAATGTAAGTGGTTCCGTCTGCGCGAGCGATTCGGGCATAAACGGTTTGTTAAAGTCGAGACGCTTCTCGCCGCCGATAATGTCTTCAATTCGCCAATGAATGACTTCCGACGCCGCAAGGGCTGCTTGGTAGGTATATCTGTCAGGCATTTTGGTTGGAACCTCCTTCGTTCCTATCACTAACGCGTAAAAACGCCCTGCGAGGGAGCATGAAATCGGTGTAATCTGTCGCGAATGATCGACGACCTATCGGGCTATCACCACCCTATCGGTGACTTATTCAAAACGAGCGATCTCAAACGGCCTGTTTTGAAGGAAGAACAAGTCAGGTTCTACCGGGAAAACGGTTACCTGGCGGGCATCAGAATGCTGAACGACGAGCAGCTTGAGGTCCTGCGGCAGGAGTTGCTCGAACTGGTCGATCCGGCACATCCCGGTCATCATCTGTTTTACGAGTTCAACGCGAACGAATCCGCCGACCCCGACAAGATACTTTTTCATGCGCTCGGCGCGTGGCGCATCAAGCCCGGCCTGCACGACCTCTTGTGGAATCCCGTGTTTGTCGATGCTGCCGCGCAGTTGCTGGAAGGACCGGTCCGCTTCTGGCACGACCAGATCTTTTACAAACCCGCTCACCACGGCGGCGTCGTTATCTGGCATCAGGATTATTCGTATTGGACGAGGACCACGCCAATGGCCCACATCTCCTGCTGGATCGGGCTGGACGATTCGACGCGGGAGAACGGCTGTTTGCATTACGTGCCTGGAAGTCATCGTTGGCCGCTCTTGCCGCGTGCGAGTTTCGCGAATCAGATGGATGCGATTGTCGCTGCGCTGACGCCGTCGCAGCGAGAAGAGTTCAAGCCGGTTCCGATCGAGTTGAAAGCAGGTGAGTGCTCGTTTCATCATCCACTCATGGTCCACGGTTCGTATGCGAACGAAACCGCTCGCCCGCGACGTGGGTTGGTGATCAATGCTTTTCGTGACGGAGTTGTATCGGCATCAAATGACCCATTGTTGGAAGGCGTGCCGCCCATTCCTGCCGGAGAGAAGATGCAGGGACGGTTCTTTCCTCTGTTGGAATAAAACATTACTCGCGCAAAGACGCAAAGTTCAGACCTGTGGCTGCCGGAGGTCAGAACTTTGCGTCTTTGCGCCTTTGCGCGTGTAATCTTTTCTTTGTCACTAAAACGCAACAGTGAAAGCTAGAATCTGCGACACCCTCGTGAGTCTTTGGAAGTCTAATGAGTCCGATATTTTCAACGAAAGGGGATTCAGTAATGGCAGCCAAAGCGGCATCATCGCCCGGGCGGAAGAAAGCCTCGAATATCTTCAAGGAGGCCGATTCGTTCTCCAGTTTCTCAGTTAACGATCTGAAAAAGGCGAAGGACTTTTACGGTCAATTGCTCGGACTCGACGTTAAGGAAACAGAAGAAGGACTCGAACTTCATACCGACGACAACACAGTCTTCCTATATCCCAAACCAAACCACACTCCGGCTTCTTTTACCGTTCTAAATTTTGCCGTCGATGACATCGAAGCGGCAGTAGACGAACTAAACGCACTCGGAATCAGTCTCGAACACTACAACCTTCCCGACATCAAGACTGACGAAAGAGGAATCGCTCGCGGTGATCGAGGTCCAACGATCGCCTGGTTCAAAGATCCGGCAGGAAATATTCTGTCGGTGTTAGAGGAGTAACAAGGTAGAGCACTAAGCGGGGGAGGTTTTTAACCACAAAGACACGAAGACACAAAGCAAGAAACAATGAAATGAATACTTTGTGTCTTAGTGTCTTTGTGGTTGAACCTCCTCCGTAGCAAAGGTGGCGACAGGTTCTGTGAGCAGGCTCACTTTCTTCTGCGATCTGGCAGAAGCAACCATACCGTTGCCGCATTTTTGGGAACACTCGGTGGGCAGCGACCATGCACCCATGGCGCTGCGCGCTGATTGGCAGCGCGATCTGAAGCGAGCTCATGGCGAGCTTGGCTTTCGCTATGTGCGCTTTCACGGTTTGTTATCGGACGACATGGGAACCGTCGTTCGCGACGGAAAGACACTCGCCTACTCGCTTTTCACTTCCGATCAGGTTTTTGACTATCTGCTTTCGATCGGCATGCGGCCTTTCGTCGAGTTGAGCTTTATGCCGCTGGCGCTCGCATCCGGCAGCAAGACAGTCTTCCGCTATCGAGCGAACATCACGCCGCCGAAGGATTACAAACAGTGGGCGGCAGTGATTGATCGATTGGTTCGACACTGGGTCGATCGCTACGGCGAAAGAGAAGTGGAGCAGTGGTTTTTTGAAGTTTGGAATGAGCCTAACCTGAAGATCTTTTGGAGCGGAGCTCAGCGCGATTACTTTCGCCTCTATCGTTACACCGCCGAAGCCATCAAGAACGTTTCAGCCTCGCTCAAGGTTGGTGGACCAGCGACGGCGCGCAGTGAGTGGATCGCAGACTTTCTCGACTTCTGTGAGCGCAATCGCGTCCCGGTCGATTTTGTCAGTACACATCATTATCCAAACGACGGTTACGAAGAGATCGCGGACACGGAAGCGCAACTCTTCAAGAGTCAGCGCGGGATCATGCGCGAAGTCGCGCAAAACACACGCGCTCACGCACGCAACCGGCCGGTGTATTACACGGAGTGGAACACTTCATCAACTTTTGGTGATTCATTGCACGATGAGCCTTACGCGTCCGCGGCGGTCGCCTCGACAGTGATGGAAGCCAACGGGCTGGTCGAGGGTTACAGCTTCTGGACCTTTTCCGACATCTTTGCCGAGAACTATTTTCCCTCGACGCCCTTCCACGGTGGGTTTGGATTGCTGAATCTGCACGGCATTCCCAAACCGACTTATCGCGCCTTTGAGTTGTTGCATGACTTGGGCGACAGGCAATCGCTCGTCGATGGTCTGCACGAAACGGCCGATTGTTCACTGGTCCAGAAAGAATCCAGCGTGACAATTCTGCTCACTAATCACACGACTCCCGGCCACTCGATCAAAACCGAAGAGATCGAGATTCGTTTAGACAACGCCCGTGCGCCCGTCGCCGCCACGGTCCGCCGCATCGATCACGATCATGCAAATCCCAAACGAATGTGGCTGGAGATGGGCCAACCGGAGTACTTGAGCCGTGCTGACGCAATCAAGCGCACGTTAACGACGTTGCGATTCTTCCTCGATGCGCCGCAGGGTACACAAGAGGACGCGACCGGCTACAAAGGTTTCTTCTATCACTTCCTCGACATGAAGACCGGCCGCCGCTTCCGCAACTGCGAAATCTCGACCATCGATACAACTTATGTGTTGGCCGGCGCCCTGACTGCCGCCTGCTACTTCAGCGGTGACAACAAGAACGAACGCGAGATCAGAACACTCGCTGACCAGCTTTACCGGCGCGCCGATTGGCACTGGGCGCAAAACGGCGCGTTGACAGTTTCACATGGTTGGCGGCCGGAGCGAGGATTTATCAAGTATCGTTGGACCGGTTACAGCGAAGCTTTGATTCTCTACGTGCTCGGGCTCGCATCTCCAACGTTCCCGCTTCCCGAAGAGAGCTATCGCGCCTGGACCAGGACGTACGAGTGGAAGGAAGTCGACGGTCATGAGTTTCTCTACGCCGGCCCACTGTTCATTCATCACCTTTCGCACATGTGGATCGACTTCCGTGGCATCCAGGACGACTACATGCGCGCCCGGGCGATGAACTATTTCGAGAACAGTCGCCGTGCGATCTACGCACAACAGGCATACGCGATTCGGAATCCGAAGAAGTTTGCTGGATACGGGCGGTTCTCGTGGGGCATCACCGCCAGCGATGGTCCAGGCCCGGCAGAGCATCGTGTCAACGGTCGCAAGCGACGTTTTTACGATTACAGGGCGAGATCGATTCCGTTCGGTCCTGACGACGGAACGCTCGCGCCGTGGGCGGTTGCGGCGTCGTTGCCGTTCGCGCCGGAAGTCGTGCTCCCGTCCTTACACCGCCTCAACGAAGACTATCCTGAGATAACCAACGTGTACGGATTCAAGTGCAGCTACAACCCGACGTTTAATTCAGGAAAGAAGGGAAAAGGCTGGGTTTCGAAAGGATATTATGGCCTGGACCAGGGTCCGATCGTGATGATGATCGAAAACTATCGCTCCGGAATGATCTGGAGAATGCTGCGTCGCTGTCCGGCGATTGTCGAAGGTCTGCGGCGCGCCGGCTTCCGCGGCGGCTGGCTCGCAAAGCTACCGCAACCTAAGTAAAGAAGAACTTCTCGCGCAAAGGCGCAAAGACGCAAAGTTAGGACCTGCGGCTGCCTGAGGTCTTAACTTTGCGTCTTTTGCGCCTTTGCGCGAGTAATCTTTAGCTAGCTAGAAAGGAGTTGATCGAGGCGATTGGCATCACCTCAACCGGTTCCTTTCCTTTACAAAATATCCGCGCACCTGTGGATCCTCTAAGAACAATCTCTTCGTTCTCGATTCGCAGCATCGCACCTTCACGCAACCCGACTACCGGCGTGTCGTTCTCCTCGTGAAACTGGATCAGTCGCTCTTCACGCGTCTCGCCCATATGCCTCGAGTTGCGATCCGGATCCAGATAGTGCGGGTTGATCTGAAACGAAACGAGACCGAGCGCGTCAAACGACGGCGGTTGCACGATCGGCATATCGTTCGTCGTCTTGATCGTTGGCGTGGCGACGTTTGAGCCGGCACTCGAACCAATGTAGGGCATTCCCGCCGCGACTCGTTCACGAATCGGACCGAGCAGTTCAAACTCGTAAAGCGCCTTCAGCAGCCGAAACGTATTTCCGCCGCCGATGAAAACAGCGTCGGTATCACGAACGGCCTGTGCAGGATTTGCCGCCGTGTGAATCGACGACAACTCGTAACCCATCTTCTCGAAACGCTGTTGCGCCGTGGCGGCATACTTATCTCGATCAAACAAAGCGTAAGGCACGAACGCCACCTGCTTCAGTTCGCCGAGAAAACTGCGAATCTCAGTCTCGGCGTGATCGAGGTAACCGCTGCCATGCAGGGTTGAGTTGCTGATCAAAAGAATATGTTTGTTCATCGGAACGTAGACTTTAGCATGACATTGAACATATGGGTTGAAAATGGGATAAGCTTAGCTTTGTGTCCTGGTGTCTTTGTGGTTAAAACTTCTTCCGAATATGGCTACACCCGATTCGATCAACGATTGGCGCGAGAGCGCTAAATACTGGGTCAAACACAGCGGCACGATTCGCGCGATGTTCGCTCCAGTTACTCGCGCTCTCATCGAGAAGACGAGCATCCGCGAAGGTCACTCAGTGCTCGACGTGGCAGGCGGCGCGGGTGAACCGTCACTCACGATCGCGCAAACCGTTGGACCAAACGGTTCCGTGACGTGCACTGACGCTGTGGCGGAGATGGTTGCCGGAGCGGAAAGTGAGGCCCGCCGTCAGGGTCTGACGAACGTTGCCTTCCGCCAGTGTACCGCCGACTCTTTACCGTTCGCTGACAATTCATTCGACGCAGTTGTTAGCAGACTCGGAGCGATGTTTTTCCCCGATCCGGTCGCTGCGATGCGTGAACTGCTGCGCGTGACGAAGCCCGGCGGTGCTCTGGGATTAGTGGTGTGGCACGAGAGACAACTCAACCCGTTCTGCTACATCGTCTCTGGTGTGATGGACCAACACGTCAGTCCACCGGTTGAAGATCCCGATGCGCCAGGTGCCTTTCGTTTTGCGGAGCATGGCAAACTTGCCAGGGTCCTGGTCGACGCGGGCGCGCGTGACGTCGATGAAAGCGAGATACATTTCGACATTGCCGCCCCGATAACACCGCACGAGTTCTGGGCGATGCGTTCGCAAACTTCCGACTCGTTAAGGACCAAGCTCAAACAACTTCCCGAAGACGAGCAGTTGCAGGTCGGACGCGAGGTCGAGCAAGGCGTCGCCGAGTTCTTTCCCGCCAATCGGATGAAGTTTCCCGCCCGGATGATTCTGGTCACGGGGTTCAAGTAGAACCTATCCACAGATTGGTTTATATAATCTGTGTAATCCGTGGATGGGTAGCTAACTGATGAGTGATCTACTTGCAGCGCGATCTCAGATGGCGATGTCGCTGGCTTTTCACATCGTCTTTGCGGCGATCGGAATCGCGATGCCGCTCCTGATGGTGATCGCGGAATGGAAGTGGCTTCGCACAAAAGACGATCTCTATCTCACGCTCGCCAAACGTTGGGCCAAGGGCACTGCAATACTCTTCGCCGTCGGCGCAGTCTCGGGAACCGTGCTCTCTTTTGAACTCGGCTTATTGTGGCCCGGGTTCATGGGCTACGCCGGCTCGATCATCGGCATGCCTTTCTCCCTCGAAGGTTTTGCGTTCTTCACCGAAGCGATCTTTCTTGGCATCTACCTTTACGGTTGGAACCGCGTACCGCCACGCGCACACTTGTTCGCGGGTGGAATGGTGGCCTTGAGCGGTGCGCTGTCTGGAATCTTTGTCGTTATTGCTAATGCCTGGATGAACGCGCCGACCGGGTTCAGGCTGGTCGATGGAAAGCCGGTCGATATCGATCCCATCGCAGCGATGATGAACACCGCTGCGTTTCCACAAACGGTACACATGACGCTGGCCGCTTACGCCGCAACGGGATTTGTGGTGGCCGGCATTCACGCCTTCATGCTCAGGCGCGATCCTCACAATCGATTTCATAAGGCCGCGCTTGGGATCGCACTGGCCGTCGGTGGAGTCGCAGCGATCCTGCAACCACTCAGCGGCGATCTGCTTGCCAAGACAGTCGCCAAAACTCAACCGGTCAAACTCGCAGCTTTCGAAGGACAGTTTGAAACAGAAACCGGCGCCGCCTTTCGCATCGGTGGCATTCCAGACGAAAGCGCCGGCGTCACGCGGTACGCGATCGAAGTGCCTTATCTGCTCAGCATCCTGGCCTACGGGGATCCAAACGCAACTGTCAAAGGCTTACACGAATTTCCCGCTGATCAGCGACCGCCGGTGGCCATTGTTCACATCTCTTTTCAGATCATGGTCGGGTGTGGTGTGGCGATGATGCTTGTCGCGTTATGGGGTGCGTGGCGCTATTTGCGGCATCGTCGACTTGCAGGAGCGTGGCTGAACTCAAAATGGTTTCAGCGTGTACTCGTCGTCGCTGCGCCGCTGGGATTCATCGCAATCGAAACCGGTTGGATTGTCACTGAAGTCGGACGACAGCCGTGGATCATCTATGGCGTGATGCGCACGAGCGAAGCCGTCACCCCGATGCCCGGTCTCATCGTGCCTTTCGTTACGTTTACGGTGCTCTACATCCTGCTGGCAATCGTTACAGTCTGGTTGTTACTACGACAGGTTGCGGCAAGTCCGCAGGACCGTGAGGTTTCTCATGCGAGCGAGATCTGAACCACAAAGACACAAAGACACCAAAAAGAAAAATGGATTAATCTTCGTGTCTTTGTGTCTTTGTGGTTGGATTTGTATGAGCAAACTCGACGTTAGGGAGGCGCGAGTTGCCGCTTGAAATGATTATCGCTGGCGTCATGGTCGCTGCACTCGTTCTGTACGCCTTACTCGGCGGCGCGGATTACGGCGGCGGCGTCTGGGATCTGTTTGCCTTTGGAAAGCGCGCCGCGGCCCAACGAAAATTGATCGCGGAAGCGATTGGCCCGGTTTGGGAAGCGAATCACGTTTGGCTCATACTCGTGGTCGTTATCCTGTTCACTGGTTTCCCGCCAGCGTTCGCCGCGATTGCAACTGCACTTCACATTCCCATCACATTGCTACTGATCGGAATCGTGCTGCGTGGCACCGCGTTTACGTTTCGCACTTACGACGTACAGCGCGACGACGTGCAACGCCGTTGGAGTCTGCTCTTTTCGATTGCCAGCATCATCACTCCGGTGCTGCTTGGCGTGACGCTCGGCGCGATTGCATCGGGAACGATCCGAGTCTCGGATGGATTTGTCACGACCGGTTTCTTCGATTCGTGGCTCGCGCCTTTCCCGTTCGCGGTGGGCTTCTTCGCGCTCGCATTGTTCGCATTCGTAGCGGCAGTCTATTTGACGCTCGAAACTCCCGAGCGCGAGTTACAGGAAGACTTCCGCTCTCGCGCACTTGTCGCGGGCGTCGTGGTGGGCATTCTGGCTTTGACGGTCTTTATTCTGGCAGGTCAGGGAGCGCCCACCGTCCGAGCAGGCATCAGCCGCACCTGGTGGGCACTCGGTTTACATGCATTGACGGCAGTGTTCGCAATCAGCGCTTTCTATACGCTTTGGACCAGGAGATACCGGCTCGCGCGCATATTTGCGGCAGCGCAAGTGAGTATGATCCTGCTTGGCTGGGCGTTCGCACAGTTTCCACATCTGGTGGAACCTGACATCACGATCGCCTCGGCGGCGGCGCCGCGCATCACGCTTCAACTACTCCTCGCTGCACTCGTCGCAGGCGCGATACTCTTGTTTCCCTCTTACTACTACCTGTTTCGCATCTTCAAGTCACAGATGAAACGGATAAATACGGATCCGTTTTGATCTGTTTAATCTGTGGCCGGGTTTTACTTGCGTACTCCTGCACGATAGACTTTCCTCACCCCAAAGAGCGGTCACTTCGGGTTTCGGCGTTTCTGACAATGCACGAATCTCTCTCGCAGTATCCCCAGCGACAACTAGCGTGGTGTAGAAGTCTGTCTACCATCTTCGCGCTGCTGACGTTTTGTATCGGCGGCTCTGCCCTGCTTGGCTGGTTGCTGAATAATGAAATCCTGAAGCGAGTTCATCCTTCGCTGGTAACCATGAAGGCAAATACGGCCATTTGTCTCATGCTCGTCGGCGTTTCCGTTTTGCTGCTCAATAGCGCATCGCCCTCGCCTGCGAGGCGTCGCATCGCACAAGTGTGCGCGGCCGTGGTTGCAGTCGTTGGCTTGCTCACGTTGAGCCAACATCTGGTTGGCTGGAACATCGGTATCGATCAACTCCTTTTTCACGAATCGCGCGAAGCGGCTGGTCCGTCGTTTCCGGGACGCATGGGCGTCGCCGCTTCACTCAACTTCTCGACCCTGGGCCTCGCGTTAGCGCTCCTTGATGCTCGATCAAAGCGCTGGTTTCATCTTTCAAACATCGCGGTGCTGACGGTCGTTACCATCACCTTACTCGTTTTTCTTTATTACTTTTACGGCATCGAAGTCGAACCGATCGCGCAATACTTTACGATTGCCTTACACACTGTCGTTGCGTTTCTCAGCATTAGCGCTGCGATCCTTCTTGCACGGCCCGAGCGCGGTGTGGTCGCGATGTTGCTCGGGAACAGCCCGGGTGCAATCGTTGCACGACGCATGTGGCCTGCGTTCCTGCTCGTAATCGTTTTGGGTTGGATTCGCACTATCGGTTATGGCGCCGGCTGGTACAGTTCGGGCTTTGCAACCGCCGCCTTTGTACTCTCGATAATGCTGCTCCTTGCGGGACTGATCTGGTGGACTGCCGCATCACTCAACCGCACTGACAGGGAACGACAGCTAGCTGATGTCGCGCTGCGAGAGCACCAGATCCGTCTGACCGCACTACTCGAACAACTTCCCGTTGGCATCGGACTCACCGATCGAGAAGGACGCTTCATAATCAGGAACTCGATCCTCAACGAGTTTGTCGGCGAACAGCTTTCATCTCGCGATCCCGTCTATCGCACACGTTGGCGCTCCTGGGATGCGGATGGTCGTCTGCTGGATTCGTCTGAATGGCCTGGAGCTCGCGCGTTGCGCGGTGAATCAGTGAGCCCCGGCTGCGAAATGCTCTACACAGGGCCAGACGGAAAACAGATCTGGACACGCGTGCTCAGTGTTCCGTTTCGCGATCAGTTGGGTGAGGTGAACGGCATCATCGCCGTGGTCCAAAACATCGACGAACAACGACGAGCTGAAAATCGACTCGAAGTAATCTTTCGCGTCAGCGAACTGATTCGCACGATTCGAGATCCGTACGAACTATCTTATGGCGTCGCTCGAACGGTTGGGATGCACCTCAGCGTGCGGCGTTGTTTGTTTAATGAGACAGACCTCGAAAGAGATTTGGAGATTGTTCACAAAGACTTCTGCGATGGTGCTCCGTCCGTCGCGGGAGAACATCGGATTTCAGACTATAGCAGCGTCACCTCGGCGGAGATGCAGCAGGGAAAGGCGGTGATCAACTACGATTCGAAGACTGATCCGCGCACTGCCGCCAATTACCACCGAAGTTATGAGCCGAACGGCGAGCGCGCGTACGTGGCGGTCCCGTTGATGCGCGAGGGGCGTTGGGTGGCTTCACTTTGGGCCAGCGACGATCAGCCGCGGCAATGGATCAAAGAAGAGGTAGCGTTGCTGCAGAGTGTTGCCGAACGCACTTGGACCGCAATCGAGAAGTTGCGGGCCGAAGCGGAACGGGAGCGCTTGTTACACAGCGAACAAGAAGCTCGCAACGCTGCTGAGAAGGCGAATCAACTGAAGGACGAATTCCTGGCCACACTCTCACACGAGTTGCGTAATCCGCTCAACGTGATTCTCGGCTACTCGGAACTGTTGTTGCGAATGCCTGAGGTCTCGAACTCGCAAAGACTCATCCAAATGGCCGAGGCGCTCAGGCGGAACGCACATTCGCAGTCGCAGTTGATCAACGATCTGCTCGATCTGTCGCGATTGCAGCGAGGCAAGATCTCCTTGAACCAGGAGACGGTTTCGCTCGCAGCGATCATCGATAGCGCCGTGGATACGGTGCGCACTGACGCTGCTGCAAAAGGGATTGCGATCAACCTGAATGTCAGCGATCAGCTTCTCTTCGTCGATGGCGATCGGCTCCGTTTGCAGCAGATCGCCTGGAACCTCTTGAACAACGCAGTGAAGTTTACGCCTGGCGGCGGTCGCATCGATATCAGTTTGCGCAGTCAAAACGATCAGGCCGAGGTGGTTGTGGCTGACACTGGGCAGGGAATCGATCCGGTTTTTCTGCCGCACGTCTTCGAGATGTTTCGGCAAGCTGATGGCAGCAACAGCCGCAGGCATGGCGGGCTGGGAATCGGTCTCGCATTGGTGCGGCAACTGGTCCAACTTCATGGTGGCACGATCAGTGCTGAGTCGGAGGGGTCGGACACGGGTTCACGGTTTACGGTTCGTCTGCCGTTGCGCGAAACGGCGAATATTAGTGCGCCGAGCCTGATTTCGTCGGATGGCGTCAAACTCAATTTGTTGTCAGGAAGAAGTTTCCTGATCGTTGACGACTCTGAAGATACGATCGCGATGTTGGAGGAGTTACTCAGAGTAAGTGGCGCAAAAGTGATGAGTGCAACTAACGGCGCCGATGCTTTGCGAACTGCGGCGGAAAACGATTTTGATGTGGTCCTGTCTGATATCTCGATGCCGGAGATGGATGGGTTTGAGTTTTTGCAGCGGTTGCGACAGATCGAAGGACGGCAGGATATTCCCGTGATTGCGATCACTGGTTTCGGCCGCACTGCGGACATCGATCGCGCGCGCGCCGCCGGATTCTATTTTCATCTCACCAAGCCGCTCGACCTGCAAGCGCTGGTGGAAGTGCTGCAACAACTGCTCGAGTTCAAGGACGATGGTAGTCAGTTAGATCTGGACCACGACGTAAGCGCCGGACCCGCGTTTTGAAGGCACTCGTGGTTGATTACATGGGTGATGCGAGTGCATTAGTTTATAATCGGCCGCGTGAAGCGGCTTGCATTGTCCCTACTAGGTGGCTTCTTGCTGCCGTTCCTCTATACCATCATAGTTGGACCGCTCACGCCTTACATCCAAGACAACGGAAAATTAAATTTTCTCGCGATGGTTCCGGTTAGGTGGCCGATACTCCTTCTCGATCGGTTGAATACGTTCCCTTTTGAAAACGAATTGGCGCTAGTACTGTATGTCATTGGCTGCAATGTATTTTTTTACGGCAGCTTGATCTACTTCGCTCTGTTTGTGCTATCAAGGCGAGAGAAAACGAGCCCACTACCACCCGCACCCAGGATATGACTGAATTTTCAGATTCAACTCCAGATCGTGGATGGTTTACTTTCGCCGCTGCGCCTTCGGAAAGAACTGGTCCCTCACTTTCCACACTGCTTCCATGTCGAGCTTCTCGCCGGTGAAAACAATCTGTTTGCTGTTCGGATCCTTCCGGTTCTTAAGATGCCGCGTGATGTTCATCCAGCGGATGATCTGTGTGCCGAAGACGGCGTTTGTTTGGCGAATGACGAGATATACATCGACCGGTTGATTGATCCAGTATTCGAGGTGGCGGTCGTTCTTGACGTCGAAAACCTCGGTGCCATCGGTCTTGCGATCTCGCAGGTAAGAATTGCCGCTCTTGAGTTGGACATAAATTCTCTTCCCGCTGGCCTTGCCGTTGTCGTCCTTAAACTCGACTTCGCCATCGATGCCGTAGTCAAACATTGTTGTCGGTCGAAAGATCTGATTGGCTTCGCCGCACGTTGCCATCATGTGGCCGATGAGGATCTGCTCGAGCGCTTGAGTGTCGAGCTCGCGCGTGGCGGTTTCATCCATTGCCAGTATTTTGCGTGCGACTGGATCGCTCTTGAGGCGTTGCTCGATAAAGTCGATCAACACGACCTTCTCGTCGCACTCCTGGCACGTGATGAATGTTTTCTTTGCTTCTAAGCGTTTTCGCACAGCGTTTAGATCCGTAACGGGATTTCCGCAATGGTTGCATACGTAGCGGCGGTCACGAGTCACTTCACAGCCAAATCTCGCTAGATGGCGATGCACATATTTAACGAAGATCGCTTTCAGATCGTCATTTACTTCGATGTCGAAGTACAGGCTGACAGTGGCCGTTCCTCCACCGTGTCGGTTGTCGAGCTTGAGTCCGAGTGTTGATCCGGTCGGAGACGAAAACTCGGCCGCGTTTCGCCACAGCTCATTGCGCTCAAACTCCTGGCTATACCATAAGCGGACCACGAGAGTGGTCCAGATTGTTTGCCATTCGCCAGTGAAAGTGTATGAGACGAAAATGTCGGGATCGCGGGGAATATCCTTTTCGCGTCGATACTGTAAGGGGAAGACGAGCTGCCGTCCATCAAGGGTGTCTTCGGCTATGCAGAGGGAGTGGTCCAGGAAGTTTTGCACGATCGCGCGCAAGAGTAGTTCTTCATCCGGCCGATTTTTTAGTCGTTGAACCCCAGTGAAATCAAAACTGGGCTCATATATGTCGGCCTCAAGCACACAGCCAATTTCGTCCTTATGCGCCCGAGCGGCGCGGATGATTGCTCCGGCGTATCCGCTTAACAGCTCCGGTTGCAGCAGTATCAGATCACCAAACTTGAGTAAACGGACCAGACCATTATTTGCCAATAGTTTTACTGCGGTGCGCACTTCAGCTTCGCCAAACTTTTGATTGGGTAGCGCCTGCTCCATTTGTTGAGCTAGTTCGGCGAAGCGAACGAGCCGGATATCTGTTTCGTCGCGCATGGACATGATGGCGTTTTTGATCTCGGCCAGCAGCCGCGGCGTGCTGGTCCACGGTAGCCTGTCCCAGGAGATGCTTTCGGCGATTAGCTGTTTCAGTTTCGATGGTTGGCCTTGGTTGGCCTTATCGGAACAGTTCTCGCCGGTTTTAGCACTCGTCGAAAGCCAGGCGTGAAAATCATTGTCTTCAAGAAACCCCTTAATCTTTTTCTCGCTGATTCTGAATCCGCCGACGTCGCTTCTGGTGGTGATCAGAAGCTTTTTGACTTCGGGATGTGAATCGTGTTGTGCCCCTGCCGATTGGAGAGCCTTGATCCAGTCACCAGCTTCGGCAAACGGATCGTCTTTCTGTTTGATCAAAAGCAGGGCTAGGGCGGTTTGATCCAGATAGAGCTGGTGAATCTCCCGATAGTCGAGTTGCCCGGCCAGGTCCCACAGCAAGGCCTCGCGTTCGAAGGTCTCATCGGGAGAGAGAGGCAGTTCCAACCGCCATACATTCATTCCGTGCGTCGAGTCAGTTTTGATGTAGCGGTCATCGATGAGCCGGTGGGCTAGAGTTGTTTTGCCAACCGTACTCTCGCCAATTAGGACGACTTTCGCGTTCACGTAACGATGCGTCTCGTCCGGTGGCGTTGAGGTCTGAGCTTTTGCGACTCGATAAACGTGCAAGAGTCCCTGAAGCGTGCCTACCACAAGGCGCGAACCAGTGGGATCGAAACCAATGGCTGTCGGGGAACCTTTTTGGCGTTCAATCACGTGCAGACATTTGCCGGAGTTCAGATCCCAAAGGCGAACCGTCCCATCCGCGAATCCAGCGGAGGCAATAGTTTTATCGTCGGGTGAGATATCTATTGCGTAAACCTCACTCTGGTGGCCTTCCAGTACGCCTATGCAAGTTTCCTTAGCGATGTCCCAAACCCTGATGGTTCCATCCTCAGACCCTGAAACGGCAATCGATCCGTTTTTAAGAATTTTGACCGAATAAACAACAGCTCTGTGACCGGTTAACTCTCCTATGCAATCACCAGTTCCAAGATTCCAAACTTGCAGACGTCCATCTTCATGTCCTGTCAGGATCCGCATCTGAGACGAGTCCACTGCACCGCAATAGATTCTGGCTTCCTTGTTTTGGTCAGATTCAATAACTTGCAAAATTTTGGCTGATGTTATTTCCCAAAGCCTAATCGTCTTGTCGAGGCCTGTTGAGACCACTCGCTTATTACCTTCCAGGATGGCGACGAACCAAACATCCTCTGTATGTCCGACAAGTCTCAATATTTTCTTTCCCGACTCAGTGTCCCATACACGAATGGTGCAATCGCGGGAACCAGAGACGACACGCTTTCCGTCTGACGTAAATGCTACCGAGAGGACTTCGTCTGAATGACCTACTAACTCCGTTTGACAATTACCGCTTGCAAGGTCCCAAATCTTAATTTTAGTGTCTCCGGAGGCAGACGCTACCGATTTTCCATTAGGGCTGAAAGCAACGTGCGTTACCCACTCTGAATGACCCCTGAGTGTTTGTTCCGGGACTACTAGCCGCGGTATTTTGTGGACCTGTCGCGGTCGCTTTGTTTGAATCTGTTGCGTCTTAGAGCTGGACGGTAGTGGTTCCGAGCTTTCGGGCTTGCATGCCGTCAGTAACTCGGCAAACGCAGACTCCGTGTCGCCACGGAAGTCCACGTACCTATATCGACGCAACGTGTCTGGTAGGTCAGATTCGGCGAGGAGCAATGGTATGAACCGTCGCCCCTGGCTAGCTGGATCGCGATGAATCGCGGTGCTGCGCTCGAGCGCGACCCAACCTGAAGCGAGTGCATTGGGCGAAATGCACAACACCAGCACCCTCGACTGTTCGAGACCTTCATCCACCTTGAGCGAGATGATCTCGCCCGGTCCAATGCTCCACTCATCGAACCACACGCGCAGTCCCGCATCTTTTAGCCGTTCCGCAAGCCGGCGCACACGAGGTTTGTCCTTGGAGGTGTGACTTAGGAAAACGTCGTAGGAGAAATTGTCGGCCATCGGTGGGTTCGCTCCGGGGCTTGTGAGATGTAACGATCGCCGCGGGAAGTGTCACACATTTCCCGGTCTCAGTAAATAACGGCATGAAGAAGAAGTCTCACGCCAAGGCGCAAAGGCGTTAAGGAAGACCTCCGGCTTTAAAGTTCAGAGTTCAGCGTTTAGGCTGCTTTTTCGCACCACCGCAAGCTAAAGCTTGAACTCTAAACAAAGCAGCCGCAGGTCTTAACTTTGCGTCTTTGCGCCTTTGCGCGAGTAATCTTTCCTTGACCCCAAAGCTACTCAATTCTCTTTTTGAACTTGCGCGAGGTGAAGCACCGCGCCGAGGGCGGCGCCGAGGAAGAGACCGTAGGCTGCGCCCCAGAGGAGCATTCCCGTTGGGCGGCCGAAATAATCGTTAAGCGCGGAGCCGAGGAAGTAACCGATCGAGTTGGCGACGAACAGTATCGCCGCGAACTTCAAGGTTGAGCGAATGGCGCCGAAGCCGGCGGCGAAGACGAGCGCCATCAGAATCGATCCCGCCAACGAGCCTGCCCATTCACCGGCAGAGCCGCGCAGTTTGGAATAGGCGAACACCCATCCGGCAGCGTACAGAAAGAACGCGAGGCCAAAGAGAAGATAAAACTTCGGCAGGCGCCAGCGACCGGTAACAAGCGATCCCAGCACTCCTCCGCCGATCGCAATAAAGAGGATGGTCCAGGCGAGGTAAGCGCCAAGCTCGGTGAGATGCGTGTACATCCACCGTTCGGCAAACGCCACGGTCGCGAACACACACAGGCTCACAACACCAAAGCCCAGCGCCCCTCGAAGAACTGCTGATTGCAGAGATCGCATGTTGTTCTCCTTAATTTCCGTTAATCATCCGGCAGCGAGCCGCGGAAGAGCGGTTGCCCCGCGAGCGAGGTGTAGAACCCGAAAACAGTTAACGCAATACACACGATCAAAGCCAAAACGAAATCCGCAGCGTACCAGGCCGAGAAATCCGAAGTGATCGGATAGAAGATTATCAAATGCAGAAAGAAGATCGAGGTGATCAGCGCCAGCAGTCCATAACGATAGAGGACCCAGATAACCAGCAATCCCGCGAGACACGCGAATGGCACTGCCACAGCAGTCTCGACGGTCAGGCTTAGCGCCACCGCCATGATCACGAAAACCACAATCGCCGCCAGACGCTCCCGGCGCACAAGGATGTACACCATTAACAAAACAAACAGCAGCGTGAACGACTGAAACAGTGCCGCAAAGATCTGATTGGTGATGCCGAACGCAAACGACCGCATTCCGAGCAGTTGTGTGCCCGGAAAATCGAGCCACGGAATCCTTGGCGGATAACCCCGCCACCGCGGCACAAGCGTCCCCAGATACCACTGGCAGAGTATCGCGCCGAGGCCGAATACTGCGCCGATCAGGATATCGCGACCGACCAACGGATCGCGAAAACCGCCGGCCAGCAAGCGGCTCCACGAAATGATCCTTCCCGGCCAACGCCTTCTGACAAAGGGTTCGAACGCGATGTAGACGACCCAGAAGAACAACGTCCAAAAGAGAATGTTTTGCAGGCTCGAGATGAAGTTGAAAGCTTCGTGTTCCGCGGCGACATGATGAGTGGCGAATAGCCAACGAAGGAAGAAGACCGAAAACACAAAAACAGCCAAACGAAACGCACCTTTGCGATCGCCGCGGCCCAGTCTCAGGTTTCGCAATGCCAGCAGCGCGCTCGCGATGATGACGGTAATGAACACCGTAAGCAGAAGTACTATCAAAGCGCGCTCTCTGAATCGCGCCAAATATGGTCGATCGTCGGGCGCTTGATCCCAGGCATCGATTATTTCGAAGTAAACAGGCTTGCCCTCAAACGCCGCCGCTTCGACGTGTATCTTCAGCTCCGGTTGGTCCGGATAAGAACCGTCCCAGGCCGCGCGCGCAGTTGATTGATGCGGCGAACTCCAGGCGGGTGGAACTGCCGTGAACTTCGTCTGGTCCAGGCCGCTTTCAACGAAGAGGTTGGACCAATCAGGTGCGGTTGTTTCCGCGCTCCCCGAACTCTTCGCGGGTGGCACTGCAAAAAACGATCGCAATCTTCCTAACGTGTCGAGCGTGACCGTAGTCATGCCCGGTTGATCGCGGGCGGGAACGAACTGATTAACGCCTTCACCGGTTGAAACGTCGAACGGGCGCGGACTCTGGCGATACCAGAAATAGATTGCCGCGGGTTGACCGCTGCGAAGCTTCTCCCAACGCGTCACCGATGAATCCGTATCATGAACGTACTCGAGAAGGTTGCGATCGAGTCCCATGCCATAAGCAGAATCGCCTGGCGCCGCGGAGTAACCCAACTTCTTCACGATCTCCGTCGCACGATCGCGCAGCACCTCGGGTGATTTATTCAGCGGCACTGTCCGGTACAACGCGGTCCAGCGCGACAGGAAAGAGATCGCTGCGATCATCACGAGCACAGACGCGAGCATCGAGATCGCAATCGCCGGTCTTAGGCCGCCTTGTTTAGGCGCGGCGGCAACCATCTCGGGCGAAGGTGTCTCGCCCGCCGCGAGCGCAGCCGCGAGCGGATCGCCTCCCGGCAAAGCCGCCGCGATTTGCGTCGCCGAAGCCGGACGTTGCGCCGGATCTCTTTCAAGACAACGAAAGATGACGCGTTCGACGAGTGGATCCAATTCCGGCACGTGTTTTGACAGACTGGTCGGAGTCGAGTCGCTCTTTCGCAGTCGCATCAACTCCTGCAAACTCGACGCTTCAAAAGCCTTCTTTCCGGTGAAGATTTCGTAGAGCACGAGTCCGAGCGAATAGATGTCGCTCTTTGTGGTCAGCTCTTTTGCTTCGAGTTGTTCGGGCGACATGTACGCCGGCGTGCCGGACGTTTCGCGCTGGTCTAACTCACTGGCGAGCGCCGCGATACCGAAGTCGGTGATGCGTACTTCGCCATGCTCGTCGAGCATGATGTTGGCCGGTTTGAGATCACGATGAAGCACGCCGCGTTCGTGTACTGCGCCGAGTCCACCGCAAATCTGACGTGCTACGTCTATGGCCTTGTCCTGCGGCAGTCGCCCGATGCGTTTCAGCAAGGACGAGAGTTCTTCGCCACGAACAAACTCCATCGAGATGAAGTGTTGTCCGTCGTATTCAGCGACGTCGTAAACGCGGCAGACGTGTCGATGCGAGATCTGACGTGCGACGCTAACTTCTCGATAGAACCGTGCGAGTGCCGCTCCGTTTGATGTCAGAGACTCAGGAAGGAACTTGAGTGCGACCGCCTGTTTCAGTTTGAGGTCATCGGCGCGATAGACCTCACCCATGCCGCCGCGCCCGAGTAGTCCGACGATGCGATAGCGGTCCGAAAGGACATCGCCGGGAATGAATCTCGCGTTATCGATCGAGTCGGAACCGAATGAAGAAGTGATCTTCCTGGCTGGCTCGGCATGTTTCGTAATCAACTGCGCTGCAACCGCGAATACATCGGTTTCGATAAACTCCGTCGCCTGTTCGCTGATGTTGAGCATCTGCTCAACTTCACGACGCAGATCTCGATCGTTGCGACACGCCTGATCGAGAAAGGCTGCACGCTCGCCGGGAGTGCGTTCGAGGGCGGCCGCAAAAAGTTCGTCAACCTTTCGCCAGCGGTCGGGTTTCATCTGCCGTCCCTTCGGTAATCATTCGGTAGAGCCAGGCTTTCGAACGTTGCCACTCGCGCCGCACCGTCCGCGGTGAGATGTCGAGCACTTCTGCCGTCTCCTCGATATTCAAGCCACCAAAGTAGCGCAACTCGACGATCTTACCTTTCTGCGGATCGACGCGTTCAAGAAAGCACAGTGCTTCGTCGAGTGCGACAAAGTGTTCGGCTTGCTCGTCAGGCATTACTACCGCGTCGTCAAGCGAGACTTGAACTGCGCCGCCTCCGCGTTTGTCGCGTGCGTGAGCGCGCGCGTGGTCGATCAGGATGTGACGCATGACCTGAGCGCAGACGGCGAAGAAGTGCCCGCGGTTCTGCCATTCAAACTCCTGCTGACCGGCGAGTTTCAAATAGGCTTCATTCACGAGTGCGGTGGCCTGAAGCGTGTGACCGGGGCGCTCCTGGTTCATTTGCCGGCGCGCGATGCGGCGCAGTTCAGCATGTACGAGCGGGAAAAGCCTATCGAGCGCCGCGCGGTCGCCTCGGCCCCAATCGGCAAGCAACTGGGTTACTTCCTGGGGCGACATGGTGGGCATCAACGCGCTCCATCGGCGGAATCCTTTCGAAAGCGCGCGAATTCTAGCACCTTGATCCACAGATTACACAGATTAGTGTCCACCAAAAATTTCCTGCCCCCGAGGTGGCCGCTTTTTCCTGAATTGGTCGCTATCAGAAGCAGGAGGATAACGAAACATCATGAAACGCTATTTAACTTTCGCGCTTTTAACCATGCTCGCCCTTTCCGCAACCGTCCTGGCGCAGCCCGACGGCAGCGCTGACGAAGCAGCCATTCGCGAAAACATCAGGCAACTGGAAGAGGGTTGGAACACCAAGAAGGGTGCGGTCTTCGCGAAACCGTTTGCCGAGGACGCGGATTACGTAGTCATCAACGGCGCGTACATCAAAGGCCGGGCAGTCATTGAGACTCAGCATGAGCGGATCTTCGCGACGATCTTCAAAGACACGACGATCAAGCTGACGGTCAAACAGGTTCGCTTCATCCGGCCGGACGTCGCCGTGGCGCACGTTGAAGGTCACCGAGACGGACCCACAGAGGAACTCAGGCAGGACGCGATGTTGACGGTTGTCATGACCAAAGAGAAACAGGGTTGGACGATTGCTGCGTTCCAAAACACCGCTGTGATGAGACGACAGTAGTGTGATTCTCGGAGTAAAATTTGGCCACAGATCCAAAAGGTTCTGTGGCCAAATAACTTACACGAGGGTTGAAATGAAGAAATTCCACTTGCCGCTCGCTCTACTCGCCGTCATCGCCATCATGGCAACGATCCACGCTGAAACGCAGGATCCGGCCAGTTTGGATCGCCGCATCAGCATGATCGAGCAGCGCTTCTTCCAGTTTGAATCGCGCATGAACCGGCTCGAGCAAGTCGTCGTCGCGCAACGCTCGGCTCAACCTCAGACTGGGCGCGATCCGGACGTTGAATCGATGCGGCAGGAGATCGAGGGGCTGAAGTTAAGGCTGAACGAGATCGAATGCGGACTGGTGAAGCTGGACGAGAGAACGACTCCGGCCAGTGCTCGCAAGCCCAATGACGATCAGTGCCGTCTCAATCCGAGTTCCCCGGTACGTCTTTCAACCCGACCGTGAGTGTTATCGACTTCGATTCAATCGTTCATTCAGGTCGAGCAATGGTTGTTGGCTAACCTGAATCGACGCACTTGTCTTCGCGCCGGCACGATCCAGATCTACGATCAGGATCATCACGCCTGAAAAGGCGAGTGCGAGTAGAACTATGAACAGCCAGTTGTGGTGCCTGGTTTTGCCGAAGAGATAACCAACCTGGATCATCGAAAGAATCGTAATTCCGAACAGCACCAGCCAAATAAGCAAGGGAATGTGATAAGCGCCCACCGTGACGCGCCTGGTCTGCGTTTCTGTCAATTCGTTCACGGACTCGACAAAGAGCGAAACAATGTCGGGGTTCTTTGCCTCGACCTCCGATAACGCGGCTGCATGGGTCCACAACTGCTGCTGAATCTCCTCAGATTCCTTGATCTTCTCGTACACCGTTTCGCGATGTCCGATCAGTTCGATGCGAACATTGATGTATCGTTTGATCAGCGTGCGCACTTCGCTGCGATGCGGCTCCGGAATGATGTCCGCGCGCATTGCAGTGGTTTCGATGATGGTGACTTCATCAAGCATTAACTGCCGTCGCGTGTCGTAGCGCGACGCAGTCAAGCCAAAGGTGAACGCGAGGATGAAAGCGAGCAGGCCCAGCGTCGCACTGGCTGCGGTGCCGATAGGTCCTTCCGCTTCCGTTTCGGAGCCTCTCCGTTTGGCGACGTAGCTACCGAGCCAGATCGAGAGCACGACGAGCAGTACGATCAGGATGAACGTTAACCACAGCGGCAGGAATTCGAATAAGTGAAACTTGTCCATGGTCCGCTCCTCCCAATCCAAACAGCTCCACAGATTACACAGATTGATCGAATGTAATCTGTGGATAGCCTTCTAGGGTTGTAGTGCTCGATGAACGAGCAGCGTGTCGACGTGCTGCACAAAACGTACGGCTTTTCCGTTTTGCACTTTCCAAACATGCGCGAAGTTTGCCTCAAAACTCTTGCCCGTGGCTTTGTACGTGCCACTGTACTTGCCGAGCGCGACGACTGTGTCGCCACCGTCAACGAATTCGTCAGCCACGGCGGCGAAGCCGTTCCACTCACCACCCAGACGCATGAACACACCCTCAAGCACTGCCCTTGGCCCATGATAAGTGCCGGCGTAGGGAAAACCTTCGGCTTCGGTCCATGCGATATCAGCGTGCAAAAATCCGAGCACCGAGGGAATGTCGCCCTTGGCGAAGGCTTCGTAAACTTTTTGTACTGAATTGAGATTGCTCAAGCGAGTCTCCTTAAATGTTTTTGTATTTCGGTTACTTGTTATGGCCTAATGACCTACGACATGGAAAAACTTAGAACTCTTTATCCCGAGATCGAGCCTTACGACAGCGGTCATCTTGAAGTCTCTGCTGTTCACAAACTTTACTACGAGCAATGCGGTAATCCGAAAGGGAAGCCGGTTGTGTTTCTGCACGGAGGTCCAGGAGCCGGTCTGATTCCTGACTATCGACGCTTCTTCGACCCGTCGGTCTATCGCGTGATCCTCTTCGAGCAACGTGGGGCAGGACGAAGCATCCCACACGCTTCGCTGGAAGACAACACGACGTGGTACCTCGTTCAGGATATCGAGAAGTTTCGCGAGCACTTCGGTGTCGAGCAATGGCTCGTGTTTGGTGGTTCGTGGGGGAGCACATTGGCGCTGGCCTATGCGGAAAAGCATCCGGAAAGAGTAACTGGACTGGTGCTGCGTGGCATTTTTCTTTGCCGGCCGAAAGAGATTCGCTGGTTTTATGAAGACAGTCAGGGGGCGAGTGCGATCTATCCTGAGACGTGGGAGGAGTACGTTCGCATCATTCCCGAGGCTGAGCGTGGCGACATGATCGGGGCTTATTATCGGCGTCTGACGAGTGACGATGCGACCGTGCGTGCTGAAGCGGCGTATGCGTGGTCCAAGTGGGAGGCGAGCGCGCTAAAGCTGCTGCCGGACCAGAAGATGATCGATGAGTTTACAGAGCCGGAGATGGCGGCCGCGCTGGCGCGGATTGAGTGTCACTACTTTGAGAACAACTGTTTCTTCGAGACGGATAATTATCTGATCGAGAATGTTGGACGGATACGACACATTCCGGCGGTGATTGTTCATGGGCGTTACGACATGGTGTGTCCGTTCATGAGCGCGTGGGACCTGCATCGGGCCTGGCCCGAAGCGGAGTTGCGAGTGATTGCCGACGCGGGACATGCGGCGACCGAGCCGGGAATCGCCTCCGCGCTTGTTGAAGCGACAGACGGGTTTCGGTAAGAACAACATCAGGATTTCTCGCGCAAAGGCGCAAAGACGCAAAGTTCAGACCTGCGGCTGCCCGGAGGGTCTGAACTTTGCGTCTTTGCACCTTTGCGCGAGAACGTTTTACCGCGCCGTAGAAAGTCGTTCTCCTGGCTGGTTCCACGGCGGTGGTTTCAAGCCTAGCAGGTGCCTCACGAAGAAGTCGTAGCGTTTGTGATCGCCGTAGGCAGCGTAGCGGTCGCCGCGGCCGGCGGCGTGGTTGGCGCCGGGGATCACGAGTAGATCGAAGTTCTTGTTGTGTTTGATCAGTTGGCTCACCACCTGCATCGTCGACGACGGATCGACATTCGTATCCATCTCCCCAACAACCAGCAGCAGCTCACCCTGCAAGCGATGCGCATTATCGACATTTGACGACGCCGAATACTGCGGGCCGATCGGCCAACTCATCCACTGCTCATTCCACCAGATCTTGTCCATCCGATTGTCGTGACATCCCGCATACGAGACCGCGGCTTTATAAAACTCCGGATGAAAGAGCAGTCCGCCAAGCGCGTTCTGTCCGCCCGCTGAACCACCGTAGAGCCCGACTCGCGAGATGTCATACCACGGATACTTCGCCGCCACAGCCTTGTGCCAGAGTATTCGATCCGGAAAACCGGCATCCCCCAGGTTTTTCCAGGCGACATCATGAAATGCTTTCGAACGATTCGACGTGCCCATGCCGTCGATCTGCACCACGATAAATCCGATGTCAGCCTGGGCCATCATCGATGAGTAAGTAAGAAACGACTTCGGCACGAACGATCCCTGCGGTCCCGCGTAAATGTTTTCGATCACCGGATAACGCTTCGAAGGATCGAAGTTCGATGGTCGAATAATCACGCCCCAGATGTCTGTCTTTCCATCGCGACCCTTTGCAGTGAATACCTCCGGCGGCTTCCAGCCGGTCTTGACGAGTGCACTCGTATCTCCGCGTTCAATTGTCGCCACGAGCGAGTTGTCGGCACCCTTGCGGAGTTCGAGCACACTCGGCAGATCGAGGCGAGAGTAGTTGTTAACGTAAAGCACGTTGTCCGTCGAATACGTGAGGTTGTGATTTGCGTCCGTCGTGGTGATTTCCGTCAAACCTGAGCCGTCGAAGTTGATGCGAAAGAAAGAAAGGAAGTAAGGATCTTTCCCGGCGTGAGTCCCGCCGGCGCTAAACCAGATCTGCCGGTTTGTTTCGTCAACGCGCTGCACTCCACGCACGACCCACCCGCCGCGAGTGATCTGATTCTTAACCAATCCGGTGGCGCCATCATAAAGATAGAGATGGCTCCAACCGTCTCTTTCCGACATCCAGACGATCTCTTTGCCATCGTTCACGTCGTAACGATACCTGCGACCTGAATCAGCAAGACCTCCGTTCGCATTGCGATAACTGAAGAACGTCGCCGGTTCGTCAGAGATGGCCGCGCGTGCTTTACCGCTTGTGTTCACTTCGATCACCCGATAGATCCGGTGACCGCGTTGGTTGTACTCAAAGGTGAACGCGCTGTTGTCCTTACGCCACACCGGATCGGAGATCTCGTAGGGATTCGGGAAGAGTGTGTTATCGATGTTTGTCTGTTTTCGCGTGGCGACGTCAAACAGTACTGGTTGTTCGAGATCGAGCACGTCGCCGGGTTTGGCGTAGATGATCGACGAATGCTTCGGCTGGATCTGATCTTCGGGCGAGGATTCGATGTAACGCACCTCGCGCTTGTAGCCGGGTCGCACGCGATAGACTGCGATCTTCGTCGAATCAGGCGACCACGCGATCGTGCGTCCGTTGTAGTAGTTGCCTTCGGAGCCGTCGGTGCTGAGCACGGTCGTTTCACGCGAGTCGACTGGCCGGATCGCGAGGTTGTAGTTATTGATCAATGCTTCCCACTTGCCGTCCGGTGATTTGACTGGTCCAGCCGGTCGATTCTGTGGTGGCTCGACTTTCGTGCACGCTGAATCCGCGATGGTGCAACGAAAGGCAGCGCCGTCGATGCTCCCTGTGAAGGCCGTGAGCGCGACTTCAAACCGAAGTTGGGTGAGTTGAAGATCCTGCTGTTTGTAAGTGTTGCCAGTGAGCTTCGAGAGTGCCGCAGCGATCTTCGTATGATCGAACGCCGGCTGTTTTTGCAGTGTGTCGGCGTCGAAGATGATGTATTCGTTCACGCCGCGCGACAGCTTGCGATACCAGAGTTTGTGAGTGTTCCCGATCCACGAAGGAGCGCCGGCGATATCGATCACGGCCGATTCGTATTTTGACTTCAGGCCGTTGGCGCGTTCGTAGTCCGCCGCGGTGCCTTGCGCGAGTGCGGAGGAAATCCATCCACAGATTACGCAGATTAGTAAAAGCTTTTTCATCATCGAAACTCCTCTACTTGATCGCGATTGGATTGATGATCGCCTGCACACTGCCTGTGATCCGCGCCGGGCCAAGTGTGAAGAGAAACTCCCACGCCTGGTCCCTGACCATCTCTTCGGTATTGATGTTCTCGAGTATGTGAATTCCGTTTTGCGGAATCAGAATCTGGTGTACCTCAAAGATACCGGCGCCTTGCTCGAAAGGAATGACTTCAAAACTCCAGGTATCGGAACCGACCATCGCCACTTCCAGCGAAGCGAGATACTTGGCGCCGTCGCGACCGAGTCCCGGGGCAACCGAACCGAAACGCTTGTTGTCTTTACCGAGCAACTTGAGCCAGCCAGTATAGAACAAAACCACGTCGCCTTTTTCAATCGCCTTGATGCCTTGCCGCTTCATCGCGCCCTCGATTTCCGCGCGGTTGAATGCCGTGCCTTCCTTGACGATGTCAGTGTTGAAATAACCGGCCATGTCGAGCAGTACACCGCGGGTGGCGACAGGCGGCACGTTTTCGACGCCGAGTTTTCTCAAACCATCCGTCAAGGCAAAATCGGTAGACTTGTTACAGTTGAAATAGAGATTGTCGATGCCGATGTGGCCCAGGCCGTCGAGTTGAGAACCAACGCCCACCCAGCCCGCGATGATGTCGTCGTTATAGGTCGTCTTGGTTGGTCCTATTGTTGCGCCGGCATTTTGCCCTGGCTGGACGACGGTGATGGCCCAGGTGCGCGGCGGATAGGCGGGCGTGTCTTTGTTCGTCTCGATGCCGAGTCGATAACTCTTGCCCTTGGTGACGAGTTTGGCGGCGGCAAGCGTCTTTGCTTCCGTGACGTATCTCATGTTGCCGATCTGATCGTCCGGACCAAACTTCGAAGCAGTTGCGCAGGGTTTCTGTTGTGCAGATGCACCGGCAGCGACGAACAAGACAAGACCCACGATAATGAGTTTCATAGTTCTCCTTTCAGCCACAAAGAAGCACAAAAGGCACAAAGTGATCTCTTTAATGAAAATTCATTTTGTGCTTTTTGTGCTTTCTTGTGGCAATTGTCAATAAGAAATTGGATTTGGTCCAGGATTTTGGTCAGCCGATCTTCACAGAGTTGATAGCAGAAACTGATAGAACTTTTCCGATCGTTTCTAAGTATTAGACCTTCAGTCTTCCCAGAAAAAGTTTAAGCCACACCTTGTTCCGAAATTTTCGGAATACCTACCAGAGTTTGGATGAGAGGAGCACCCATGAAGCTGAAACTATTTCTGTTCACCACGCTGATCCTGCTGCTCGGCTCGGTTGCAGCCATCGCGCAGCAACCGAATGCTTCGCAGCGTTCATATCAACAGGCCCGCCGCGTTCTCGACGATGCGCTTGAAGCACACGGCGGCGTCGAAGCGCTGCGCGCCGTCAAGGATTTCACGCTCAAAGAGAAAGGTAAACTTCACGCGCGTTATCAAAGTCCTGCCGCCGAAGCGCCGTTCGCTACCGGAACTTCAGAAGAGACTTTGATCGTCGACACTGAACGTGGATTTGTCTTCAACGATCTGAAGACCACGAATTCCGGTTTCAATAATTGGAACAGAACCGTTATCAAAGGCACTGAGGGCCTCAACTACGACATGTGGTCAAGGACCGCGACGCCGGTAAACAATCCATCTGTTAACAACTTCCGCGGACAGATGCGACGTCTGCCTCCATTCGTGCTGGTCGAAGCCCTGGATCGCGCTTCAACTCTTCGTTACCTCGGCGAGGACACGATCGATGGCAAAAAGCAAAGAGTGATCGGCGTCCTGCGCCCTGACAATCAACAGTTGAGTCTATCGTTCGACGCACAGACGAACCTGTTGACGAGATACGGTTACCTGTACGCCGATCCGATTACAGGCGACTCCGAGATCGCGCAAACTTATTCAGGTTATCGCACGGTTGGAAAGTTGAAGATTCCGAGCGGCCGCGTTTTGTATAACTCAGGCGGAGCAGTTCAGGAGACGGAATACACCGAGGTGCTGATCAATACCAAACCCGCGGAAAGTGTATTCGTTGGTCCGGAAGGTTTCGCGAAGCTCGAAGCGGGACCGGCAACACCGCCGCCACCGGCAGTCAGCAAGATCGCAGACGACGTTTACATGTTGAATGGACTGGCGGGCGGTACGCACAACACGATGTTTGTGGCGTTCAACGATCACGTGCTCGTGCTCGAAGCTCCCGAACAGATCCTCTACAACAACAACTCGGTGCAAGCCCTTGCGAAGATCAAAGAGACCGTTCCGGGTAAACCGATCAAGTATCTGGTTCTGTCGCATCATCACTCAGACCACGCGGGCGGCTTTCGCGAGTACGTGAACGAGGGAGCAACGATCGTCACGACGGCGGGAACGAAGGGAGAGATCGAAAAGGCTGCGGCGGTTCAGTCGTCACTATTGCCGAAGTTGTCGCAAAAGTTGACCATTGAGGCCATCCAGAACAAGAAACGAGTCTTTCAGGACGACAAACACGTCGTCGAGATCTACGACATCGGACCGAATCCGCATGCAAACGAGATCCTGGTGGCGTATTTGCCGAAAGAGAAGATCCTGTTCCAGGCTGATCTGCTGAATCCGGCAGCGAATGGAACGATTCCGATTGCGCAGGACACGACGGTCAGTTTTGCGGAGAAACTGCAGCAGTTGGGATTGCAGATCGAAAAGATCTACGGAGTGCACGGGCGTCCGGCTACACCGGAAGAGCTACAAACTTCGATTGAGAGGAGACGCACATCGGAGTTGAAGCTGGCAGCGCCGTCGACCACCACCAAGAGCACTAGCCATTAGGACAGTAACGCCGCAGAGAAGACTACTACGAGCACGAGAGCAAAGGCGCCGGCGAGCGCGCGGCCCCAGTGGTGCGCTTGCTGGCCTTGCTCTGCGTCATCGTTAGACGTAGTTGAATCGTTTAGCCAGACCATGTGCGTGTAAGCCTGCATCTCATCGAGTCGCGAATGCACGGGAACGTGAAAGCGATTGTGGAATGGGTTCCGATAAGGGTCGTGAATGTGTTTGGGTCTCATTTCCTGCTACTCCTCGCTAACGCTCGCTGGAGGGACTCAGCGTCGTTGGCGGCCAAAGGAGCAACGACTGTGCCGACCATGATCCGTTGAGTTTTGGCAGGGTTTTCGACCCGCCGTTGCCCATTTACGACACCACGTACACCAACTCGGGCAATCTATTAACCACCAGGACACAAAGGCACAAAGCAAGGTTATTCAATAGATTGCTTTGTGTCTTTGTGTCTTAGTGGTTAAATCTGCGCGCCATGTCTCGCAGTCAATTCCGAATGCTGGTCGTGATCAATCAGTTGTTGGCTCTGCTGGGGATGTTTGTCCAGCGAATCACTGATCCATCGTTGCCACCCGAACTCAAAACCTACCTCGGCATCGATCAGAGTGTTCTGGCTCCCGAGACGAGCACGTCTCTAACTGATATCTCATTCTGGCTGCCCACAGTGATACTGGTGGCTGGTGTCATAGCCGCGCTGGGACTTTGTTTCGGTAAGCGCTGGGGCAGGAGACTCTGTTTTTATTGACTGCTATTACCAACGCAGTCAGCGCGTTATGGTGGGGCCTTTATGTGGATACCGGCTGGACGGTTTTTGTAGGCTCGCTCATCGGCATCACGGAAGGCATGATCCTCGCGCTCATTTACTTTTCTCAC
>JBIOVO010000226.1:0-9164 GCA_044867735.1 Pyrinomonadaceae bacterium | reverse complement strand
GAGCCGAATGTTGTTGCTGCACGGACACATCGCGCTCCGCTGGAGCGCGGTCCCTGAGGCGGGCGGGCGAACTATAAACATTTGGTCCCTCCGGGACCCAGGCACTGTTGGGAGCAACCACACTATTACCCCACTACGAAAAAGCACAAAGGACCAATCCAGGATCATTTGTGCTTTTTGTGCATCTTTGTGGCGGTTATAATCCCGCGCCATGGGACCACTATCACAAGATCTCCGATACGCGTTTCGCATGTTACGCAAGTATCCCGGGTTCTCGTTGACGGTGATCGTCACGCTCGCGCTCGGCATCGGCGCGAACACGACGATCTTCAGCGTCGTCAACGCCGTCATGGTGGAGCCACTTCCGTACCACGAACCCGATCGGCTCGTGCGAATCTGGGAGAGTAATCCGTCACAGAACCGAAACGAATCAGCCGCTTCGGTTCCCAATTTCCAGGATTGGCAAACTCAACAATCGGTCTTCGAACAACTCGCTGCTTCAGAGTTAACCACGTTCAACCTCACCGGCAGCGGCGAACCGCAACGCGTCCCAGCCGCTCGTATCACGGCGAACCTTGTTCCGATGCTGGGTGTTGGGCCGTTGCTCGGCCGAAACTTTGCGCACGACGAAGAACAGAGCGGCGGCAATCGTGTCGCGCTCCTCAGTCATGTGCTGTGGCAAAAGCAATTCGCCGGCGATCCATCGATCGTCAACAAAACGATTCAACTGAATGGTGAGGCTTACACAGTCGTCGGCGTTATGCCGCGCGAGTTTCAATTCACTGGAAGAGAGTTGTGGGTCCCGTTTGTGATCGATCCCGTGCGAGAACCATGGCGCGCCGATCGTGCGAACCGAAATCTTTCTGTCTACGGGCGTCTCAAGCCCTACGTCACACTCAGTCGCGCAAACGCCGAGATGGACATGCTCGCGCGACGACTTCAAGAGCAACATCCCGAAACAAACACCGGCTGGGTTCTACGCCTGAAAAGCTTCTACGACTGGATCGTGCCCGAAGGCACGCGGCTTTCGATGGTCGCCTTGTTCGTGGCCGTCTACCTGCTGTTGCTGATCGCATGTGCGAACGTCGCCAACCTGCTGCTGGCGCGCGCAACCACGCGGCAACAGGAGATGGCGGTTCGCGCGGCGCTGGGCGCGCGACCCACGCGCATCATGCGGCAACTGCTTGTCGAGAGTCTGTTACTCGCCGGCCTGAGTGGAGTCCTCGGATTGTTTCTCACGTACTGGGGAACACGACTCATCGTCTCAAGCAACCTGCAAAACATCGCTCGCCTGAGCGAAACACGCATCGACGGTCGTGTCCTTGCTTTTGCCCTGCTTGTCACTGCCATCACGGGACTGATCTTCGGACTCGCGCCCGCTTGGTGGGCGTCGCACCTGGATCTCACTGAAAAACTGAAAGAAGGTGGACAAAGCACTGGTGGCCACAAGACTCATCGCTTGCGCGGCGCACTACTCGTCTCGGAAATCACGCTCGCCGTCGCGCTACTGATCGGCGCCGGGCTGCTGGTGCGCACTGTGCAACGTTTGCACAATGTGCCATTGGGATTTGCACCTGAAAACTTAATGACGATGCAGATCAGCTTGCCCGATTCGAAGTACGGCCAGGCCGAACAGCGCGCAAACTTTTTCAATCAACTAATCTCGCGCCTGCGCACCGTTCCCGGTGTCGTTGACGCCGCTGCTTCGGAACGCCCGCCCGCTTCCGGCAGCGACTGGGCCGTGGAGATCACGATCGAAGGCAACGAAGCGATGAACAACTCGCGCACGTCCGCCGAGGCGCACGTTGCGACTCAGAACTACTTCCGCACGATCGGCGTGCCGGTGTTGCGGGGACGCGAGTTCACCGATCCGTATCGCAGCGATCTCCCGCTCGAGCTTGTCGTCAGCGAAAGCTTCGCGCGCCGCTATTGGCCGAACGAGAGTCCGCTTGGTAAACGTTTTCGGGCCGATAAGAACAATCCCTTCGGTACGGTCGTGGGAGTGGTTGGCGATGTTCGTAACGTCGATCCACAGCGGGATTCGCTTCCGCAGTTTTACTTCCCTTACGGATACATCGGCATGCCGGGGCTCGTCGTAATCGCGCGGACTACCGGTCAACCCGAGCAGTTTGCGAAAGCATTCCGTTCACAAGTAACGGAGATCGATCCGGACCAACCGGTGTACAACGTGCGGACAATGAACGAGATCGCCGGCAATTCCATTGCGCAACATCGCTTCCAGGCGACGCTGCTGAGTCTGTTCGGCATTGTGGCCTTGCTCCTGGTGGCGGTTGGGCTTTACGGAATCGTGGCCCACGTCGTCAGGCAGCGCAAACGCGAGATCGGCGTGATGATCGCACTCGGCGCAAGCACACGTGAGGTTTTGAAAGTAGTTATCAAACAAGGAATGCGCGACGTTGTGCTGGGATTGATTCTCGGACTCGGTGGATCGTTTGTGCTGACACGCTGGCTGAGCAGCTCTGTGTTTGGCCTTAGCCCAAACGATCCACTCACGTTTATACTCGTCCCGATCCTGCTCCTCGGAGTCGCTTTCGTAGCCTGCTACCTCGCGGCGCGTCGTGCGACCAAGCTCGATCCGACGACGTTATTGCGCAGCCAGTAACGCGCTACTCGCACTCAAACTTCGTTCGCAGTTGAAAAAATTGAAAACTAAACCACCTCTCCGACTCCCATCAATCTGCATTCTCAGTTTGGCGCTCACCAGCATTGCACTGGCACAGCGGCCGACTCTCTACGTTCAGTCGGGTCATGCCGGACCCATCTATTCGGTGGCCCACAGCAAGGATGGCCGGTTCCTCGCGAGTGCGAGCGAAGACAAAACGGTGAAGCTGTGGGATGCACACACGCGAAGAGAAATCCTTACCTTTAACGGGCATCGGGCACGAGTGATCTGCGTTGCTTTCAGTCCCGACAGCAGATTGCTGGCAAGTAGCGGCGATGACGGAACAGTCATCGTTTGGGAAGTAGCGAATGGAAAAACCGCAACACGGTTCGAACAATCGGTTCCCATTCCCTCGATCGCGTTCAGCCCTGACGGCCGTCTCTTTGCGACGTGGAGCAACGAGATCACTATTCGGGATGCGACCACCTGGCAGGAACTGCGCCGGATCAAAGGCAACGAAGTCATCTCGGGAATGATTGAGATGATGTCGAAAGGCCAGGTAAATACGCAGATGGCCTTCAGCCCTGACAGCAAGAAGCTGGCTGCTTTCAATGAGCTGCAATTAAGAATCTTCGACGTCGTCACCGGCAAACGGCTCAAGACACTGAACCAGGCGGCTTTCCATTCGATCGCGTACAGCCCTGACGGCAAGATTATCGCTATCGGCCACATGAACTTCAGACAGCCTCGCGCTGGAGAAACCACCCAGCAGGGCCGAAAGTTCATCGACTTCGGCGAAATCATTCTCTGGGATGCAGCCAAGGGGAAGATACTCGCAACGCTGCTGGGCCACACTGAAAGAATCCCTTCGCTCGTTTTCAGTCCGGACGGAAGAACGTTAGCCAGCGGAAGCTTTGATAAAACCGTGAGGATCTGGGACGTCGCGAAGCAGACCCAGCTCCGCGTTTTGAACGGTCATCAGGAGTGGGTCAACACCGTAAGCTTCAACGCTGAGGGAACCATCCTCGCCAGTGCGAGTGGAGGACTCGCCGCGCACAGCGTTGAGAATAAGATCAAGCTCTGGGATCCAAATAAAGGCGAAGAGGTCGCTTCTTTCGGAGCAAATCGAGGGAGGAATTTCGGACTCGCTGTCAGCGAAGATGGACAGAAAGCGGTCCAGTTCACTACTGACTACAAGCAAACCATCATCGAGATTTGGAACCTCGCGAAAGGACAGAAGACCAAGAGTTTCAAACTCCCTCATTGGATCTTTTCGATCGCATTCCATCCGGACGGCAAAACCCTGGCGGCGGGAACCAGAGATCAGGCCGGGATCATTATCGACGCCGATTCCGGCAGGATCCTGCGAGAGTTCAGGCGACACTCCGACACCGTGTTTGCCGTTGCTTTCAGCGCGGACGGTAAGCGGCTCGCCACCGGCAGCGCCGACTTAACGATCAAGATTCACGACCTGGTGAGTAGTTCCCTGCTCGCTACGCTCAGTGGATCACAACAAGACGTGAAGAGCGTTAGCTTCAGTCCGGATGGGAAGCTGCTGGCGAGCACCGGTCTTGATCGGACCGTCAGGTTGTGGGACGTTGATTCGGGACGGCAGATTCGAACCCTCAATGAGCCGACCAGGGACGTCATGGTCGCAGAGCTTCCGCCGGAGAATAAACTACTCGACATCCTGGTAATGGACCGCATGTTTGGCGGAAGTCTCGTTGCGTTCAGCAAAGACGGAAAAACGCTCGCGGCCAGTATCGGTGGTTACGGTACGGCTCGAATAGCCAACCAGGACAAAGTCGCGAAGATACAAAATCAAATCCGGATCTATGACGTTGCAAGCGGACGCGAAGTGCAGCGGCTGCTGGGCCACTCTGAATCGATTCAATCGATCTCTTTTAGCTCAGACGGTCAAAGGTTGGTGAGCGCCAGCGAGGACAAGACGGCGTACATCTGGGATTTGCGCACCGGCGCAAAGCTAAAGCTTGTCACTGACAATGTCGATATCGATAACTACGCCGCATTTGTTCCAAATCGCAATCTTGTGGTTGGTGTGAGTCGAGCGCTGACAAACATCTGGGACTCCAATTCCGGCCAGGTACTGGCCACGACCACGTCGGTTGAGAACACCAATGAGTGGATCGTAGTAACTCCCGACGGTCTATTCGATGGTTCCAGTACCGCGTGGCAGCAGCTCCTCTGGCGATTCTCTACTCGCACCGGCGATCTAGTTCCGGTTGAAGCCTACTTTAACGACTTCTTCTATCCGAACTTGTTGGCAGACATTTATGCCGGCCGCAGGCCTAAGGCAGAAACTCAGATCGAGAATAAGGATCGCCGTCAGCCATCCATCAGGATACTGGCCCCACTTGATGCCGGTCGCGCTGCATCGCGCACAGTAAAGGTGAAACTCGAAGTAGCTGAAGCACCGGCAGACGAGCTACACACGAACGGTAGCGGAGTTCGCGACGTCCGTCTTTTTCGAAATGGCTCACTGGTGAAGGCCTGGCGAGGAGAAATCGTAAGTTCCGGCAAGGGCAAAGCAGAGTTGGAGGCTTCAGTCACCCTTCCGGCGGGAGAAAACACGCTGACCGCTTATGCTTTCAACCTCGACAACATCAAGAGTCTGGATGCAACTGCAAAGATCACGGGCGCCGAGATCGAACCGCATCCTGGCAGCGCGTATGTTCTGGTAGTTGGCATCAACAGTTATGCAAACGCTCAGTACAACCTGAAATATGCTGTAGCTGACGCAAGAGCCTTCGGTGAAGAGTTTCGATCGCAACAACTCGGGTTGCGCCGGTTCGCAAACGTTGAGGTCGTTCCGTTGTTCGATGCGGACGCTACAAAAGAAAACATCATGTTTGCATTGCACCGACTGGCGGGCTCAGAGTCTCCGCCGCCAGCCACGGCGCCTGCCGTACTGAAAAACTTGCGTGCAACTCAACCGGAAGATGCCGTGATCATCTACTTCGCCGGTCACGGGACTGCACAACAGAACCAGTTCTTTCTAATTCCTCATGACCTCGCCTACAAGGGTTCACGGACCAATCTGGACCGAAACTCGTTGCAAACGATTCTGTCGCACAGTATCTCCGATCAGGAGCTGGAAAAGACCTTCGAGAAACTCGATGCGGGACAGATCGTTCTCGTTATCGATGCTTGTAACAGCGGTCAGGCGCTTGAAGCTGAGGAGAAGCGGCGTGGGCCAATGAACTCCAAGGGTCTCGCTCAATTAGCATACGAAAAGGGTATGTACATCCTAACTGCGGCGCAGAGTTACCAGGTTGCGCTGGAGAGTCCACAACGCGGACACGGTTATCTGACTTACGCTCTCGTTCAGGAAGGTTTGAAAACGCCGGAAGCTGACGTCGATCCTCAAAATGGAGACGTTACGGTTCGAGAGTGGCTCGACTACGCAACCCAGCGCGTGCCTCAACTTCACCAGGAAGATGCTAGGCGTCCCAAGCCGGCAATCGTGGCTGAGAAGCCAGCGGAGCAGAGAGTTCAACCAACGAGCCGGCAACAGCGTGCGAACAGGAGAAACAGGCCCGCGCCCGCTGACAGCACGCGCCAACTCGACCGAGACAGGCCGCAACCAACGCCTCCGAGTTCCGACGGGGATAGGTTTTTGCAACAGCCGCGAGTCTTCTACCGTCGTGGTGTTGAACGAGGCGAACTGATCGTGGCGAAACCGATTCCTCGATGATAGACGAAGAGGTCAGTAACCCTTCCCGGCTTACTGACCTCACTCAGTCTTGTTTCAAATGCTCGTTACGCGGCTCGCGCGATGTCTTCCTGTAGTCGCGGCCGGGCCACGACCGGCTTTGCCGGTTTCGAGACTGCCTCAACCAACTCTCGCCAGTGAATCGCAACGTCGGCAAACACCATCGACAACGCCAGACAGGACCAGATGATCGCCTGCACGACCTCCACACCGAGCGTTTCCCAACCAGTTACGCCCATCGTAAATCGACCGGTGATGAATACGAGCGCGACCGAGTAACTACGAATGGCCCATTGACGGTGCAGGTTGATCTTGCGTCTGAAGGCAAACACACCGGCAAGTAAAGTAGTGCCCATGAGCATCGCCGCATCCACGAGCGCAAGTATCGTGAACGAGCGCGGTGCGCCTGCACCTTCCTGGAAATACTGGATGTACGCTCCGGTCGGCGCAAGTACAAACGCACCGAGGACATAAAGTCGGCCCATCACGCGATGCGCTTTCGTAAACCGCTTTCGAATGCGATCGGAAAACTGAAACGGCGCAAACCCAAGCACTATCGTGCCGAATACAGCGTGCGGCAACAACCACCATTTAAAGGACTGGTAACGCTCCCACGCCGGATGTGCTGAATCGATGACAAATCGTTCGTTGTGGAAGAGCACGTAAGTGCTCATGATTGCGATAAGTATAAAAACAACGTATTTCGCGTTGAGTTTCACGGGGGTTCCTCCGCCTGGGTTTCAAAAAACTCGCTATACCCAATCTGCTAACGCGAACTTTCAGGCAATTTAGGTTCAGGAAGATCAAAAATCCGTGTACTCTGTGTAGTCCGTGGTTAACCTTTTGATTGGCAACTCGTTCGCCTGGACGACCCTCTTCTTGGCGCTGGTCTTCGTAGCCGTCGCGACTCAACACGCCGCGACAAGGTCGGTACCGTACGGCGTGCGTGCCCTGCTCAAAGCCGCACCGGCGTTCTTTCTGGCAGCGTTCACGTGGTCTGTCGATGGACCACCGCTGCTGACACTCGCCTTTTTCCTGTGCGCATTTGGAGACATTCTGCTCGAGATTGCGAGGGCAGGCAGAAGGCGGGCGTTTGAAGTTGGCGCTGGCCTGTTTGCTGTTGCGCTGGTCTGTCTCTCAGTTGTGTATCTCAACAAACCGCTGACTCGCCCGCCGTTGTTACTGCTGACGATACCCAACATCGTACTGGCGGTTTTCGTTAGTTTGTGGGTGCTGCCAAGGCTGAGGAACTCGCTACGCATCCTCGGCGTGGCCTACCTGAGCATTCTGATTGCGTCCAACATCATCGCCTCAACGTCGCTCGTACCGGTGTTTTTGGGAAGCACTTTGTGGTTGATGTCCGACCTCGCGATCGGTCTCGGCAGAAACATTTCCGGCAGTCCGGCGAATGCGCTAACGAACCTTGGTCTGTACGATCTGGGACTTTACTTCATTGCGGTCGGATTGCTGAGTTTGTGATTCACAAAAGAATTGTATTCCCACCCGTGCGGGACTAGAATGCCGCACGATCCCTCTCACAACTTAGTCCAGGAGGTTTTATCATGAAAGCAAGGGCGATTTCTTTACTACTCCCATTGCTCTTTGCAACGGTAGTGTTCGCTTTCCAGGAAACCAAACACATGGGTGTCTGGAAACTAAATGAGACCAAATCAACCATTCCCGCAGGTTCACCCAAGAACACGATGGTCACGTACGAAGCTGCGGGCGATATGATCAAGATTACAGTTGAAGGCGTTGACGCGGCCGGTCAACCATCGAAAAACGAGTGGACGGGCAAGTTTGACGGCAAAGAATATGCGGTCACAGGCGATTCCACTTCGGACGTACGATCGTACAAATACGTCGACGACCGCACGCTGGAGTTCTGGGCCAAGAAAGGCGGAAAGGAAACGCTGTCAGGACGGCTGGTCGTGTCGGCCGATGGTAAGACTCGCACGACGACGGTTACATCAACCGCAGCCGATGGAAAGAAAACGAAAATGACCGCGGTTTATGATCGGCAGTGAATTACTTACCACAAAGGCACTAAGACACGAATAAGAAAAACACTTTTGTGTCTTAGTGTCTTTGTGGTTCAAACCATGATATCGCTGTTGGAAGTGATCGCGGCTTCGGTCGAAGACGCCGTCGAAGCCGAGAGAGGCGGAGCACACCGGCTCGAGATCGTGAGAGATCTCGGGCGAGGAGGGATGACGCCATCGTACGAACTCGTGCGGGAGATCAAAGAGACTGTCGCTCTGCCGCTGCGGGTGATGCTGCGTGAGAGTGATGGTTTTGTGACGAGAGGCGAAGATGAGATCGATCGGTTGTGTCTGGCGGCTGTGCGGTTTGCATCGCTTGAGGTTGATGGATTTGTGCTCGGGTTTTTGAGAGATGGCGAAGTTGATGTCCAACTAACGCAACGTGTGCTTGCATGCGCTCCGCATGTGCGAGCGACATTTCACCATGCGTTCGAGAATGCGAGGGACAAGTTGCGTGCGTTGGGAGAGATCAAGCGGTTGCCGCAGGTTGATCGAGTGCTCAGTAGCGGAGGAACGGGCGAGTTGGAGGCGAGAGTGCGTCGCCTCGGAGAATACGAACGCGTCGCCGCGCCTGAATTGACGATTCTTGCGGGAGGCGGTGTTGACGGCGACGCGATCATGCAGATCGCGCGTCACACGGGGATTCGGGAGTTTCACGTTGGGCGCGCCGCGCGTCTTGGATTTGAAGTCGAGGGGAAGGTGCGAGCGTCGCTCGTGAGCAGCTTGGTGAAGAGGCTTAGAGGAGTTTAAAGAGAAGATGGGGTGG
>JBIOVO010000225.1:0-6315 GCA_044867735.1 Pyrinomonadaceae bacterium | reverse complement strand
AAGTTCTGACCTCTGGCAGCCGAAGGTCATAACTTTGCGTCTTTGCGCCTTTGCGCGAGAAAGGCTTTCCTTTTGAGGTTGATTAAATGCCACTCATGAGATAAAAGTATCCGCGCTTTTCCGAACTGTGCCGCTGCGCATTCCCCCTTCGGGAAAAGTCTTCAATACCTCCCCCGACTAATCCGACTAAGGTCGAGATCCGCAACATCCATTCAACACAGCTAAATTAATCTCACTAGGGCGTCAGTATCTTTATGGGAGGCGAGCATGGCGGAGCGAGTTAAACGTGTAATCGAATTAATGCAAGGAGATCCAAGCCGTACTTTTACTCTCGGAAAAATGGCGGAGTCGGTGAACTTGTCCCCACCTTATTTCTGTTATCTGTTCAAAACGATCACTGGAGTTCCCCCAGCGAAGTATTTGAAATCACTTCGGATGCAGCAGGCGGCGACGTTGCTTACCACCACATTTCTAAGTGTGAAAGAGATCGTTAGATGCGTCGGGTTGACTGACGAAAGTCATTTCGTAAGAGATTTCAAACGGCTCTATGGTGTAACTCCAAGCGAATATAGAAACAGCGCGTTGCTTTCGTCTGAAGTCACCAACGCGGAAACTTCGAATATGAGAAATTGGCCAACGAATCTTAAAAACGGCCAATGAATTTTTCTTGCATCTTGTTTGCGACTCATCTAGTGTGTCGCCTGCAACGCAGACGTGGGGCACCTCGCAATCTCTGATGGTCTAGCTCTAATTTCTTAACCAATACGACGCCGGGTAGTTGGTCGTCCATTTCTAGCAGTAATGCTTCGGTGAAATCGTAGTCACCGAGGCCCGGTCGAGATCCGCCCAAAGTTCCTAGTCGGGGTTTTAATTAAATGAAAAGAATCTTCTTTGCTCTCCTTGTGCTTTTTTGCGGCTCGCTTTCAAGTGAGGTCTTTGCGGCGTCGCTTTCCGGACAGATCGCGGGCACGGTAACCGATCAAACAGGCGCCACCGTCGGGGGGGCGTGGGTGGTCCTGTTTGGGGCGGCGGGAATCGAAGCGCAACGCTCACTCACCGATCAGGAAGGTCGCTTTACTCTCGAAAAAGTACTGGCGGCTGACTACGTCGTCTCAGTACGGAAGAATGGTTTTCGAGAAGTTCGGCGAGTGCTGCACATCGTCGCAGGCGAGAACCTGCAACTACAGTTTCAACTAAATGTCGCCTCGATTTTCGAAACCGTCACCGTTACCCCCGGTCGCGGTCAACCACAGGAACTCTTCAAAGTTCCGCAGGCGCCTGAAGTGGTTACCGAAACCGAGATGGCGCGGCGCGCCGCGAACATACTGCCATTGGCATTGCGTGATGTGCCCGGAGTTCACATCCAGCAAACGACTTCAGGCCAGGGCTCGCCATTCGTACGTGGATTGACGGGCATGCAAGTCGTCCACTTGATCAACGGCGTTCGCTTTAACAATGCGACTTTCCGGCCCGGCGCTAACCAATACACGGCGCTCATCGATCATGATTTTGCCGATCGTATCGAGGTTGTGCGTGGCCCGGGTTCGACTCAATACGGCTCTGATTCCCTGGGCGGAACGATCAATGTTCTGACTCGTTCAGCACAAGCACCCGACGCGTTCGGAGTTCATGGCAACGTCAACACGTTCTTTCAAAGCGCCGATCTCTCGTTTGGACTCTCGACCAACATCAGCGGCAGCGGAAACAATTGGGGCTTTGTCGTTGGCGCTTCCGGCCGTCGCACACAGGATCTCCGCACCGGTGGCGGCCTCGACTCCCACTCTGTCGTTACTCGACTGCTCGGTATTTCGTCGAAGTTTCTCGGCGATCGACTGCAAGACACTGCCTACGGTCAATACAACGCGGACGCAAAGTTTCAATATAAGGCGTCGGACTCAGATGTGTTGTCGTTTGAGTACTTGAGAGGAACTCAACTCGGACTGCGACGTTACGACCAGTTGGATGGCGGTATCGGAAACCTGCTGAACAGTTTCGATCCGCAAGTGCTCGACTTCTTCACCGCTCGTTACGATCGCATCGGAGCCGGTCCTTTCGATTCGATCTCGACCGTCTTTTCTTACAACGGACAACGAGACGATCGTCGCTCGCAGAATATCAACAACGCACAGGGACTCCGCTCGCGGATTACCGACGAGTTTAATCTGACGCGCGCTTATGGCTATCAGGCGCAGGCGAGCACGCGGATCAAGCGCAGCCATTCGCTCACGTTTGGAACGGAGTTTTACAACGAGCGCATCACTTCCCGCCGCCAGGATTTCAATTTCAGCAACGCGACCGGCGGATTCACGAACGTTGTTGACGTTCGCGCTCGTTTTCCAAATGGATCGAATTATCGAACGCTCGGTCTGTTTGCGCAGGACATCGCGACGATCGTGCCGCAGCGTTTGACTGCGCACCTCGGAATTCGTTACAGCCTCTTCAACTATCGTCAATTTCCCGCGGGCAATCCGCTCGATGCAGCGGGCCGTCAGACGGTACCGAATATCGAAGAGAGTTTTGACGACGTCACCTTCAACACCGGACTCTCATTCACGATCACTCCGCGACTGGTTTTGACGGCTAACGTCAGTCGTGGTTTTCGTGCCCCTAACGTGAACGACTTTGCGGCCACCGGTCTTTCGGGCCTCGGCTTCGAGGTTTCTCCTGACGAAGGTGTTCGTCTCGATGGTTCAACGGGCGCGCTCGACAGTTCGCGACGTCTTACTGACATCACGCCACTGCAACCGATCAGAGCGGAACAGCTCTACAACTATGAACTGGCAGTCCGTTTTCATAGTTCACGGTTCAGCGGCAGTTTTGCGGCATTCGACTCGGAGATCTCAAACCTCATCGAACGCCGCACGTTGTTGCTTCCGTCCGGCGCAGTCGGACAGCTCGTCG
Organism: Pyrinomonadaceae bacterium; assembly: GCA_044867735.1. Taxonomy (GTDB): domain Bacteria; phylum Acidobacteriota; class Blastocatellia; order Pyrinomonadales; family Pyrinomonadaceae; genus PSRF01. The sequence goes on along the minus strand of JBIOVO010000225.1, from coordinate 3,414 downwards.
GTGGTCAGCCAATCATCAGGCAGGACGCGACCGGCGCCGTCTTTACTTCGCTCTCAAACAACGCCGTCTTTGTTCGCACCAACGCGGTGAAGGTTCGTATGCGTGGTGTTGAAGCAAGCATGGCGATGAAACTGCGCCGTGACCTTGCCATCAATGCAAACTCTTTTTACGTGCGTGGTACTGACCTGCGTACCGGCGCGCCGCCGTCACTCGAAAACGGCATTCCGCCTTTCACGGGCTTCGCCGGCGCTAAATGGGAACGGAGTAGTTCGCCTTTCTGGCTCGAAGTCTATTCAAACTTCGCTGGTCCACAGCGACGATTTTCGGATAACGACATCGCGCAGGCGCGTATTGGCGGCTTGCGCACACGCGAAGAGATTGCGGGATTCTTCATCGGCGGCGCCGTCGCTCGCGGCCTCGTTCGCAACGGCATTCTCCTGCCGACTGGTGAGACGTTGTCGCAAGTGCAATTGCGTGTGCTTGGACCAACGCTTCAGCCCAACACGCTGTTTACTAAGAATCCGGGATTTGCGCTGTTCAATGTGCGAGGTGGATTCAGAATCGGCGAGCGCTCCTCAGTCACAGTCCTTCTCGAAAATATCTTCGACAAGAACTACCGCACGATGGGTTCCGGTATCGATGGACCGGGAACGAACGCGGCGGTCCGGTATTCATTCAGCTTTTAACCACGAAGACAAAGGTACGAAGTCATGAAAAACGTAATGTTGATGTTGGCGTCGTTAGTACTGGTGGTGTTCGCATCAGCGGCAACTTACAACGACACCGTCAGTGGATCACAAACAGCGGCGCCCGAGAGTGACGGCATCGCGCTCAATCTCACCGCTAGCGGCGACCTGCCGGGAATGAGCGTGGTGAAGCTACAACGCGATGGTCAGAACGTAACCGGCGGCACCTGGCGTTTGACCGTTTTGCCGCAAAACGCCGACGCGTCCTCGAGTGAAAGAGGTGAACTTACCGGCACGATCACCGGCGGTTCGTTGACGTTGAACGCGGAAGGCACGCTCGCCTCGGCGACTTCAGTGCAGGTGACACTGCAAAGCGGCGCCGGTGAGTTCAGTAGCGTAACAACAGGTAATGCAACGATGACGATCTCCGCGAACGCGGAGAACCCCTCGCAGTTGAGCGGCACGTTAGTTCTCAATTTCTAATGATGAATTAACCACAAAGACATAAAGACACTAAATCAAACTTTGTGTCCTGGTGTCTTAGTGGTTCGTTTCCCCACGAAAGGATTTCCCCATGTTCGGCAGAACAAATACGCCCCGCATTAGTAGCAATCGCACACGACGCGTAATCACGACGGTCATCCTGTTGAGTCTTTGGCTCCAGGTGATCACGCCGCCAGTGATGGCAATGCCGAGTGGCCCCTCACCGATCGTCACGGCGATCAGCAGTACGTCGAGTCGTGTTTGGGCTACGCTCGGGACAGTCGAACGGAGCCTGGTGGCGTTTCTGCGCGTGACGTTCACGCCGCAGGAGAACTGGAACGTGGTCCTCACGCCGGTAGCAACCGAGTTCAAGGACTACGCCGGACTCGATTATCACCACTCGAGCCGCAAGTTGTTGCTCGCGGCAAACACGCCGGGCGGGCAACCGCACAACTTCGAAGCGATCGCTGGCGATGGCACGCGAGCGGCATTTTCGAATGTGGCCGGACTCGACGGCGAGTTGTTGATTGCGACGAGTCGTGATGAAGGGCAGGGAATGAGCCGCGGTGGTTTCGCAGCGGGCGATCTGTTCACCACCACCGGCGTCGCAGGCGTGATCGCACGTGTGAATGCGTCGGGCGCAACGGTCCAGAATCCCTGGGTGACCCTGCCCGGCGAGACTGGCGCCATCGGCGGTTTGTATCTGGATCGGACTGGAGTGTACGGCGGCGACCTGATCGCGGTGACGACGACTGGTGGTGTTTGGCGTGTGAACGCGGCAGCCGAGGCGACAAAGATCGCGAGTCTCAACACGCGGCTGGCCGGCGTTGCAACCGTGCCGGACGATCCGGACCGCTATGGACCATGGTCGGGAAAAATCCTTGCCGGCGCGAAAGACCTCTCGTTGCTCTACACGATCAATGCGCTGGGCGAGTCGGGCAGTTTGCCTTTGAGCGTGCATCCGGAGGACATCGATGTCATACCGGCGCAGGAAAACTTTTATGCGGTCGATGGAATTGGAAGGAAAGTGTGGGGCGCGAGTGATGGAGCATTCGCAGGCATCATCGGCGACATCCTCGTAACGCAAAGAGCGCCGGGCGTGATTCATCGTTTGCGCTGGAATGGTCTGGAGTTTGTTGCGTCGGAATTGGCGAGCGCGGCCGAGTTCAGGCAAGTTGCGTTTGCACCGTCGGGAATCAATCCGATTCCGCCGGTGAAACAGTTGTTCGACAAGCTTGCCATCGTGCGGCACAGCGTGACCTTGCTGAACAGCGGACGCGTGGAAGGTTCGTTGTGGCAGTTGATGCCGGAAGACGTGACCCTCGATGGCACTGACACGATCACGACTGACCTTTTGGTGCCGGGCACACCGGTTGTGCTCCACCAGCATCCGGCTGACTATGCCGGAACAATCGTTGGTACTGAAAATCCAGAGCCTTCGAATTACACGATCACGATCAAGGGCAGCTCACACCTGCGACACGTGGTTGCGCGCACTAACCCGATCGAACTCGAGAACGTAGCGCCACCACCCGCGCCGGCTGGCACGCGAGACGTGTCGATCAGTCACAACGGCGATACGATCGGCGATCCGGCAACGTTAAGACATCTCTCCATCTCGGGAAATGCGGGAACGGTAGCAGTGCCTCCCGGAACTTATGGCCACTTCAATGTCTCGGGCCGCAATGTGCTCGTTTTTGGCGACGCGAATTCACAAACACCAACGATCTACAACCTCGAAGAACTGACGCTCACCGGCAGCAGCGAATTGCGTTTGGCTGGCCCAATCGTGCTGACAGTGAAGAACCGTGTGACGTTAACCGGTTCGACACTCGGCGCCGCCGACAATCCGAAGCGACTGTTGCTGAAGATCGCGACGCCACTCACCGATTCCGAAGATGCGTTGAAAGTGAGCGGCAGCGCCGTGCTCTACGGCATCGTGCGCGCGCCTCAGGGAACGATCACGATCGAAGGTTCAGGACGCGTGCGCGGTACGGTCTCCTGCAACTACTTATTCATTAATGGCAACGGCGTGCTGCAGATCACGGAAAGCGATGTGCCGCCGCCACCGGTTAACCGTCCACCAATCGTGGATGCAGGCGGCGACCAATCGATCACGCTTCCGACAAACTCTGTGAGCTTGAACGGCACGGCCAGCGATGATGGTCTGCCGCAAGGCAGTGTGTTGACACTCGCGTGGAGCAAGGTGAGTGGACCGGGCTCCGTGGTCTTCAGCGATCCGACG
>JBIOVO010000224.1:0-15493 GCA_044867735.1 Pyrinomonadaceae bacterium | reverse complement strand
CTTAAGCGATTTCAGGGCGTTTCCAGCACGGTTACCCGAGCAGCCGATCTTCTATCCTGTGCTGCACGAAGAGTATGCAACGCAGATTGCGCGCGACTGGAATGCAAAACGCGAAGTGGACAGAGTTGGATATGTCACTCGCTTCCACGTGAGGACCGAGTATCTAAGACGACACGAAGTAAAAACGGTAGGCGGCTCAGTGCATCAGGAGTACTGGATTCCTGCTGAGGAACTGGATGAGTTTAATCAGAACATAGTCGGACGAATAGAAGTGATCGCAGAGTACCATGACGAGCAGGTTTCAGCCTGCGAAGCGAGGGACAATGTTAATTAGTATTTCAATGATGATCCGTTGCGTAGCCATCTGTTTGATCTGTGGGCTGGTTTCTGTTCAGGCACAGCAGGCGCCGGATAAATGGCAACGTGTATACACGAGCGAAGCGTTCATAACCGATATAGATCCGTCCAGCTTACATTTCGAATCAACTACTCTCCGTGTTCAAACTCGCACGATCCTGACCGAGCCGGCCAGCGTCTCCCGTGATACGGACTCCAAGTATAAGACTGCCCTGCAAACCATTGAGTTCAGATTAGACGGCAAACAGTATCGTCTACCCGAGACTGTTTTCCTGGACATCAATGATAAGGTTCTGCGGTCTTCAACCGCGGAGGATTGGCGCGAGGTAAGGACCGGCGGCGTCATGGACAGTGTTTGGAGGATCTTGAGTGTCGTGTCGCCGTTTGGAACCTGGAAGATTACTGACTACCGCTTCGCCGAGGGCGATCCGGGTAAGCCGGCGCCGGAGTTGGAACGGTTAGTCGGGACCATCGTCCGCCTCGGTTCTACTCGTGCTGAAGTAAGATCGACAGCATGCTCCCCGCTCGTACTTCAGGACCAGCGCTACACGAAAGACGAATTCGCTCGAAAACTCGGAGTTGACCTCAAATCCATCGGTATCGATGCAGAAGTCGTTGAAACAATAAACGTGAAGTGTGAAAGCAACCAATGGCAACCGCCGCAGAGTCTGCTTATTAAGGCCGGCGACAAAGAGATGTTGATGCTTTGGAATGGTGTGTTCCTAGTGCTTCAGAGGGAGTGACGGCAGCTTCCGCACTGCGCGTTTCAACTCGAATGGCTTCGCCATTTTCCTTTTTCAGCGACCTCGGATATGGTGAGTAACCATGGACTCCGAGTTTGAGTGGGACTCTGATAAGGCAACCTCAACCTTGAGAAACATGTGTTTCGTTTATTGAGGCAGTGACGGTTTTCTTCGATCCTTTGTCGATCACCATTCCCGATCCTTTGCACTCACACGACGAGGGCCGCTTTGTGATCATGGGCTTATCGTATCAACGTCGTCCTCTGGTTGTGGTTCATACTGACCGCGGTGATAGAATCCGTATAATCAGTGCCCGGCTTGCCACGTCAGCCGAAAGGAAGCGATATGAATCAGAAGCCGACTAACGAATCAGATCAAGAGATGTTGGCCGAGTACGACTTCACCGGTGGCGTGCGTGGAAAGTACTCAAACCGCTTTCCGAAGGGCTGCAATGCCGTTGTGCTCGATCCGGATGTCGCTCAAGTTTTCACCGACTCTGAATCAGTCAACCAGGCGTTGCGTGCCTTGGTTGCAATAATTCAAAGCCAGGCCGGTAAAACGCAACGCTCATAAAAACGTTAGCCACAAAAAGGACCAAGAAGCACAAATGATCTCGGCTCTATTTTGTGACTTCTGTGCCTTCTTGTGGCGATAAATGCGTTGGCCTTTCTAGTGGCGAATGAATACTGATTTCAACATCAAGATACGCTTAGCTGAGGCGAGTGATTGTGATGATGTCTACGACATGTTCACTTCGCCCGTTGTGTCTGGAGGGACCCTTCAGTTGCCTTATCCATCGCGGGAGTATTGGCTAAAGCGAATCACTAACACTGAAACCGGAACGTACAACCTCGTCGCGGTTATCGATGGCCGCGTTGTCGGGATGCTGAGTATCGGTACTTCTCCCGACAGACCACGAAGACGGCACGCGGGGACGATCGGCATCAGCGTCAGAGAGGACTTGCACGGCAAAGGTGTCGGTGCGGCCCTGATGCGCGCCGGAATCGATCTCGCCGACAATTGGCTCAACCTCACGCGTCTGGAACTTGAAGTCTACACAGACAACCAGGCCGCGATCCGGCTTTACGAAAAGTTTGGCTTCACTCACGAAGGCACGCTGCGTCAACACGCATTTCGCGATGGTCAGTATGTCGATTCAGCTATGATGGCCCGCCTCCGTCCTTCCTAATCCGTCTTAATCCGTGAGAATCTGTGGTCATGCTTGAAGGAAAAGTTGCGCTCGTCGCAGGAGCGACGAGAGGTGCAGGGAGAGGGATTGCGGTTGAACTCGGCGCCGCCGGCGCCACCGTGTATTGCACAGGGCGATCGACGTCAACACAGCGTTCCGAAATGGACCGGCCTGAGACGATCGAAGAGACTGCTGAGTTGATTAACAAGCAGGGCCGACGCGGCATCGCGGTGCAAGTCGATCATCTCGATCCGGCACAGGTACGATCACTGCTGGAACGGATCGAGCGCGAGCAGGGGCGGCTCGATATTCTCGTCAATGATATCTGGGGTGGCGATAAGTTCATTCAGTGGAACGTTCCCGTTTGGGAGCACTCGCTCGAGAACGGTCTTCACATGTTGCGGCTCGCGATCGACACCCACATCATCACGAACCATTTCGCTCTGCCACTCCTGATCAAGAATCCCGGCGGTCTCGTCGTCGAAGTAACCGATGGCACTGCTGACTACAACGCAGACCACTATCGCGTCTCGCTCTTTTACGACTTAGCCAAGACGTCAGTGATTCGCATGGCGTGGTCGCTGGGTCAGGAACTCAAACCACATCAGTGCACCGCGGTCGCTTTAAGTCCCGGCTGGTTGCGTTCCGAACAGATGCTCGACAACTACGGCGTCAAAGAAGAAAACTGGCGCGACGCGACGACGAAGCAACCTCATTTCATCATCACTGAAACACCACGTTACGTCGGCCGCGCGGTCTCACATCTCGCCGTCGACACGGACGTTGCGCGTTGGAACGGACAGTCATTGAACAGCGGACAACTCGCAAAAGTTTATGGCTTCACTGACGTGGACGGCTCCCAGCCGGACGCGTGGCGATACGTTGTCGAAGTGCAGGACGCAGGCAAACCGGCAGACGCCACCGGATACCGATAGTAGCTACGAAATTCTAACGGCACACCGATACGAAACTTCGCAGTCACTTCGATCACGAGTCTTCCGATCGATCCGAGCCCCTCAGTTCCCCAATTTAAAAATTCAAAATCAGCAAGCGACGCTGGGACGAAGCGGATCGCGTATGTGACGAGAAGGCTCACCATTCGAACCGCTCACGGGCACATCTTTTGCGCGATTACGTTGCGTCTCCTCAGGGTGCAGTTGCACATGCTCCAAAGCTTTGGAGTAACAAAAAGTTAACCGCACCATGAGATTCAACAAGCTCCGAGAAATCGGAGAGGTAAAAAAGGAGTTTTGCAATATGAACAAGTATGAAGTGCGAGTCATATTGATCGCAGTTCTGCTGCTGACGGCGATTGGTCCTTCGATGGCCCAAACCAGCAAAGGCTTTGTTGTCGGGATCGTCGAAGATCAAAACGGCGCCAGCATTCCCAACGCCGCGATAAAGATAACGAACATAACAACCGGTGTCGTGCGTGAGACGGTCGCCGATGCGTCCGGAAGTTTCCGTCTCGACGCAGTTGATCCTGGCGTCTACAGGGTCGAGGTCTCAGCGACCGGGTTCAAGACTGCGAAAGTCGATCGAATCGAAGTAAATGCGGCGCAAACCGTCAACGTTCCACTACGGCTTGAAATCGGTAGCCCGACTGAAGAAGTAGTAGTGAACGCTTCCAACGACGTCGTGATTCAAAGCGCCGACGGCGCTCGCGTGAACACACTTGGCGAACGCGAAATCAGAGAGCTCCCCGTGGTTGGACTAAATCCGGTGAACCTCGTGTTCACCCTTCCCGGTGTCGCCGATGTTGGTGGCGCTAATGGTGTCGCTGCCGGTTTCGTGCAAGGCACCGAGTTCTCAATCAATGGCTTACGACCACGCGGCAACAACCAACTTATCGACGGCTTGGACAACAACGACAACTCGATCACAGGTCAGGTTTATCAACCCACCGTTCGCGACGCCTATTCCCAAGTCACTGTTCTCGGTGGAGATTACTCAGCAGAGTTTGGACGCGCAGGCGGCGCGGTGGTCAATGTCATCACTCGTAGCGGATCAAATCAGTTTCACGGTTCCGCTTACGACATCATTCAGAACGCGGCCTTTGACGCCTTAACGCCGGGTCAGAAGTCGCAGTCTGAACTGACGGAAGTACCGCAGTTCACTCAAAACACCTTTGGCTTTTCGTTAGGTGGTCCGATCGTAAAGAACAAGTTGTTCTTCTTCGGCACCTTCCAGGGTGATTTGGTTCGCGCCGGCGCGGTAACCGGTCGCGCGGTGGTGCCGACACAGGCTGGACTGAATCGGTTGCGGGCACTTTTCCCAGCCGGCGCCAGTCCGAATGTCGATCGTTACCTTTCGATCGTCGGCGATCTACGTGGAACTACAAACCTCATCAACGTGAATCTTGGCGGTGGAAGAGGCGACATCGAGTTCGGTACCGCGACACGCGCGAGCGCACAACCAGTCAACACTTACGATTACCTGACACGTATCGACTGGACTCCTTCCTCAAGGAACAGTGCGTCGTTCCGTTACCTCTCAACCGACCAGATCTTCAGCAACCAGTTTCCTGATCCATCTTTTGGTGTGACGGGAAGTCAGTTTGCCGGTTTTGAAATCGACGCGCCTTCACTCACGCAGAACTTCTACATGAGCGACACGCATGTCTTCTCTCCCCGGACTTTGAACGAGGCCCGTTTTGGTTACGGGCGTTTCAATCTGTTCTTTGGTCCACGGGATGAATCCCTCGTGAGTAGTGGACCACAGTTCATCTTTTCCGGCACCACGATCTCAACGGTTGGACTTTCGCAGAATTTTCCGCAGGGCAGAATCTTCAACAACTACCAGTTTCAGGACACGGTAACGCATACGCGCGGTAATCACACGTTGCGTTTCGGCGTTGATATCCTGACGCAACGGGCCAAGCAGTTCGTTCCGATTAATACGCGCGGAACGTTAACGTTCGCCGGCGGCGGTGATTTCACGGCGCTTGGTAACTTCGTTGACTCGTTCTCCGGGGTCGGTACGGGTGCGGCTGCGAAAGTCTTCGGACCAGGTTTGGATTATCCAAACGTCACGACGCAGGCTTACTTCATCAACGACAGTTGGAAAATCAGACCAAACTTGACACTCAACCTCGGACTCCGTTACGAGTACTTCGGTGCGGTTGCCAATAACGCAATCTTCCCAGCGTTCACCGGTTTCGATGCCCCGTTGCAAACCAGAGTCGAGCAGGTAGGTGACGGCAACAACTGGGGTCCGCGAGTGAGCTTTGCGTACTCACCCAGTACCGATTGGGGGTTGCTGGGAACAGTGCTTGGCAATGACAAGACCGTCATTAGAGGCGGCTTTGCGATCAACTACGATGTGTTCTTCAACAATATTCTCAGCAACATCATGGGGACGTCGCCGAACGCTCTCGGCACGACGGTACTCGGTGCGACATTCGGTGGGCGCGGGATTCCAAACTTCACTGAGGCTGCATTGCCGGCGGAACTGGTTGCTGATCCACAAGCCGGTCAGAATACGATCCCTGCGGATCTTAAGAATCCCCAAACCTACGTTTGGAACTTTGGTATTCAACGCGAACTGCCGGGCCACAACGTGTTTGACGTTGCTTACGTCGGCACGCGCGGTACGCGCTTGTTCATCAACGAACAGTTGAATCCCGGAATACCAGGAACTTCAAACCCGAACGGACGTGCCTTCGCCAGCCGAGGCTCTGTGGTCTCGCGCACCAATGGCGGTGATTCGCAGTATCACGGTTTGCAGGCACGCATCGAGCGCAGCTTCAGAGACCGTTTTCTGTATCGTGCAACCTATACCTTCCAGAAAACGGTCGATAACACCAACAGCGAAATCTTCGCGACGACCGGCGGCAACAGCGTCGGTTCGAATTCTTTCGATCGCAGTGTGGATCGTGGCGTGGCCGACTTCGACGTGCCACACATCTTCACTCTTTCAGCACTCTGGGATATCCCGGGTCGTGGCCCAGGCTTTTGGAAGGAAGTCACTGGTGGTTTCCAATTCGCCACTATCTGGCGCTATCAATCGGGCAACGTCTCGTCGCCGTTTGTCACCGGTATCGACTTGAATGGCGATCTCAGTGGTACAAACGATCGACCGGCGATCTCGAATCTCAATGCGCCGGCAACATCCGTGGCGTTTGCCAATGCCCACGCCGGAGTAATCGGTTGCGATCCTTCGGGCACTGGATACTTCGACATCAACTGCAATCCGACAACGCTGTCGGCAGTTCGCTACGTGGTTGATCCGGCAATTCGCACGGGAATCGGTGGCCGCAACACGCTACGGGCGCCTGCTTACAACACCTTCGATATCAGCCTGCAACGTTCGTTCAAGATCCCTTTCACTCCGATGGAAGACGATCGCTTCGAGATCCGCTTTGACTACTTCAACGTGTTCAATACGCCGATCTTCCGGTTCGAAGTAGGGGGCTTGTCTGACGGCGACGTGACCAACGTCAACTTCAACCGGCCGGACCTGAATTCTGGCGTGTCGGTGGGCACGACCGGGGCTCGTTCCGGAAGGCTCCAGTTGCGATATGTCTTTTGAGTGAGCGGTGATTGGTATTTGGACCGTTTCGAGTTAGCACGGTCCAAAATGCCCTGGAGGGCGGTCTCGGCCGCCCTCTTTTTTTTGTTTTCTTCCGGCGCTTTTCGCACTAAACTGTGTGGGCCCACAGAAAGGTTTGAAATCACCATGCCCAGGAATCGAAGAATCTCCTTACTTCTCCTCCTCAGTTTCACCTTGGTGCTTTGGCTGCCGCCCCGCAATTCTTCCGCGCAAAAAGCCAGCCGCCTGGAGATCGGACAGTGGCGCGACGTGCTCAAGAATATGAAGGCGACGCTGAAGAATTATTACTACGATCACAATCTTCGCGGAATCGACATCGACGCGCGCATTGAACAAGCCGAAGAGAAGATGAAGAACGCCGAGTCGCGAAGCCAACTCGTCGGTATCGCCGCGCAGGTGTTGCTCGATCTTGAAGACTCGCAAACCGTTTTGATTCCTCCAGGCCCCTTCTCGTACGTTGATTACGGTTGGTTGATGCAAGTCGTCGGGTCTGACTGCTACGTTCTCTCAGTCAAACCAGAGACCGATGCGAAAGCAAAAGGTTTGCAGGTTGGCGATCGGGTGCTTTCGATTGACGACCGGCCCATGAATCGAACAAAGGCATGGCTGGCGGACTATCTTTACAACACACTGCAACCGAAACCCACCATGAAGATCGTCGTCGAAAAACCCGATAAGCGGCAGGTGGAGTTAGTTATCAATGCAAAGTTCCGCAAGGGGACGAAGTTCAACCTCCCGAGCGAGCAGTGGCTTGAAGATCGAGAGTTTTATACGCATGACGACGATCGCTTCCACGAACTCAGCAAGGACGTCCTGATTTGGAAGATGCCTGCTTTCAGGGGCTGGATCGTCCGCCGATGTGAGGAGAGGTTGAAGAACCGCAAGGCTTTGATACTCGACTTGCGTGGAAATCCCGGCAACGCCCGCGTTGCTGAAACCCTGGAGCGTTTCACCGGTTGTTTCTTCGACTCGAATATAAAGATCGCAGAAGCTAAGGGACGAAAGAAGTTCGATCCAACATTTGCCCAGAGCCGGAAGAACAAAGCCTTTAAGGGACAGCTAGTCGTTCTCGTTGACGGTGGGTCAAGATCGGAGGCTGAGATCTTTGCTCGCGTCGTACAGCTCGAAAATCGTGGCGTGGTGATCGGAGATCGCAGTGCAGGGTCCGTAATGCGGAGAAGGCTTCATATCCTGCAGCACGGCGGGTATGACGAGATGACTTACGGCATATACGTCGCCGAAGCAGATGTGATCATGCCGGATGGTAATAGTCTCGAGAACGTTGGCGTGATGCCCGATGAGTTGTTGCTGCCGACTGCGCAGGAGCTGAGTGCTAATCTCGATCCGGTGCTGGCCCGGGCCGCGGCGCTAGTTGGAGTCAAGCTCGATCCGAAGAAAGCGGGCGAGTTGTTTCCAATGGATTGGAAGGGCCCCTCGCCCATAAAAAACCTTTTTAGCAGGAACGACTAAGCTTAAGAACTTTTAGACTGGCTTTGCCCGAAAAGTCGTAGGAATTCGATGGCGGTGCGGTCAGTGCTCCGGAGGAGCGCGATGTTTATAGTCCCCACGTTGTGATGAATGGGCGCTCCAGCGGAGCGCGATGTGCTCTTGGCTCGTTCAATTACATGCCGCTCCTATCGGAGCGGTATAGTCCACCAAGGATGGAAGCTATAAACATTTCGCTCCTCCGGAGCAACGATCCTTTACACGCAAACATGACTTTTCGCGCAACGGCTTTTAGACTTTTAGATTCATAGTTTTCCAGAATGAAGATCCGCCAACTCCCGCAGACCCGTTCCTTACGACTGGTTCTGTTAGCGCTCGCGATCTGTTTCGGCCTGTTCAGTCACCATACCTCGGCACAAAAGGCTAGTGGCTCTGACATCGAGCGCTGGCGAAATGTGCTTAAACTCGTCAAAGAGGAACTGAAACAAAGCTATTACGATCCAAACTTTCATGGCATGGATCTCGAGACACGGTTCAAACTCGCCGACGAGAAGATGAAGACAGCCGAGTCGCTGGGCCAACTCATCGGAATAGTTGCGCAGGTCCTGCTCGAACTCAACGACTCGCATACGAGGTTCGTCCCTCCTTATAACCAGAACAGCATCGGATATGGCTGGTTGATGCAGGCGGTCGGTCCCGATTGCTTCGTTCGCTCTGTGGAGCCGGGAAGTGACGCAGAAGCCAAAGGCTTGCGGGTTGGGGACAAGGTGCTTTCGATCGATGGCAAGCCAATGGACCGTACGACGGTGCGAGTCGCGAAATATTTTTACTACCGATTGCGGCCGCAAGCCAGCATGACACTCGTCATCGAAAAGCCGGATAAGCGTCAGGAGCAAGTGACCATTAGTTCCAGGGTCACTAAGAAACTCAGAGTCCAGACTCTTCCCGACGCTATGAAAGCAATCGAAGCTCAGGAAGCACTCGCCCGCTATATTCACCGTTTCCACGATCTCAGCGAAGACGTTTTGATCTGGAAGATGGGCCGGTTCGACCTCGACGAAGGAGAACTTGAAGACCACTTTAAGAAGCTGAAGAACCGTAAAGCGTTGATACTGGACCTTCGGGGCAACGGTGGTGGTTACGTTTATACACTCGAACGTTTCAGCGGCTACTTCTTCGACTCAAACCTAACGATCGCGGAACTTAAGGGACGGAAGGAGCTGAAGCCACAAGTAGTCAGGAGCCAAAAGGAGAAAGCATTCAAGGGGCAGTTGGTGGTTCTTATCGATGCTGGATCGGCATCGGCCTCTGAGGTCTTTGCGCGCCTGGTACAGATCCAGAAACGCGGTATCGTGATAGGCGACCGAAGCGCGGGGTCCGTAATGCAAAGCCGGTATCATTCGCTTCGCGTTGGAAATTATGAGGGTATGACTTTCGGAGTAGACGTGACGGAAGCCGATGTGATCATGACGGACGGCAAGAGTCTCGAGCATGTTGGGGTCACGCCGGATGAACTGCTGTTGCCGACGGCGCAGGAGATGAGCGCGATGCTGGATCCGGTGCTGACTCGCGCAGCAGAGTTGGTTGGGGTCAAGCTCGAACCGAAGAAGGCCGGCGAGTTGTTTCCGATCGATTGGAGCCGGTAAGCGCTCAAGAGAGTTTTTTGCACGCAAAGGCGCAAAGGCGCAAAGTTTAGACCTTCGGCTTCCGGAGGTCCTCCTTTGCGTTTCTTTGCGTCTTTGCGTCTTTGCGTGAGAAGGCTTTAAGGCTTCAACGGCAGATCGACGATCAGCGGATTATGATCCGAGATCCGATCCTTCAAACTGTAATTCAGCGCCTTCAACGTCCTGCCAAACTGCGGTGCGAAGAAGAACGACTGGTCGCGATCATCCGGATCCATCAGCTCGGGCGGCTTCACAAAGATCCAGTCGAGCTTCAACTCAACATTGAACTTCCCTTTCAACTCCAGCGTGCTCGCGAATCCTTTTCCGGCACGTTCATTTGAGTCCGAAAGCGTTTCACCGCTCGACCCCGTTGAGTGTTCCTTCGAGCCACGGAAATCAAAAGCACGTCCATCGACGAAACGAAAGTCCTTCAACGTGCTGAAAAACTTTTCTTCCGGATTCTCAGAAACGAATCTCACGCTCTTCACCGTCGGATCCTTCTTAGTGCGCTGCATCTTCACGAGTCCAACCGTGATGTCGTAAAACAAACCGACGCCGGTCGCATACTTGATTCCCTGCGTCGCCCAGAAACTCGTGTTGCCCAGACGTTTCTTCACTTCGCGCTGGAACGAGGTCGGCGTCGAGTCGCTGCCGGAAGTATTCATGTCGCCGGCAAAGACAACCGGATGCTCGATGTTTTTGATAACACTGAGAACCTCTTCGAGTTGTCTCAAACGTTCGGAAGGTTTCGTCTTGTCTTCGAGATGCGTTGCGACGACAGTTAACTCTCCCTGAGGAATGCTCGCGTCCTGGATCTCGGCGAGCAGCATCATCCGTCCACCACGTCGCACTTCGCGCAGGATCTTTTCGCCAAATACAAACTTGGCGCCCTTTCGCTTCCCTTTCTCGAGCTTCGAGATGCCGTCCTTCTCTTGCAGATACCAATCGTGTCCCTGATTTACAAAACGGACGATGCGCGCGTTGCGAAGCGGAAACCGGCTCAGAATCGCCGTGCCGTGCAGGCCGAGCGTCCGCGATTTATCAACCGCCATATTCGCGATCATCTTCTCTCGATCGGCGCTGGTCTCACCCTCGAGTGTTTCCGTTCCCAGCGTGAGTGGATCCACTTCCACAAACTCGACCGCATAGGCGTAATTCATCTGCATTGCGACAGCGAGTTCACGAACGACGTTTTTGTAGTTGGTGCGCTTCAGGCCCCAATCGACTTCGTTCAAGATCACGACGTCTGCGCGACTCAGCTCAGCGGCTTGCTGTTGAATGTCGGCCAGGTTGAACTTCGATCCGCGCATGTCGGGCGCCAACCGGCGGAAGAACCGCGGATCATTAGTCAGCGCTGCCCTGACAGCCTCAAACTCGAGCCCACGCTCGATGTTCCACGTTGCCACGCGGAGAAAGCTGCCTTCGGTCGGTGAAGTGGTGTTGACTGCTCGCGCTGCGCGAACGCCGAAAGAATTACTGACGAAAGGCGTTGTCAGTAGTCTGTTCAGTTTGCTCGACAGCTCCGGCGACGGTGGATCGGTCTCGTAAAGAGCTACGAGTTCGTTGTAAGTCAGCAAAGGTGGACCAGAAACACCTTGTTGACCTTGTACTGAATTGAATGTGAAAGAGAGTAGGAGAAGACAAACGAGCGCGGCACCTTTAGTCATTCGTATATGTCAGCCACAGCCGGGATCGACGAGCGACCGATCTTGCACAAAAATGCACAAAAAGCACAAGCGGTCCTTGGTAGCTAGTTAGTGGCGCCTGCTTGTTTGAGCGTGATCATGTGGTTGTCGGCTTTGTGGATCTCGTCGAATAGCTGTTTGAGCGGCTTGTAGTTCTCAACCGGAAACAGCACGGCTTCGTTGCCGCCGAAGAAAAACTTGCGCTCGTAAATGAGTGTCGTTTTATCGGTGGTGATGCCCATCTTCACTTCATACTTGCAGACCTGCCCAACCGTGATTGGCGCCGGACGGTCGGCGTTATCAAGTACATAACCTTTGGGAAGCGTGAGTGTTACTTTGTCTTCCTCCGACCAGGGATAGTGGAAGTAGATCGGAAAGCGCCGTTCACCGGCGCTGAACATGGCATCGATTCCCTTTTCGAAGAACGCAGGCTGAATGAAGAGCCGTTTGCCTGTACGCTGAGCATACTCAGGAACACGAACGTGATACTTGTAGATAAAGGGCTTTACCGGATCGCTGGCATTTTCCACTACGACGTTGGTGAGTTCGGCAGAGCTTAATCGCCCCTTAATCGCTTCCTTAAGGTTTGCCTCACGCTGCTCAGGTGAGTCCTCGTCGTTATTAACCTTTCGTTCGACTGCGAGATGGCCGGTGTACTCGACCGTGACGTCTCCTTCGAGTGTGCCGTTCTCATCAAGCCGCAGGTCTGCGATCCGTTTTTCTTTCGTCTTCTCGGGCGGTGACATCGGCGTCGTTACCCAAACTGGACGCGCATCGGCGATCAACGCATCAACGCCTTCTTCCTGCCACCGCAACATTCCCGGCGTGATGTACTTAAAACCCGGATCGAAGAATCTCCACTCTTCACCAAACTTCACTGCCACCGTAACGGGGCGCAGCGCGCCGGGAATAACTGTGTTCCGGTTAAATAGCCGCCGTCCCCTATCAGGCAGCAGGGCCATGCGCGCTTCTAAACCGGCAGCGCTCGCGAGCGCGGCAAACAGCAGATTGATGTCGATGGCCGGGCCGACACCGCGCTTCAGCGTGTCAGAAGGTTTCTTGTTCTCTTTCAGCTTCTCCAGATCGTCTTCGGTAAAACCGGCGCTCTTGTCTTCGGTGTTCTTGATGTTCTCACGTACGAAGTTGAAGATCTTGTCGATCTTCTCTTCCGGCGTATTCGCGCCGGCGACAATTTCAGCGCTCTTCTTCTTGATCGTGTCGTCAACTTTCATGAATGGCTGGAAACCTATGTAAACGCGGCTCGCCAAAAGCGGGTAGCTGATCAGATCCCAGAGCAGGCTGCTGTACCGCACCATCGCCCATGAGCGGACGCTCTCCTCCGGCGGCATCATCGGTTCTTCACGAAAAGCCTGCATTCCGTTGACTGTAGTGGCCTGAAAACCATTCTTCTCTTTTTGAAACTCAAACCGCGGCATGTTGTATGGCCGGACGTCAAACATCTCGTTCCGCATCGGCTTGATGCGATAAGTCACAGCCTGCACCGGAATGTCGCGTTGAAACTGCAAACGCATGTTGTTGGCAGAACTGTTTTGAATCACTTCTTTCCACTTGTACTCAACGATCGCGCCGGGCTCGATACCGGGAAATGCAAAGGTCTTCGTTTTTAACTTGAGCCCACTGACCTTTACTACCGTCTTCTCGAGAATGTCGTCCTTCAACAGTTCCACGATCGTGCCGTCCGCCTTGATCGTACGTGCGGCGACATCTTTGATCTTGATGCCGCCAACATACGGAATATCTACCTTGCTATGCTTGTCGCGACCTCGTTCGTTGAAGATCTTTATGCGGACGTAATGCGATAAGACCAGGTCATTCGCGCCACCGTCGTCGATCTTGATGTCCCAGAAGATCGCCTCCGCGTCGGCGTTGGCCTCGACGATCGGCGCTTTGAGTGAGATGTCGGCGGCGTCAACCGGACGCCACTCTTCACCACCGGCGAGAACGCTGGCCGATCTGGGAATCGTCGACGTGATGACGAGAGCGATGACGAGAATGAACAGGACCGGGCGGAAGGCAGGAGGAACCGTTTTCTGGGGTTTCATAGTAATCTCTCGGTTTTGGTTAAAGTGATCATTGAGGCAGCATTCTTAGCGCTGAGGTCGCTCCGAAGCGCCATAATGCCACTCTTTTGCGTTCTTGAGAAACTCTTTTTACAGTAGTTGAACGTACATGGCGCTCACTCTTGCAGATCTGCGGCGTTTCACCGTCGCGCGAAACTTTCCCAGACCCGCCACGCTCAAAGCGACGCTGCAAAGAATGGGTTTCGTGCAGGCCGATCCGATCCGGGCGCCGGCGCGTGCCCAGGACCTGATCCTGCGCCATCGAGTCGCTAACTATCACGCCGGCGACATCGAACGTCTGTATCCAAAGCTCGACGTCGAGGAGGACGTCTTCATCAACTACGGTTACGTCACCAGGTCGCTGCAAGCCTTGATGCATCCGCGTGCGAATTCGCGTCTCCCTGCCGATGACGTTAACGCGCCGTGGCGGCCTGGCCAGAAGAAGCGCGCCAGGCTGATCCTTGATTT
Source organism: Pyrinomonadaceae bacterium (assembly GCA_044867735.1). GTDB lineage: Bacteria > Acidobacteriota > Blastocatellia > Pyrinomonadales > Pyrinomonadaceae > PSRF01. The sequence goes on along the minus strand of JBIOVO010000224.1, from coordinate 1,309 downwards.
CGTGAACGCGCGTGGCGAAGTGCATCCGCGTGAAGTGGACGATCATTTCGCGCACGGAACGGTGACGAACTACTGGGGCGGTTCGTCGAACGCCACCACACACCTACTCGATGCGATGCATTACGTGGGCATGTTGCGCGTGGCGCGTCGGGAAAAAGGAATCCGAATCTACAAAGCTCATCAACACGAGCCCATTCCGAAATCTGCTGCCGAGCGGCAGGCACGAGTTGACGCACTCGTTGACGTGCTGGTGCGCATATATGCGCCGCTGCCAGGTTCAAGTCTGACTTACTACCTGCGGCGTTTGCGATACGCAGCTCCGCAGTGGCAAAAGGAACTGACGAGTGCGTTGCAGCGCGCGAAACAGAGGCTTGCGCGCGAGCGTCACGAAAATACCGACTGGTATTGGCCGGCCGACGAAAGCCCCCTGGGCCATGCGGTTGACGACACCGTGCGGCTCCTCGCGCCTTTCGATCCGGTAGTACACGATCGCACGCGTTTCGAGTTGCTGTGGAACTGGACGTATCGCTTCGAGGCCTACACTCCGATTGTCAAACGCAAGCTCGGTTACTATGCGATGCCGCTGCTCTGGCGTGAGCATGTGATTGGTTGGGCCAATGTCTCGGTCAAGAATGGTGAGTTGGTTGTTGATCCGGGCTATGTCGCGTCGGAGGCTCCGCGTGATCGGGCGTTCAGGCGTGAACTGGACGCCGAGATCGAGCGCATGCGCGAATTCCTGCGTCCGTGAAGGAATCAACAACCCACATGTTCCATGCGGAAATTGAGTTCGCGTTCGGCAATCTTCCGGCCGTTCTTAGTCTTGGTTAACTTTCCGCGAAGGGCTGCGATTTTTTTGCCGTCGAGATTGTTAAAGTCTGTCCTCACAAACTCACCGTCGAACCGGTACTCAAATTCTGAGTTAGTGCCTTTTGAAGTCGCAAAAAACACTCTTCGTTCAGTGACCAGGGCGAAATTGGCCTCGTAGTTCTTCCAAAGTTCATTTGAGTACTCACCAATCGAAATGTAGCTGGCTTCCGGTCGGCCGTCGGCTGACAGGATCAATTGGATTTCCTCAAAGTCCGCAAACTCTTTCGGCTTCGCTCCGAGTATGAAGTAAGCCGCGTTGATCCCGACTCGGCGTCTCGGATAATCCAGGAGAAGAATTGGTGATGGTGGTGGCGCCGGCACAGGGACGTGAACTACCTGCGTCGGTGGTGGGATAGTGACAGCAACTGGCTGCACGCATGTGGGCGTGTTCTCAGCCTGACGCGGAAACAGGCCCGTTAACCCATTGAACCCGACGCCAAGC
>JBIOVO010000223.1:0-36370 GCA_044867735.1 Pyrinomonadaceae bacterium | reverse complement strand
TCTACAAGCGGGGGCAAGCCCCTCTTCCTGACCTGACCTTTACTCTTTTTCCTGCTTACCGGACCGCTATGGGCGTCTGCGCGCGGGCCGAGTGGTCTTTTCAGGAACTACGTTCTCAGTGCTCTTCAACTCCGCCAGGATTGCCTTGGCGTCGTCCTTGAACTGGTTCGAATCAGGCGCCACCTCGACAAACTTTTGCAGGTAGTTCGCCGCTTCCTGATACTTGGTCTTATCGCCACTCGCATAGACAGAAAGTCCCGCGCCGAGATTTGCCTCGGGGCTGTCGGGCTGAGTCGTCAGGATTGCCTGAAACTCGGCCAGCGCTTTGTCAGCGGCGCCCGCGTCGAGCAGCATCTGCGCCATGTCCAGTTGGGCTCTGGCCTTCTTGGCCGGATCCATTTCGACCGCGATGTAGTCTTTGAAGGCCGCCAGCCCCGCATCGGCTTGAGTTGCATCAGCTTTGCTGACGTACAGACGCATCGACTCAGCTTGCGTGAGCATCGCTGCGTACTTATTCCCGTTGTAACGGGCTACTTCATTGACATCCGTCGGAGCAGCTTGAGCTTTGAGCATGTTGACTGCTTTAGTCGAAACCTCCGCGGCCTGTTTGAAATCGTCCTTGGCACTCTGCAACATAGCGGATTTGCCCGCGTCATCCAGATTCTTCGATCTGACGGCCGCATTGAAGCGCTCGACACCGCGGGCTTTCAGGGCCACAGCTTTGTTGGTAAGAATAGCCGGCTGCTCGGCGTCCGCCGCGAGACCTTCATCATATGAAGCGACGGCCATCGTGAACTTCTGAATCGCGTCATCAGAGTTTTGGCTCTTACTGGCGACGGTGCCCGCTTGTAACGCCTCGTTACCGGCCTTGAAGGTTCGCGCGATTACCTCGTTGGCTTCACTGATCTTCTTGTTCGACGCATCGATTTCCTTGTTTCTCTTTTCCAGCTCTTCACGCTTGGCCTTGTCGGCTGAGCTCTCGCTGTTGCCGGAAGAACCACTAGCTGCCGGTGGATTGGCTGAACCGCCGCCGGCTGCTTTGATCTCTTCAAACGTGAGTCTCTTGCCGTCGCCGGGCGTCAACGTGATATCGCAAGGGACCTCGCGCCCTGCCTTGCAGCCGGGTAAGAAGTTCGGTGCAGCTGTTGGATGGCTGGCAGCGACCGTGTAGGTTCCGACGAATGGCAATCCCGCGAACACATACTCGCCTTTCTTGTTTGTCTTCGTCTTGTAACTGCCGGTCATGTCCGTCCGGAACACATCGATTTGAGCGTCAGCAAGGGGCACTTTCTCGCCGCCGCCTGCCGGTTGCATCCAAACCTGGCCGCGCATTTCGCCGACCTGTGCGAAAGTGGTAAGAGAGGCCGACGCAATCAGAATTGCAACCGCAAGCGCTCCGTAAATGTATTTGCCAATCATTCTTAGAATTCCTCCATCCGTGTGCCGGGATTGCATCCTGCGAAACGGTCGTAGGATGCGCCCACGTTATTTACTGGTTGTAGCTATAAGCAACTGAGAATGCCTTAAACTTAATAAGCAAAACGACTACTGTCAAGCATGTACGGTATGGGATCTGCCACTCCGGCCTCGCGAAATGCACGCAGGCGCAGGGCGCACGAATCGCAGTTGCCGCAAGCCTGCTCGGAAGCCTGGTAACATGACCACGTCAGATGCAGAGGCGCCTGGAGTTCCACGCCTTTCAGGATGATTTCCGACTTCCTCAGAGCGATGACCGGCGTCTCGATGTTGATGCGCGTTTCGGGCTTGGTGCCGATGTCCACGACGTTTTGAAAGGCATCGTAAAACTCCGGACGGCAGTCGGGATAACCGGACGAGTCTTCAGCGACAGCGCCGATGTAGATCGAGGTCGCATTGATCACTTCACCCCAGCTCACCGCGGCCGCCAGCAGGTGAGCATTCCGAAAAGGAACGTAACTGGAGGGGATAGTGCGTGATCCGAGATCGGGAGAAGCAACCGGAATCGAAGAGTCAGTCAAAGATGATCCGCCGATGTGTGCGAGGTGTTCGAGTGAGACGACCAGGCGCAACTTCACGTCAAAGAAGTCAGCGAGTGCGTTGAATGCCCGCCGTTCACGCTCCTCGGTGCGCTGTCCATACGAAGCGTGCAGAAACGCGAGTTCGTCGTTCTCCGCGCCCGCGATTGAAGCGGTGACGCAGGAATCCATCCCGCCTGAAACAAGACAAACGGCGAGTCGTGGTCGATCGACCTCGAACTCCTCGAGGGCTACAGTAGCTATCTCTTCCGATCCGCCCATCACACGCCTCGCGCTTCCGGACCCCAGATGTATTTGTGCAGTTGCAACTGCATTCGCACATTCAATCCGCTGCCCGCAACCCAGTCAGCCAACTCTTGCAGGTTCACTTGCCCCCACACGGGTGAGATCAGAATCGCCTTAGTGCGCGCTTCGAGATCGTATTCTTTGATCACTTTCTTCGCGTAGTTCCAATCGCCTTCATCCGCTACCACAAACTTGACCTCGTCCAACTCCGATCGCAGTCGTTCGAGATTTGACCACTCGTTCCGAGCCTCTTCTCCCGAAGCCGGACACTTTACGTCGAGAATCACTTTCGCACGGGGATCGAGCCCGGCAGTTGAAACATAGTTGCCCGTTTCGATCAGAACTTCGAAACCGTCGTCACACAAACGCGTGATCAGCGTGAAAGCTTCTTTTTGAGCGAGCGGTTCGCCGCCGGTTACTTCGACCAGTTTGCAACCAAACGCGTTGACCTGGTCCATGATACTGTCAATCGAGTAGTGTTCACCGCCGGTAAACGTGTACTCGCTATCGCACCAGACACAGCGCATCGGACACCCTGTTAACCGCACAAAAGTGCACGGGCGGCCGGCGTGCGTCGACTCGCCCTGGATGGAGCGGAAGATTTCTGTGACTCGTAACATGCGAAGAAGCGAATCTAGCTCAGCGCCGGTTGCCTGTCAAAAGTCGAGATTTGTGCATCAAACACCCCGGGACGGTGATAGGATCAGGCCCGCAATTCTGGTCATCTGTGACAAGTTTTGAACGTGGAATCGAAGATCCAAACGTTATTTAACGAAGGCGCCGGTCGGTTGCTCGTGCGAGCGAGCGATGGCCGTTCGCTGAAACGCGAGCATCTGGTTCCGCGAATCGCGGCGGCGGTCGAGAAGTACGTGCTGCGTCACGATCCGAACACTGCCCATGGCGAGATTTCAAAGTTCATTGACGAGATGCAGGCCGACGATCTCTGTTTGATCATCGCCTGCGAGCGCGGCGACGAAAACGCCTGGACGGATCTCGTCGAGAGATTTACGCCGACCGTTCGTTCGGCAGCGCGATCGGCGAGTTCAAACGAGGACGCCGCGGAAGATCTCGCACAGTCGATCTGGGCGGAGCTCTATGGACTGCGCGCGCGCAAGGATGGCATGCCCGCCGGCAAGCTCGCTTACTACTCCGGGCGCGGCTCGCTCGCCGGCTGGCTTCGTGCGGTGGTGGCCCAGCTTGCGGTTGACGTGTTTCGCAAGCAGTCGCGGTTGGTGCAGACGGAAGAGGACACCGATCTCGATCGACTCGCTCGTGACACACACGTAGCCGAAGGGCAGCCGATGCTCGCCGGAATCGCGACTCCCGAGGAGTCGATCTCGAACCGTCTGGCGCAAAACGATTTGCAGCGAGCATTGAACAAGGCAGTCAAGGAGTTGGACGCTGAGGATCGTTTGTTAGTGAAGCTCTACTATTTTGACAACCTGCGCTTGCGTGAAGCAGGCGCGGTTTTGGGAGTGCATGAGGCAACCGCGAGTCGCCGGTTGACTCGCATTCAAACAGATTTACGAAAACAGGTCACAAAGATCCTGATTGATGAACGAGGCTGGACTGCGGCTGAAACTGAGAAATCGTTTGCGGAGGTCGCGCAGCATTTAGATACGGATTTGGAAGCGCTTTTGAGTAAAGAAGGAGTTTCGTAATCAAACGATCACAAATACGAGCCTTTGACTGCAAGGTATGAGGATCTATACGTTCTCTATAAGGCAGCGTCCCTGATTGAAATGAAAGAAGATACAAACAACGAAATGGATCTGTTGCTGCGGCGGCTGAGCCGGCGGCAGGACGGATCTATGTCGGCTGCTGCACCGAACATCGCTGGAGAACACCTCGATGCAGATGAACTCAATTCGTATGCGGAGAATGTACTTCCGGCGGCAGCGCGTGCGCGTTATACCGAACACCTGGCCGACTGCTCGAGTTGTAGAGAACTCATCGTGCAACTCAGTTCCGCAGCAGGAGTGATAACTGCCGAGCGGCCACTGAAGACTCCGGCGCCATCCTGGTTGAGAAGTGTTTTGGCGAGTCTGTTCTCGCCGATGGTTTTGCGTTATGCCGTGCCAGCCGTCGGGCTGATCGTGGTGGCGGCGATCGGGTTCTTCGTTCTAAACAGAGAATCGAAGTTGGGCGATGTTGCCCAGAGTTCGCAACCAATCGCTGCTGAGTCGCCAAGCGTTGAAGGTCAGTTTGTTTTTAGTTACGACAACCAGGCTAATAAAACTGCTGGAAGTACAGCCGAGACTACTGCAACTCCGGCACAAAAGACACATCAAGACGCACGGCCATCTCAGGGTGCGGAGAGCGCAGCAGCGCCAGTCGCGAACGCACCTGCCGACGCGAAGAAAGAGGCGCCTATCGAGGAGCGCCAGGAGCCACCGCCGGTAGTTGCAACCGCACCGGCGAACGAGCCTAAGTCTCAGCCGAGTCCGTCTGATTTCAACTTTCAAGTAGAGGCTCGAAAAGCGGAACGTCAAAGTACTGATGTCGCCAAGGCGGCAAAAGAGGATACGGAAAAAGAGAAAGCGGAAGGAGAGAAAGCTGACGACCAGCCCAAAGAACAAGCGCGCGGGGTGATGAAGAGAGAAGTACGGGGCGCTGCCAGAACAGGCGCGGCTGCTCCCGCTCCGGCCGCTGGTGTCTCGACCCTTCAGGGTGCACGAGATGGGGTCGACGAAAAGGATGTTGAGACTCGTTCCGTGGCCGGGCGCATTTTCCGAAAGCAGCGCGGTATTTGGATCGACACTGCTTACAGCTCAGGAACCTTCATCAATGTCGCTCGAGGCTCAGAGCAATATCGCGCTTTGATCGCCGACGAACCTCCGCTCAAAACCATCGCGGAGCAACTGGACGGCGAGATCATCGTCGTCTGGAAGGGACGTGTCTACCGAATTCGCTAGATCCAGCATTTACCACAAAGACACAAAGACACGAAGATGAATATTCATACTTTGTGTCTTTGTGTCTTGGTGGTTCAAATAATCCCTGAAGTGGTAGAGTTACGGCCACTATGAGAGCCCCAAACCTAGTTCTTCTAATGTTCGTAGTCTGTGTTGTGGTAACTGCCGATGCCTTGGGCCAACCGAGACGCCGGCCAGCAGCGCGCAATCGGACCATCGCCAACATCGTACGCGAGATCGACGCGCGCAACATTGAAGCATCGATCAGAAAACTCGTTTCGTTTGGCACGCGCAACACATTGTCAGAACAGAACGATCCAAACCGTGGCATCGGCGCCGCGCGCGATTGGTTGTATGCAGAGTTTCTAAAAGCCGCCGCAGCGTCCAACGGCCGCATGACTGTCGAGAAGCAGTCGTACGAACAACAGAAAGCCACGCGCATCCCGCAGCCGACGATCATCACCAACGTCGTCGCTACGTTGAAAGGTTCGCAGCCGGAATCAACTGATCGAGTCTACGTCGTCAGCGGTCACTACGATTCGATGTGCAACAGCCCAACCGATGCGAAGTGCGATGCGCCGGGAGCCAATGACGACGCATCGGGAACTGCCGCTGTGTTGGAGATGGCGCGTGTGATGGCGAAGTATGAGTTCGAGGCCACGATCATTTTCATGGCGGTTGCCGGAGAAGAGCAGAGCCTTCTCGGCTCGACGTATTACGCCGAACAGGCAAAACAGAAGAACTGGAACGTCGACGCGATGTTTACCAACGACATCATCGGGAACACGCTTGGTGGCAACGGCGTGCGCGACCGGAGCACCGTGCGTGTTTTTTCCGAAGGCGTGCCTTCGAATGAAACTCCCGCCGAAGCAACGACACGACGCAGCGTTGGTGGAGAGAACGACTCCGCGTCACGACAGCTCGCACGGTTCATCAAAGAGACGAGCGAGGGGTTTGTGCCACAGATGAAGGTAATGATGGTGTATCGCCGCGATCGATATGGACGTGGCGGCGATCACATTCCGTTTCTCGAGCGTGGTTACCCGGCAGTTCGCTTTACTGAAGTGAACGAAGAGTTTCGACATCAGCATCAAAACGTGCGCGTCGAGAATGGCGTCCAGTTTGGCGACCTGCCTGAGTTTGTCGATTTTCCATACGTGGCAAATGTTGCGCGAGTCAACGCAGCGTCGATGGCGGCGCTCGCGCTGGCCCCCTCGCGTCCGAAGGGCGTAACCATTCTCGCGGCGCGTTTGTCTAACGATACTGATTTGAGATGGGAAGCGAACAAGGAGCCGGATCTCGCTGGCTACGAGATCGTTTGGCGCGAGACAACCGCGGCGCTCTGGACCAACTCCAAACCCGTGGGTAACGTGACGACCTTTACGATGAAAGGAATGTCGAAAGACAACTACTTCTTCGGCGTCAGGGCCATTGATAAGGACGGAAACAGGAGTCCCGTAACCTATCCGAGACCGCAGGCTCGGCAACAGCCGACCGAACGGAGCTCGATGTGAGAAGTTTTTGAACCATCGCCGCCCCCAGGGCGTCTAACCGCACATGAGACTAATTCGCCACGTAACCGCCTCAATTCTCGTGCTGTCGATTTTGATGGCACAGTCAGTTATTTCCTTCGGAGCAGCGCAGAAGCAGGCAAAAACGAAGGCTTTGACTGAAGAGCAGCGGATTGTTCACGTGCTCAACCGGCTTGGGTTTGGGGCGCGCCCGGGCGACGTCGAGCGCGTGAAGGCGATGGGTCTGGAGACGTATATCAATCAACAACTCAACCCGGGAAAGCTCGCGGACACCGTGGCGGAAAACAAGGTGCGAGACCTGTCAGTCCTGAGCATGACGACGGCCCAACTCTACGAAAAGTATCCGCAGCCTGGACAACTTCTGCGCCAGCTCCAGGCGCGTGGAATGTTGCCGGAGGATCTGGCTGAAGCGCGCGAAGATCGTACGAAGGGCGGTGCGAACTCCTCGAATCCACCTGCCGGCGAGATGCCTGCTCAAACTCCTCCCGCCAATCCGCTCGAAAATGAGAAGTATCGCAAGGTCGTCGAGGAGTATTACCGAGAGAATGGCTTGCAGCGTCCGCAACGGATCATTGCCGAGCTACAAGCGTCGCGCATACTTCGTGCGGTTTACAGTGAACGACAACTCCAGGAAGTGATGGTCGATTTTTGGACCAACCACTTCAACATCTTTGCCAACAAGGGCGCCGATCGCTGGTTATTACCTGCCTACGATCGCGACACGATTCGCCCACACGCGATGGGCAAGTTCTCGACGTTGTTGCAGGCAACGGCTCAGAGTCCGGCGATGTTGTTTTATCTCGACAACTTTCAGAGCGTGAGTCCGAACGCCAATCGGGACGACCGGCCGAGACCGAGACAGCGGGGAGGTTTGTTTGGACTGCTGGGCGGCGGGCAGCGTCGTCGTGATGCGGCAATGGATCGAGATCAGAACATGCCGGCGCCACAACCACAGCGTCCACGGCGTGGCATCAACGAAAACTACGCGCGCGAGTTGATGGAGCTGCATACGCTTGGCGTCGATGGTGGCTACACGCAGAAAGACGTGCAGGAAGTGGCGCGTTGCTTTACGGGTTGGACCATCTTTCAGCCGCGCGGTGGCGCTGCCGCGGTGAACGCGATGATGGGCGAAGCAGGGCGTCGGAATGCAGGCACGTTCTTCTTCAACGCGCGGATGCACGACGATGGCGAGAAGACAGTCTTAGGCCACAAGATTCCTGCGGGGGGCGGAATCAAAGATGGTCTGACAGTGCTCGACATCCTCGCGCGCCATCGATCGACGGCGAAGTTTATCGCTACCAAACTCGTGCGCCACTTTGTTGCTGACAATCCGCCGCCGGCGCTCGTCGATCGGGTAGCCGCGGCTTTCACGAAGAGCGAAGGTGACATTCGCGAAACGCTGAAAGCGATCTTTTTCTCGAATGAGTTCAACTCCGCGGAAGCGTATCGCGCCAAGGTCAAGCGGCCTTTTGAACTAGTGATCAGCGCGATTCGCGCGCTTGGCGCCGAAACGAATGGTGGACCTGGCACTCATCAGTGGATTGCGCGAATGGGTGAACCGCTTTACGGATTTCAAACCCCAAACGGTTATTCCGATGCGGCTGAGAGTTGGGTCAATACCGGCGGCTTGCTCGAGCGTATGAACTTCGGTTTGGCGCTGGCAGCGAATCGAGTTCAGGGAACCAGAGTCAATCTCTCGACGCTCGCTAAAACCGAAATGGACCAGGGCGAAGTGGTGGATGAGTCTCTAAAGATTCTGCTTGCTGGAGAGGTTTCCCCGGCAACGAAGGAAACGCTCGCGAAGCAGTTGGGCCAGAAGGATGGGATTACGAAGGTCGTGGGATTGATCCTCGGGACGCCGGAGTTTCAGAGGCAGTAAATCATGAATCGTCGATATTTTCTCAAATCAGGCAGCATCGCGCTCGCAAGCATCGGCATGTCGCTTTCCGCGCCCGCGTTTCTTGAGCGCCTGGTGTTGGGCAACAACATCACTGGCGGAAAACGAAAGACACTGATCGCGATCTTTCAGCGCGGCGCCGTTGATGGACTGAACATGGTCGTGCCTTTCGGCGAGTCCGCTTACTACTCATCGCGTCCGTCGATCGCGATTCCGAAGCCGTCGTCAGGCAATGCTGAGGGAGCGATCGATCTGGATGGATTCTTCGGACTGCATCCGCAGATGAGTTCGCTCAAGCCGCTTTGGGATTCGCGCCGCCTCGCGATCATTCACGCCTCAGGATCTCCTGACAACACGCGTTCGCACTTCGACGCGCAGGACTACATGGAGTCGGCGACGCCCGGAGTTAAGTCCACGAGAGATGGTTGGCTCAATCGTTACCTGCAAACGAAGAATGATCCTGATGAAACAGCATTTCGCGCGGTGTCGATGACCAGGACCATGCCGCGTGTGCTCCAGGGCCACGCGACGGCGGTGGCGATGGCGAATCTTTCCGAGTTTGCAATTCGTGCGGGTAAGTCTTCAGCAGAGCTGCAGGGGGGCTTCGAAGCCATCTACGCGCGACAAAACAACGACGCACTCGCGGGCATGGGCCGCGAGACTTTTGAAGCCGTCAACTACTTGAAGGCAGCGAATCCGGCGCAGTACAAGCCCGAGAATGGCGCGCAATACCCGCGCAATCCGTTCGGCAATTCACTGTTACAGATCGCGCAGCTCATCAAGGCAGGCGTTGGTCTCGAAGTGGCGTTTACCGATCTCGGTGGCTGGGACACGCACGTCAATCAGGGAAGTTCTCGTGGTCAACTCGCGAATCTGTTGCAGCAGTTTAGTTCGGGCATCGCGGCGCTCTATCAGGACCTTGGCTCGCGCATGGACGACGTAGTTGTGTTGACGATGTCTGAGTTTGGGCGAACAGTGAAAGAGAACGGCAACCGCGGCACAGACCATGGACATGCGAACTCGATGTTTGTTTTAGGTAATAGTGTTCGTGGCGGGAAGGTCTACGGCCGCTGGCCCGGACTCAAGAACGATCAGCTTTACGAGGGACGCGATCTGGCATTGACAACAGATTTCCGTGACGTCTTCGGCGAGATCGCCACACGCCACCTCGAGAGCCCCAGCGCGCACCTGCTCTTCCCAGGGTTCACCTTGAAGCCCTCGAACTTCAAAGGGTTCCTGGGTGGGTAGAAAGATTTGAACCACAAAGACACTAAGACACAAAGTATTTTAGAGAACTATTCGCCTAATTCCTTTGGCAATCATCGGAACGTTAAAGTTTATGAGTAGTCCCAACCGCAAACTCATCAACTTCAAATAGGTCAGAACTTGGGCGTGATGCACTGGATGCACTTGTTCAACCGCCTTTACTTCAACCAGAACAAGATCAGCGATCAAGATATCCGGGCGCAGGCCGGACTCAATGGTCATTCCATCGTAGGTGATCGGAAGGTCAAGCTGAGTTCGAACCTCAAAGCTACGCTTCCTAAGCCCATAAGCTAGACACGATTCATAAACCGACTCTAGTAGACCAGGCCCTAAAGCTTTGTGGACCTTGTAAGCTCCATCTACTGTTGCTGTCGCGATTTCTTCAATTTCAGGTGAGAGTGGTTCGAAGTACTTCATTGGTTATTGCCTGTTTCTGTTGTTTAGTGATTCAGGGCCTTGAGTTATGAGGAGCCCTGTTTTGGAAACCCATCTTAGCGCGGATCTCCCTTGATGGAAAGACTTCGTGTCTTAGTGTCTTTGTGGTTAAAAATCTACCACCGCACGCGCCCGAACCGATTAATTAGATACAGCATGAACCCTGCGATCACTGATACCGTGACCGCGAGGGTGAAGGCTTCGTTATCACGTCCCGCTTGAACTGCATCGTAGATCGCCACTGACGCCGTCTGGGTTTTTCCCGGTATGTTGCCGGCGATCATGATTGTCACGCCGAAGTCGCCGAGCGCGCGTGCGAATGCGAGCGCCGTGGCTGCGAGCACGCCTTTTGAAGCAAGCGGCAGAGTCACGCGGAAGAAGATCGAGCGATTGTTTAGTCCCAGGGTGCGCGCCGCGGCTTCGAGCTCGGTATCCACACCTTCAAAAGCAGCTCGCAAACTCTTCGTCACCAGCGGAAGCGCATGAATGGAAGCAGCGATGATTGCCGCCGTCACCGTAAACGTGAGGCGAATGCCAAACACGCGATAGAGAAAACCTCCGAATGCCGAGCGCGTGCCGAGCAGGACCAGCAAGTAGTAACCAAGAACAGTCGGCGGCAGGACGAGCGGAAGCGTGACAAGCGCGTCCACGAGATTTCGTCCGGGAAAGCGCTTGCGGGCCAGCAGCCAGGCCAGCCCTGAACCTGCTATCAGTGCGATCAGCGTGGCGGCGGTGGCCACGGTGAAAGAGAGCCTGATGGGGAACCAGTTGATCACGGGAGTCTCGCGGCACAGCTTAACCACAAAGCCACTAAGACACAAAAACCTTTCGCCGGCTTGCAGTCAGGATGATCGTTGCAAACAGTGTCCCGATAATTATTCCGCAAAGGTCCCACTGAAGATCCGTAGCAGTGTCGTAAGGTCCCCAGATTCGCTTCCCACCGAAATAGATCTCGTCCCACAACTCGATGATTTCGTAGATCGCGGACAGGCAGAACACCATGCCGCCGGCGATTAGTGCGCTAAGCTTCAGCGGCAGTTGATAACCAAAACGATCAAACGTGCGGCTCACCAGCCACACGATGATCGGACTGATAAGCACCTGCACGGACATGTGTGCAAACTCGTCGTACTGGATTGGACCAAAGCGCTGACCATACATGCGGAAGTAGTTTCCGAGTGCATCCACCTGCAGAGCTGCGAAGACAAGCCACAACAGCACCGGTGGAATCCTGATGTTTAGCCGCGCGCGAACGTAGAAGTAGAACAGCGCGAGAAACACGAGCACGAAAACGGAATTGAAAGCGAGCGAGAGATAACACATCTTGGTGAGGAAAGCTGCGCCGGCGACGAGCGAGAGTATTACGAGTGGTATCTCCAGCGAGCGGAACCGAGCGCCGTAGCGCCGGGTAAATTTACGACTCAATCCATCTTCATTTGAGTAGTGACCCGGCGCTACCGCGCTCGGTTCTGTATAATCGGCGTCGTTCATATATGACGCTCCTCAAGCCAAGGGTTCTACGATTCGATTCGTTGCCTTCAACCAACACCGAACTGGCGCGCCTGGCGTCGGAGGGTGCCGAGGAAGGACTCTCAGTTCTCGCGGAGGAGCAAACTGCGGGCCGAGGTCGTTTGCAGCGGGCGTGGTCGTCACCCAAAGGAGCGGGCCTCTATTTCAGCATTCTTTTGCGGCCCAAAATCCCTCAGGATCATTGGCCGCTCATCACTTTCATGGCCGCCCTGGCGGTTGGCGACGCCTTGAGCGAAGGCGCGGGGGTTCAGACCGACATCAAGTGGCCCAATGATCTTCTTTCAGGTGAGCGAAAAATCTGCGGCATCCTCGCCGAGGCCATCGACACGCCAAACGGACGGGCCGTCGTTTTAGGAATCGGGATCAATCTGACTCAGGCAGCTTTTCCCGCTGAGCTTGCGGACGTGGCCACCTCCGTCTTTGCCGCGACCGGCCGCCCGCCTGAACGCGAAGCCATCCTTGCCGCCTTGCTAGCGGCGCTCTCGCGTTGGTACGCCCTGCTGAACGAACCCGCAGGCCGTGAAAAGATAATCGCAAGCTGGTCCAGCAGATCATCATACGCAAGCGGTCGACTCGTTCAGGTCAGCAACGGTGACGAACTGTGGCGCGGAACTACATCCGGCCTCGAGGAGGACGGCGCGCTTCGTCTCCTCACAGAGAGCGGTGAGATCAGGTTAGTGCGAGCGGGCGACGTTCATAGTGTCAGGGCTTCAGCGTGATGAGTAAGAAGAAGCGCATCATCCTAAACACGTTTGGATCGTTCGGTGACATTCATCCCTACATGGCGATCGCGATGGAGTTGCAGCGGCGAGGTCACGCGCCGGTTGTCGCAACGATGGAGATCTATCGCGAGAAGATCGAAGGCGCGGGTTTGGAGTTCGTCCCAGTCAGGCCGAACATTCCGCAACCTAAAGAACAGGATGCGGAGTTGATCGAAAAGATCATGGAACCGATGACCGGACCGAGGTTCCTGATGGAGGAAGTCGTGTTTCCCGCGGTGCGCGATAGTTATGAGGATCTGGCGAAAGCGGTCGCGGGAGCAGATCTGCTCGTGACACATCCGGCGGCGCCTGCTGGTCCACTGCTCGGCCGCAAGACGGGCATGACGTGGATCTCCACCGTGCTCGCGCCGTTGTCGTTTTTCTCGGCGTACGATCCGCCAGTGCCGCCTGTCTGGCGCTGGACCAACAAGCTCAGCATTCTTGGGCCGGGTTTCATGAGGTTTTTTCTTGACCTGATGAAGAGCGGTTACAAAGCAAAGGCGGTTACGCATTTTCGCGAAGAGCTCGGACTGCCTGACACAGGGAATCCGATGTTTGAAGGTCAACACTCACCGACGCGTGTGTTGGCGTTGTTTTCGGAAGTATTCGCCAAAACACAACCTGATTGGCCGAAGCAGACGCAAGTTACGGGTTTCTGTTTTTACGATGGCCGTCACGAGACGACGGCGCCGCCGGAGTTGCATCGCTTTTTGGAAAACGGCGCCCCGCCGATTGTCTTCACGCTGGGCTCGTCGGCGGTTTGGGTGGCGCGTGATTTCTTTAGCGAGAGTATCGAAGCGGCAAAGCGTCTTGGCCGTCGCGTGGTGTTGCTGATCGGCGACGAACGAAACCTGCCGCACGTGCTGCCTGAAGGCGTTATCGCGCTCGATTACGTTCCTTATCAATCACTGCTGCCAAAGGCTTGCGCCGTGGTCCATCACGGCGGCGTGGGAACGACTTCGCAGGGATTGCTCGCAGGCGTGCCGACGCTGATCGTTCCTTTTGCATTCGATCAATCCGACAACGCGGAGCACGCGCGCAAGCTCGGCACTAGCCGCACTCTGTATCGCAACAAGTACGTCGCGACAACCGTCGCAAACGAACTCAACGAACTGCTCAAACAGCCTTCTTACGCGCGACGCGCCCTCGAGATCGGCAGAAGGTTGAAAGCAGAGAACGGGCCAGGCCGAGCGGCAGATTTGATCGAGCAGGTGCTGTCTGGAACGCCAAACAAGACCGAGGAACTCGCCTATGCTTCTGGCGATTGATGCCGGTAACACAAACATCACGCTGGGACTCTTTCGAGCCGAGGAGCTGGTGGCCCAATGGCGGTTGGGTACCGTGCGTGAAAAGTCGAGCGAGGAATACGCCGTTGAAGTAAAAAATCTATTCACCACGGCGGGATTCAACCTACAGGATGTCGAAGGTGCGGTGATCGCCTCAGTCGTGCCGCCGTTGAATGAGGCGCTTGCACGAATGGTCGAAGTAAATTTCAAGTTGAGGCCCTTGTTTGTGGATCACACGAACGCCGGTATCAGAGTCTTGTACGATGACCCTTCCGAGCTTGGCGCCGACAGGATTGTCGATGCGGTGGCAGCGGTCGCAAAGTATGGAGCGCCGAGCGTAGTTGTTGATTTTGGAACGGCCACAACATTCAATGCGATCGACGCGAACGGCGAGTTTATCGGTGGCGCGATCAGCCCGGGACTGATGACCTGCGCTGACGCACTTTTTTCTCGCACTGCAAAACTGCCACGCGTTAAATTCGAGCGACCGGAGAAGTTGATCGCCACGTCAACCGAAGATGCGATACAGTCAGGTCTTTATCATGGCTACGCCGGTCTCGTTGATGGAATTCTCAAACAGATGCTCGACGCGATGGACGGCGATCCGCGAGTCATCGCAACAGGCGGACTAGCGACGCTCATCGCGGGCGCCTCGCAGTACATCGACAAAGTAGACGAAACTTTAACTCTTGATGGTCTGCGATTCGTGTATGAGAAACATTTTCCCTTTGTCATTTAGGAAGAGTTCTAACCACAAAGACACGAAGACACAAAGTATTTTAAATAAGCATTCGTGTCTTTGTGTCTTTGTGGTTAATGTTCCGGAGGCAAATGTCAAATGACAAATGGAAAATAACTACTTCAACTATTTCACTGAAATCGAGGATGCGTTTGTCAGGCGTCGTGGTAAGCATCTCTTTCTTAGTCCGATGGATTGGGCTTTAATGGAAACCTGGAAACAGCAGGAAATTCCGTTGCACATCGTGCTTCGCGGCGTTGAGAAATCGTTCGACTCCTTCGAAGCACGCCCGCGCAAGCGAACGGTGAAGTCGTTGCTCTATTGCCAGGAGGAAGTGGAGGCGCAGTTTGCCGAGTGGGTTGAAGCGCGTGTCGGATCCTCGCCGGCAGCAGAGCCGGACTCCGACAAAACGCCATTCTCACTGGCTGCGATTACTGAACACCTGAGCCGCAACCGCACGACCCTGTCGGAGCTTGCCGCCGCGCGAAGGCGCGAGCGTGAAGACGATCTTTCCGAAGCGCTCGATCGTGCGGCAACATTGATCACGGAGATTCAAAGAGATCTCAGTGCTGCAACGCTCGAAACCCGCAAGCTTGAAGACTCGTTAACCGGTCTGGAAAGAATGCTGAACGACGCGATGCTTTCGGTCGTTAATGCAGATGCGCTTGCCGAGTTGAACAAGGGGATTGCCGATCAGCTCAAGCCTTATCGAGCGCAAATGGAAACACCCGTCTACAAACAAACTTTCGATAACCTACTGCTGAAGCGTTTGCGGGAACAGTTTGGCATCCCGCGGCTCAGCTTATTTTACGTTTGAACAAAGGAGAACGTGATGGCTGAAATGACAATCAGACGCTTCGGCGTGTTCTCGGTGGCGAAGATATACGGGCTGCTAATGTTCATCATCGGTTTAGTAATCGGTGTGATTTACGGCCTGTTCCTGATCCTTTTCGGAGCAGCGATGTCCGCGTTGGGCCCCGGCGGCAACGAAGCGCTTGCGGGCGGCGTAAGTACGGTCGTGATGGGATTGGGGATGATGATTGGATTTCCCATTTTTTACGGGCTGATGGGGTTTATCATGGGCCTTATCGGCGCAGCGGTTTACAACGCCGCTGCGGGAATGATCGGAGGCGTTAAGTTTGAGCTCGAAGGCGTGCAACAGGACTATGCGCCGCCACCGCCGCCGAATCAGTGGGCGCCAAATCAGTATCCAGCGCAGTAAGGTTAACGGTTGTCGCAAGCAGAAATGACTGAGCACCTCGAGGTTGAGGTGGAACGAATTCTTCCCGGCGGCATGGGATTGGCCCATGCCGGCGGGAAGACTATTTTTGTTTCACTGGCAGCGCCCGGTGATCGGCTCCGCGTGCGCGTCGATCGGCGCCAGGGCGATCTCTTGTTCGCATCGATCGAAGAGGTCATCACGCCTTCGCCAGTTCGAATTGAACCTCCGTGTCCGTACTTTGGGCGTTGTGGAGGTTGTGACTTTCAACAACTCAACTATCAAGCGCAACTGGCCGCCAAGTCAGAGATGATTCGCGACTGCCTGCACCGCATCGCGCGTCTCGAGCATGTTCCGGATGTCGTTGTTGCTGGATCCCCGAAGGAGTGGGGCTATCGCATGCGCGCGACGTGGCAGATCGATCAGGAGCAGCTCGCCGCCGGTTACTACGAGCGAGGTTCGCGCCGCGTTTGCGACGTCGCGGATTGCGCGATTCTCGAGCCGGAGTTACAACAAACGCTTGAAAAGGTTCGAGCGACGGAGTGGCACGAGTTTCCGCCTGGTTTGAAACATTTGGACGTCGTGGCCGGAGAGAATGGCGTTTCGTTGTCGCCGGAGTTTGCGGAGTTTCAGACGCGAGAGTTGAGTTTGACGGTTCAAGGCGAGGCTTATCATTACAACGCAGAGGCGTTTTTTCAGGTCAATCCCTCCCTGCTTGGATCGCTGGTGGAGTTTGCTGTGAGTGGGTTCACTGGTGGGACGGCGCTCGATCTTTACTGCGGCGTTGGCTTGTTCACGCTGCCGCTGGCGCGCCAGTTTCAGAAGGTGATCGGAGTCGAGTCGAATTCGAAGGCGATTCGCTTTGCGCGCCGGAACCTGCAAAACGCGGCGCTGACGAATGCGCGCGTGATCAGCGCCGGCGTGACGGAGTGGTTTCGAAGTGATTCAAAGCATGTTGGGGCAGTTGATTTGGTGTTGCTCGATCCGCCGCGTGCGGGAGCTGAGTCGGCGGTGATCAAGGGAATCATCGATCTGCGGCCGGCAAAGATCTCTTATGTCTCATGCGATCCGGCGACGCTGGCGCGCGATCTTAAGAAGCTGATCGCCGGTGGATACGCGATCGATTCCATCACCGCGTTTGATCTTTTTCCGCAGACGCATCACGTCGAGACAGTCATACGGTTAAGGACCACAGATAAACACAGATAAGTACGGATCAGATCTGTATTCATCCGTGTTCATCTGTGTTAATGTCTGCCCGCGCTCACAATGAGTCCTCACAAAAGTCTGTTCAGTCAGCATCCGCTTTTTCAATTCGCGCTCGCGTTTGCCGCGGGGATTTGCGCGGCCGGTTACTTATCGACCACGTCAGCCGTGGTTGCGTGTGCGTTGTGTACGGCCGCGGGGGTTGTGAGTCTGCTGAAAGCACGGCAAGGAATGGCCGGAGCCGCGTTGTTGGTTGCGTTCTTCTTCGTCGGCCAAACGCTAGCGGTTCTTGAGAAGCGCGTCGTTTCGACTTTCGTTACGGATGAGCTGATCGGCCGGCCATTGCTGCTGACGGGTGTGTTGGATGGCCCACCGGAGTCTGCGCGTGATCGAGTTTACCTGTCGTTGCGAGTTGAACGCATTAACAACTCGGAAATGAACTTGTCTGGTCGCGTCTGGCTGTTGGTTCCGTCACGCACTGCCGCTAACGAAGCTCAACTTAGTGCTCTCCAGCTTCGTTACGGTACGCGCATCAGCCTCACCACCTCACTCGATTACTTCGGCAACTATCGCAACCCGGGCGTCTCGACACTCGCCGAATATCTGGACCGCAGAGAATACGATGCGACCGGTATCGTTAGAAGCCCCGCCTCGATCGTTCGTGTCGAGGATACGAACGTCTTCAAACCGCTCGCCTGGCTTTACGATTGGCGACAACGTCTACAACTCGCGATCGATTCACGTTTCGCGCCAGATACCGCCGGCGTGCTCGACGCCGCGTTGCTCGGCAATCGTTACAACCTCTCAAGCGCGGTTTCAGATCGCTTCCGCGAAGGCGGCACCTTTCACGTGCTGGTGATCAGCGGTCTGCACATCACGTTTCTCGGCGGCATCGTGTTTCTCGTCGTGCGACGTCTTGCGCGGCACAGAGTCTTGCAATTCGTTTTGCCGGCAACCGTTGTCTGGTCGTATTCGCTGGCAGTCGGCGCGGAGGCCTCAGTCGTGCGAGCCGCGTTGATGTTTAGTTTTGCGGGTCTGGCAGCGATCGTGTTTCGGCAACCAAACGCGCTGAACGCACTCGGAGCCGCCGCGCTTGTCTTGCTGGTGCGCAGTCCGAAAGAGATCTTCGATCCTTCTTTTCAACTGACTTTCCTCTCAGTGCTGGCGATTGTGGTCATCGCGTGGCCACTGTTGTTGAGCCTCTCGGCCATCGGCGCCTGGTATCCGGCACGGGCGACGCCCTATCCGCCCACATGTTCGCGAGTAGTGAAGAGCTTTTGCGAGCTCCTGTTCTGGAGCGAGCGGAAGTGGAAAGCAGAACTCGCACGCTCGCCACATAAGTATCGCTTGTTCAAAGCGCCGTCAGCTTCGTGGCTGGAGCGTTGGTACCTGCAACACTGTTTGCGCTACATGTTCGGCGCGACTGTGGTTTCGGTCAGCGTGCAGATCGTTTTGTTGCCACTGATGATTGTCTACTTTCATCGATTGTCGGTGGCGTCGCTGTTGCTGAACATCGTCGTCAGCATCTTACTGGCCGCGTTAGTGGCCGTGGCGATACTGGCGCTGCTCATTTCGCAACTCAGCGCGGCAATGGCGGCGCCGTTGTTGAAACTGGCAGACGCCATCAACTGGTTGATGGTTCACAGTGTCGATCCGTTTTCCGATCTCGGCCTGGCGGCGCTCCGGCTACCTGAGTATTCAGGTCCGGCGTTCGCTGTTTACCTCATCTATTTCGTTCCTTTGCTGCTTCTCGTAGTTGCGCTTTCGCGTTGGCGTCCACTCGCAGCACGAGTGAGACCGCACGCGATGGTCCTGCCGCTTTCAGTCGTCCAACTGTTGCTGCTCACGGTTTTGCTTTTGCATCCTTTCAGCGCCGGTCGCGCCAATGGAAAGCTTCGCATCGATTTTATCGACGTCGGACAAGGCGATGCGGCGCTCGTCACGATGCCTGACGGCACAACACTGCTGATTGATGGAGGTGGACGACCATCATTCCTCGGCAAAGCTGAATCGACTCGCCGAATCGGCGAGACAGTTGTGTCTGAGTATCTGTGGTGGCGAGGTTTGAGCGAGATCGATTACGTCGTTGCCACGCACGCCGACGCAGATCACATGGATGGACTCAACGATGTCTTGAAAAACTTCCACGTTCGCAGCGTGCTCATTGCGCGGACTCCAACCGACGATTCAGAGTTCAAGAAGTTTTCTGAAACCGCTCGTGAAACGCGAACTCCCCTCGAGACGATCGAAGCCGGCGACACGATCCGTTTCAATTCCGTGGAGATCCGTGTTCTCTGGCCGCGACCATCTGAGGTCCGGTCCGACAACAACAGTTCCATCGTGCTCCGAATACAATTTGGAGAGCGCTCGATCCTATTTACCGGCGATATCGAAAAGGCCGCCGAAGGATCGTTGGTCGCCTCGGAGCAGCCACTCCGCGTCGATGTGGTCAAGGTGCCGCATCACGGTAGCCGGACTTCCTCAACCGACCGGCTAGTTCTCGCGACCAAACCTACGTTCGCGATCATTTCAGTCGGTCGCAACTCAATGTTCGGCCACCCACACAAAGAAGTCGTCGATCGCTGGCAAGCCAACGGCGCCACCGTACTGACCACCGGCGACTCCGGAACGATCACAGTCATCACGGACGGGAAAGATCTCAGCCTCAAGACATTTCTAACCACAGATGTACATAGATGAAAACTGATCAGAGAGTAAAGCCATACTTCTGCATGATCTTTTGTCCCTGCGGGCTGGCGATAAAAGCGGCAAAGGCTCTGGCGGCGGGTTCGTTCTTTGTGGTGTTCATGATCGCGAGTGCCTGAAACAGCGGCTGGTGCAACTCTTCCGGAATCAAAGTCCAGCGGCCGTTGCTGCCCATACTCAGCGACAACGCCACAATCGCGACTTCAACATTTCCGGTTTGCGCGTACTGAAGTGTCTGTCGAATGTTGTCGGCGTAGACCAGCTTCGGCTGTACACGCTCCCAGATTCCCGCGCTCTCGAGCGCCTGTTTGGCGGCGAGCCCAAATGGCGCGTGATCGGGATTCGCGATGGCGATACGCATCACTTCGGGCCGCGCGAGATCAGAGATGTTTTCGAGCCGGATATTACTTGTGCTCGGAGTCCACAGCGTGATGCGCCCGCGCGCGTAAACACTCTTTGTGCCCGAGATGATGAGACCCTTTTGCTCCAACTGATCGATGAAGCTGACGTTTGCCGCGGCGAACATATCCATCGGCGCGCCATTTTCTATCTGCCTCGTCAGCAGACCGGTTGAACCAAACACAAAGGTAACTTTGGTTTTGTGAGTGGCTTCGAACTCGCGGCCCAGCTCTTCAAACGCCGGAGTAAGATCGGAAGCAGCGGCGACAGTTAATTCGTCAGTTTGAGTTGAAGTCGGAGGTTTGTCCTTGCAGGAGCTGGCAAAGGTGAGTGTTAACAGAAACGCGGCGAGCAGAGCCAGCCGCGTTTCATGTCGGAAAGTCATTCGGAGTGTAAAGGTCTACCTGAGCAGAACCCACCTTGTAGGTCTTTAAAACACCGAGCGGCGGCGCGTAAACGTGAATCGTAATCAGGTCCTGACCACTGTCTTCGGGATTGCCTAGCCGGTGAATGTCCGGAACGCCGGCGCCTGTGATAGTGCCTGCCGGACACTCTCGGCCCGTGTCGTAACACAAGCCCTTCTCACCATCGTAGGCAAAGATCGTTTCCCACATCAGGCCCTGTTGAACTTTAACGACTCCATGGGAGCCGTTATGGTCGTGAATCGGTGTCTTTTGGCCTGGGCGCCAGCAGATCACCAACATTTCGACCGCTTCATTACGACAGACTCGATGACGCCAGTAATTGCCTTCCTTAAACCCGATGTAGGGCTCGAGATCGAGTTGGGAGATCTCGACATTCGAGAGCCAGGAATTGATCTGTTCAAGGGTTGGAGGCGTCGACTGAGCCTGCAATTGCTCGACTAAGTCCGAAAATCCAAAGGAACTACCATCAGGCGGCTTCGTGTGGATGGGAGTTTCAGTATTGATTGATGTCGACAAGGCTGGACTCCGAGCAGAACTCTTATATTCGTTTAGGGAGTTATCAGTCAAGAAGAGAACGCGAAAAAGATTGTACGGGCGGCCACGGAGTGCCACCCCTACAAAACTATCCGCAGGTCGCGGACGTTCGTACCGGTTGGGCCGGTGACGATTAGGTCGCCGAGGCGCTCAAAGAATGTGTAAGAGTCGCTGCGATCGAGATAGTCACGAGGATCGAGGCCGAGTTCGCGGGCACGTTGGACCGTAGTTTCATCTGCAATCGCGCCTGTGGCTGGGCTGTTACCGTCGATACCATCTGTGCCGGCACTCAGGACGACGCAATGCCCGCGCTTCATTTGATCCAGTTGAATGGCGCAACGCAATGCCGTCTCGAGGTTCCGGCCGCCGCGTCCGTCTCCGCGTACCGGGCACGAAAACTCGCCTCCTGAGATCTCGCAAGAGCCTGCCCCGGAAGTAACGTTCGACAAAAGCATCTGACATCCCTCGTCGATCGCTTGCTCACGAATGTCGTCGCGAATGGCGCCTGCGTAACCTAGGTCGGAGGCTCTCAGGGCTGCTGCTAACAGCGCTGTGGAGTTATCCAACACAACCTCACAGAATCCGCTGTTTGGTTCAGTCTTCACCTTTGCGCCGCGAACCGCTCGCATGATTGACTCCGGCAAGACACTCTCAAGCCGATACTGCTCGACTACATCGAGAGCTTTCGGAGACTCGGATGGCGCAGCGAGCGTCGGACCGGACGCCACACTCGCTTCGTCACCGGGATTCGTGTCGGACACGATCAACGTGAACAACCGCCGCGCCGGCGCACGTCTAGCCAGTCCTCCACCTTTCACGGCCGAAAACGCACGCCGCACCGAGTTGATCTCGTTGATCCGCGCACCGCAACCCACGAGCACCTGGTTCGCGAGACGTAAGTCGGCCAGCGAAATGTCGTCGCTGACCGGCCACTCCATCATCGCCGAGCCGCCGCCCGAGATCAGAAAGATCACGACCGCCTGTTCCGCGTTGGCCCGATCGAGCAGCGCGAACGCTGCCCGCGCTGCGGCGAGACTCGCTTCGTCCGGCAGTGGGTGTCCACTGTCAAAGCTTTGCCAGCGCTGCGAATCGAGCACACCTGTGATCACGCCGGCCGACAACCGCCCGCACAACGCTTCATCCAGTCCCAACGCCATCGCCCTCGCAGCCTTGCCGACCGCGATGGCGTAGACAGGAACTGACGAAACATCGAGACGCGCTTCGCCTATGTCGACGGTGGGGCCGTCGATGATTACAGCTCGCCTGACCGCTTGGCGTGGATCTACTGCCGAGAGAGCGTAGTTGAAGATCTCTCGCGCGTGGCGGTGAAGTTGTGCTAAATCGGGCAAGTGTTTCGAGAGGAACGGGGCGAGTCACTCGATTTTCTGAGCGTTGTTCTCAAATTACCCGCCGATATCTGTCAGTTAGCCTTCACTAGGGGGCTCTTCCTCTTCGGGAGGCGGAACGGGAGTGCCGGATCCGCCGCCACCGGTGGTATCCGGTGGATCGGCGTTAGTCTCGTTTCCTTCGAAGCTAAAGCCGTTTGCAAGTAAGTGAGAGGAGCAGTTTTCAAGAGTTGAGATTTGAATCTGCATTGCTTGTCCTTCCGTCGCCTACGCGACTTGTTCTGGGATTGTGAGTCAAACAGCGTCTGTCAACCGGAAGTTATTTTGATGTGTCAAACTGAATATCTTCTGGGTCTACTCTGCCTAACCCTGTATTTCTCTGCCTCTCGTGGGGACCGAGGGCAGAGACTACAGAGTTATGCAAAGCTCATTCCGAGACTGCCATTTCGTCCCATTCAGCCACCATTTCATAAGCGCGGCCCAGCACCGGACGCGGACGGGAGCCATCCGCCTGGCCGATCAGTCCTTCGCGCTCCATGATGTCGAGAATGGCAGCGGCCCGGCCGTAACCGATCCGCAAACGACGTTGCAGCACTGAGGTCGAGGCGCGTTTCATCTCGACGCAGATACGAAGCGCCTCTTCGAAGAGCTCGTCGTGCTCGCCGCCGGTCGTTTCCAGACCGAGCGCTTCTTCGTCTGACTGAGTGATGCTCTCGTCGTACGAGGGCGGTCCCTGGGCCTTGATATGGGAGACTATGCGGCCGATTTCGGTCTCGTCGATGTAAGCGCCGTGAACGCGAATCAGGCGCGAAGTTCCCGGCGGGAGAAACAGCATGTCGCCGCGGCCGAGAAGCTGTTCGGCGCCGTTGGTGTCGATGATCGTGCGGGAGTCGATCTTTGAGGAGACGCGGAACGAAATGCGGGAAGGGAAGTTTGCTTTGATTAGACCAGTGATGACGTCCACTGACGGGCGCTGGGTCGCGAGCACGAGGTGGATACCGACGGCGCGCGCCATTTGCGCGAGACGCGTGATCGATTCCTCGACCTCTCGGCCGGAAGTCATCATCAGATCGGCCAGCTCATCGATGATGATCACGATGTAAGGCAGCGGTTTCCAGGGCTCGCCCTTGTCGTCGTACTCCTTGATCAGATTACGACGCATGATCTCCGTGTTGTAGCCGTCGATGTTGCGCACACCCCAGCCCGCGAGATCGCGATAACGCCGTTCCATCTCGGCGACGGCCCACTTCAATGAGCGCGACGCGAGCTTGGGATCGACGATGATCGGCGTCGCGAGGTGTGGAATGTCTTCATAAAGGCCCAGCTCGAGCCGCTTCGGATCGATCAGGATAAACTTAACTTCATCCGGACGCGCGCGGTAAAGAATCGAAACGATCAAGGAATTCACGCCGACCGACTTGCCCGAGCCGGTGGTTCCGGCAATCAGCAGGTGGGGCATCTTCGCGAGGTCTGCAACGTAGTTGAGACCGTCGATCGTTTTGCCGAGCGCGATGGTCAGTTTCGAGGCCGACTCACGAAACGGGCGCGATTCGATCACTTCGCGCAGGAAGATCGTCTCGCGACGCGGATTTGGTACTTCGATACCGACGTGCGGTTTGCCCGGCATGCGATCGATGCGAATCGACTCCGCTTTCAGCGCCAGGCAAAGATCGTCAACGAGTGAAACGACGCGCGAATACTTCACGCCCGGATCGGGCTTGAATTCGTACGTCGTAACCACCGGACCGGGACAAATATGTTTGATCTGACCGGTGACGTTGAACTCTTTGCACTTTTCGGCGAGACGCGTCGCCAGACTGAGCAACTCAGTATCAGCCTGCTCGCTGTGCGGTGGCGCCTCATTCAAAAACTCCATCGGCGGCAGCGCATAGTCGCTGTAGTTTACGCGCCGCGCAGCGTCGAAAGGCAGTTTGCCGGTCGCAGGCGCTTCACTCTTGATGCGCACGACTGAAGCGTCCTTAACCATCTCTTCGAGATCGTCGTCGCCGGCTGCGGACGCGTCAGATGCCAGACCCGGAAAGATAGAACGTCTTCCGGAACGACCAGTCACGACGGTCGCCGGTGGAGCAGCAACTCCAGCGCCGGCGCCTGCTGCCGCACTCGCGCTTGCCACAATCGGAGCGGGTTCCGGTTCCACCCTCGTACGACTTGTTTCCGCACGGATTACCGGCGGAGCCGCGGGCGCGACCGGCTCTTTCATGAAATCAGCAACGCGCTCTGCCGCACTAAGATTCGCTCCCTGTTTGAGAGCGCTCTTCGCCGCTTCACGTTCGGCTTTGATCGCCGCCTTCGTTTCTTTGCGCACCCTGGCTTGTTCGGCACGGAGTTGTCGCCACGTGCGAAAACGCTCCGGAATCTTTCCGACAAAAGCGAACCGAGTTCCGATCGCGTTCGCGAGGATTTCGTAGAGTCGAACAAAGGAGAAGTTTGTCGCCAGCAACAAGCCGCTGGCCGCGATTGCAACGAGTAAGACCGTCGCGCCAACGTTGCTCAAACCACTCGCCAGCCCTTGCGCGACGACGGCGCCAAGCAGACCACCCGGTTGCACGCTCCCATCGAAAAGCGGACGCAGTTGCGAGATCGAAAGCAGCGCCGAAACTGCCATTACGAGCACAACCAGCCCAACGATCCTCATAGCCGGGCGGTGAATCGTGCTGGGATGGAAACGCCGCCACGCGGCCGCGAACAGCAGAAGTGGCAGTAGGTAAGCCGCCAGTCCGATGAACTGAAACGCACTGGCCGCCACATTCGCGCCGATCGATCCGGCCCAGTTCTGCGTCAGGGTTTGTCCGGCGGAGTTCCAGGACGGATCGTTCGGATAGAACGCTGCGGAGATGAGGCAGAGCGCCAGCAGCAGTCCGATGGCAAGAAACAGAATCGCGAGTATCTCGTTGCCACGACCGGCGCGGGGAATGATGATCCGCGGCTTCTCTTCAATGTGTGTGGTAGTTGCCATTAAAAAACTCCAGCTCAAACCGAACGGCCTACGCCGCTTTGCGGGCGAGCAAATAGGCCTTGATGAAGTCGTCGATGTCTCCGCCGAGCACTGCTTCGACGTTACCTCGTTCCAGCTTTGTGCGTGTGTCTTTTACCAACTGATAGGGCGCCAGCACGTAGCTTCTGATCTGCGACCCGAATGAGATGTCGGCCTTGTTGGCTTCGAGTTCGGCGGTTTCAGCACGCCGCCGCTCCAACTCGAGTTCATAAAGACGTGAGCGCAGCACCTGCATGGCAACTGCTCGATTCTGATGTTGTGAGCGTTGGTTCTGGCAGGAAACGACAATCCCGGTAGGCATGTGGGTGATGCGAACGGCGGAATCGGTCGTGTTGATGTGCTGTCCGCCGGCGCCGGTGGCGCGATAAGTATCGACGCGCAAATCCTTGTCCTGAATCTCGACTTCGATGTCTTCGTCGATCTCCGGATAGACAAACAGAGAAGCGAAGGATGTATGCCGCCTGGCCGCCTGATCAAAAGGCGAGATTCGGACTAATCTGTGTACTCCCGCCTCAGCGGCGAGTAGTCCATAGGCGTATTCGCCTTCGACTCTGAATGTCACACTCTTCAGTCCGGCTTCCTCACCTGGTTGATACTCGAGCACCTCGACTTTGAATTCGCGCTGCTCGGCCCACTTGATGTACATGCGCAGGAGCATCTCGGCCCAGTCCTGCGATTCCGTTCCACCCGCGCCCGGATGAATTGTGCAGATAGAGTTACGACGATCGTTGTCGCCGGCGAGGAGCATTTCCGTCTCGGCCTGACTAAGCTCATGTTCGAGGCTCTTTATTAAAGAAAAGAGTTCACGAACCGACGTCTCGTCTTCTTCCGCAAACTCAAAGAGCACTTCAGCGTCGGCTATCTGCGATTCAAAATGTTCCTGGCGCTCGATCTTCTTTTCCGAACGGCTACGGTTTTGGAGCAACTTTTGCGCGGCTTCCTGATCGTTCCAGAAATCAGGCGCTGAGGCCTGTGCTTCGATTGCGTTCAACTCCTCGCGACGCGCCGGGACATCAAAGAAACCTCCCGAGTTGGTTTACGCGCGCGTTTAGGTCGTCAAATGCAGTTCGTAATTCCTGGATCGATAAAGTGTCGCTCATCTTAAGTCTTGATACTCCTTCTCCAGCTAACCAAAAGGGCGCCGATTACGAGCAACGTAATCGCAGCGCAAATCTGAACAAACAGGTCACCATGCCGGGTATAGAAAGTAGTCCCGGTTGCGGTCGGTACTATTGCCCACACGCGAACATCGATTTCAAAAGGCTTGGTTTCTCCATGGATCTGTCCGCGCTCCTGGATCCATGCCGACAAACCGGTGTTCGTTACCCGCAGCACGGGCCGGTTATTCTCAACTGCGCGAAAAATCGCGTTCGCGAGATGCTGTCGCATCACCGCCGTTGGACCAAGGTACCCGTCGTTCGAGATGTTGATCAGAACGTCGGCGCCTTCGTTCGTTAACCGGCGCGCGATCCACGGATACGCGGACTCGATACAGATGAACACGCCCGCCTTGTAAGCTCCGAAAGGCATCACCGTGTACGTGTCGCCCGGAGTGAAGTCACCAACGATCCCACTTACCAAAGAAGCTCCCGGTAACCATTGAGGGAGCGGGACATATTCGCCAAACGGCATCAGGCGAATCTTATCATATTGCGAAATAAGGCGGCCCTCTTCATTTATGAGCAGTGCTGAATTGTATGCTCCTTTGCGAGGTGCGGGTTCGAGAGAGTTGAAGAGCAGCGACGTGTGATTCTCTCTCGTAAAGCGCGCGACGAGTTCCTGAAATGTTCTATCTGAAGCGTAGGTGAAATTCATCGGCGACTCGGGCCAGATTACGAGTCGCTGTGAGCGCGGAGGTACGTCGCCTAGTGCCTGAATGCTGAGTGATAAGTGTCTTACGAGTAATTCCTTTGTCTCGTCAGCGCTCTTAACCAGGGTCATCGGGACGTTTGGCTGCAAAGCCACGACCGTCACGTGGCGTCGATCGGACATAAAGTATGGGTGGAGAATGAAGACCGGATAAGAACTGAAGATTACGAAGCCGACGAGGATGACGCTCAACGCCGCTACAGCTACGGTCCACTTCGTTCTTTTCAGGATCAGCAGCGCGACGATCGAATTGATGGTGAGAATGAGAAAGCCGACAGCATAGACACCGCCCCACGTGGCAGACGCGATCAGAAGCGGATGGTACGCCTGTGAGTAACCGATGGCGTTCCAGAGTTGACCAGTCACACCCAATCGCGCCCATTCGAGCGCCGCCCAAAACACCGGCGCCAATAGCAGCATCATGTAACCCCAGCGGCGGATAACCAACGCCATCAGCAGAGCGAACAATCCGGGAAAGATTCCGACGACGATCGCTCCGGGAAGCAGTAGTAAATACGCCACGACGGTTGGTAGACCACCGTAATGAATCATTGAGTAAGTAAGCCAGTAACAGGTGACGTAGAAAAAGACTGTTCCCATGGCCCAGCCCAGAATCAACGCCCGACCGGGCGATGGATGGCGTCCGATGGCCAGCAGGAGCGGAACCAGCCCGATCCAGGCCAGGGCGTAAGAGTCGAAGTTGGGAAACGAAAGTATGAGAAGGCCGGTGCTGATGGCAGTCAATAGCCATTCCCGCAGAGTCGGAGCTTCGACACGCACGCGGGAAGTGATGCGTAACCACCGGCGGGATGGAACAACTGCCGCGGAAGAAACTACTTGCTGCATCGCCCGGGAGTTTATCAAAAATATTTTTGAGAAGTGGAATTCAAACTGGTTTAAGAGAGGTCAAAACGCCGAAATTTGACGCAAAAAGACAGAAACCGTCACTGTCAAAGTGACAAATTTCGTCGCTAATAAAAATTTGAGAGTTTATTGAGAATGGGCCAGAGCCGGAGAATTATTGATTTTAAAAGCAGGAAGACCCGGTCATTTCTGACCAGGTCCACGTATCGGGGGGAATCTCTGAAGGAACGCTCGGAAGGTAGCTGGCGCAGCGGCAGGCGGCGCTCAGAGGGATGTCGGCGGCGGGGACTCGGTTGAACGTTATGTCTGTTCCGTGTCGTGCCGGTTAGCTTTGGAGCACCTGCTGTGCCAGAGAAAAGTTTTTTCTGGAAAGTGCATAGCATTGGGTGTAAGGGATTAACCACAAAGGCACGAAGACACAAAGATAGTTAGTTAGACTTTGTGTCTTCGTGCCTTTGTGGTTAGGTTTTCTGGTTTTAAAAGCGGGAGAACCCAGTCATCACTGACCGGGTTCGCGTATCGGGGGGAAGCAACTGAAGGAACGCTCGGAAGGTTAGCTGGCGCAGCGGCAGGCGGCGCTCAGGGGATGTCGGCGGCGGGGGCCACGGTCAACAAACTCCGTATTCCGTGTCGTGCCGCGAATGGTCTGAGCACACGCTGTGCCAATCGAAAGAAGATTACTCGCGCAAAGACGCAAAGGCGCAAAGTTAAGACCTCCGGAAAGCCGAGGGTCAGAACTTTGCGCCTTTGCGTCTTTGCGCGAGTAATTCTTAATTGCTCATCGTCACTTGCCGCTGCAAAGCGATGGCTTCCTGATTGTTCGGATCGATCGCGATCGCGCTGAGCGCATACTTCCGCGCCTCACCTCGATCGCCGCGCTCCAGAAAGATCTTGCCTAACAGGATGTGGGCGTCGATCAGTTTCGGATCCCAGAAGATCGCCGTCTTCAACGCGGCAATCGCGGCTTCCTGATCGCTGCGACGTAGATTGATGCGCCCGCTGAGCAGATAAGCCTCAGCATTCGTCGGCTCGATCATCACGACGCGGTGAAGCTCGGGCAGCGCTTCGTCGTCGCGTCCGGCCTGATAAAGATCGCGAGCTTTGTTCAGTAGATCCTGCGTTGCCGAGCTGGGCGAACCAAGCTCGGCGGCGGTCATCACATCGTGTTTGTAGCCGAAAAGCTCTTCACGATTCAGGACGTCTCGCATTCGCAGGTTGACGCCGCTCGTGCTCTGCGACTTTTGCCACTCGGTTTCCCACTTCGCATACGCCGTGCGCAAATACCGACGCGCCATATCGTCCGCAGCCGTCGCCGCTTCCGTGTTGCCCATCTTCAGCAGCGATTTGGAGAACAGGAAATATGCCTGCCCGTCCTGCTGGTCCGACGTGATCACCGGTCGGAAATGCTCGGCCGCTTCACCGTACTTCCCGGCCAAAAACAGCGCATAACCGTAGTTAAAGTGGACCATTTGGTCAGAAGGCGCCGACTTCGACGCCTGCGCCAGAAACTCAGTACCCTGGGCGAGCAGTCGTCCGCGTTCTGCGTCGTTCTTGTTCTCGCGGGCGGCTTGCACCGCAACTGCGCCGGCGTTGTTGTAGACGCCGATCAGCGGCAGATCACTCGAAAGCGGAACGACCGTCGCGAGTGCGCGTCCGTAGTCGCCGAGCTTCGTGTATCCGAGGCTGGCGTAGAACGCAGCTTCGGCGTAGTGGGGTTCTTTCTTCTGGATCTTCGAGAAATACTCCGTGGCCTCTTTCCAATTGCCGAGACTCATGTAGCCCTGGCCCAACTCGAATGCCGCCTGCGGATAGACGGCGCCGCCGAGTGACTCGGCGTAGAAGTGCATCGCGTTCTTCAAGTAGTTCGCGCGCAACGCATCAC
Organism: Pyrinomonadaceae bacterium; assembly: GCA_044867735.1. Classification (GTDB taxonomy): domain Bacteria; phylum Acidobacteriota; class Blastocatellia; order Pyrinomonadales; family Pyrinomonadaceae; genus PSRF01. Next base: position 6,243 of record JBIOVO010000223.1, on the reverse strand, counting down.
GCAGCGGCAACTGGACCGCCTTCACGTAAGCCTCAAAAGCCTTCTGCGGAATCTTCGTCGCTTCCTGAACGATCTGGTTCTGCGAATAAGGCAGTGCCTTGTCGCGTTGATAGAGGATCTGATAGGCGAGCCTTCCGTGGATGTCCTGAAGCGTGGTCAGCGCACCGCCGTAATCAAACTGCCGCGTCGCCCAACCGCCATCGAGGACTTCGCCGAGCGTGCGGCCTTCATTCACCTTGATCACGCGGGCCGTCACCTGAACATAAGCATCGGCCGCAGCGGGTTTCTCGGCATTGTTGTCCGTTTTGGCCTCGCCCTGCGCGGGCGGTGGACTGACGGTGTAATTTCCGACTACGATCAACGTCGCCTTCGCCTGGCGTGCGAGCTTGATGGCCGTGGCGCGAGAGGGGATCACGGTTTCGGGCAGGCGCAGTTGTTGATAAGCCAGCTCGCGTTCACCGCTCGAAACAACGATCAACCCGGGCTTGTTCAGTAGTTCGGAGAGGGCGTCAGCGAAACTCTCGCCAACCCAGTTGTACTCGGCGCGGTTGGAGGTGTTTTCAAACGGCAGCACCATTACGACGTCAGCCGACGGGTTCTGCGCCTGCACTGGAAGCGCTGCAAAGCTCAACAAAACGGCGAATATTAACGTCAGACTCAAAAATCTCATCAAGTCAAAAACTCCTATCAAACTAATGCGAAGCAGTCTAAACCACAAAGACACGAAGACACAAAGGTCAAACTTTGTGCCTTTGTGTCTTTGTGGTTAGTTTTATTAGGGTTACATGGAGTAAACGACGGCTGCGTTCTCCTCGCCCTTCGCCCCGAGATCCAAATCCGGCTCCGAATCGCGCTTCGCATCCTGCGCCAGCAGATGTATCACTCGCTCGTTATCCACCGGACGCGAGAACAGGAAACCCTGCCCATATTCACAACCCAGCATCTTCAGTTGCTGGTGCTGCTCTTCCGTCTCGATTCCTTCGGCAATCACTTCCATGCCGAGGTTCCGAGCCAGCGTCGAGATCGTGCGGACGATCGCATTGTCGTTGTCCGTCGTCAGACGCATGACAAACGACCGATCGATCTTCAGATAGTTCAGCGGGAAGCGGTGCAGGTAGCTCAAGGACGAATAACCGGTTCCGAAGTCGTCGATACTCAACTGCACGCCGAGCGCCCGCAGTTGCTTGAACATCAGCGCCGCTGCTTCCGCGTTCTCCATTACCACGCTTTCCGTGATTTCGAGTTTCAGACAATGCGGACTCAGTTTGCTGGTTGCAAGAGCCTCTCTAATCCGATCAAGCAGATCAGCCTGAGCTACCTGACGCGCCGAAAGATTCACGCTCAAGCTCAACGAACGATGACTCGGCGAATCGAGTTGCCACTGACGCACGTGCGCGCAGGCTTCATTCAACACCCATTGCCCGATCGGCACGATCAAACCAGTCTCTTCAGCCACGGGAATGAAGTCAGCCGGCGAAACCAGACCACGTCGCGGATGGTTCCAGCGCACCAGTGCTTCGAAACCCGACAAACGCCCCGTTTGCAGTGAAACGATCGGCTGATAGTAAACACAAAACTCTTGCTGCTCGATCGCCTGGCGCAAATCGCTTTCCAACTGCAAACGCGAAACTGCACGAGCATGCATTCCGTGATCGAACACTTCGTAACGTGCCTTACCGTTTTCCTTGGCACGATACATCGCCGTGTCGGCATCGCGCAGGATGTCATCCGGCCGATCGTAACCGCTTGAACTCAAGGCGATTCCGATACTCGCCGTCGCGAACGCCGAATTCTTGTCGAGCACGAACGGTCTAGTTAACTCATCCTGAATCCTTTGCGCCACTCGCACCGCATCCGTCGCGTCCGCCATTCCACTCAGGAGAATCGCAAACTCGTCGCCACCAAACCGCGCGAGCGTATCAACCGGACGCAACGTGCGTTCGAGACGTTCAGCAAAGGCCACCAGCAACAGGTCGCCGTGCGTGTGGCCCAGGCTGTCGTTGATGTTCTTGAAACGATCGAGATCGAGGAAGAGCACTGCGAACATGTGATTGCCGCGTCGCTTCGAACTGTCGATCTCCGCTTTCAACAACTCCGTAAACATCGCCCGGTTCGGCAGACCCGTCAGTGAGTCGTGAAACGCGGCGTGACGGAAGTGTTCTTTGGTATCTTCAAGCACGCGGCTGATTCGTTCCTGTTCGGCGATGTAATTGTTTAATTCCTGAACGTGTCGTTCCGCCTGTTCCGCGCGTTCATGTTCACTCTCCGCACGCGCGCGTTCAGCTTCTTCGGCATGGCGCGCTGAAGCTCTCACTTCGCGCATGTAACGATCGTAGCTGAAGTAAACGATGATGATGATCGGGATGCAGACCAGGAATGCCCAGAACCGCGCAGTGCCGAGACTGTTGACGATGAATCCAGCGCCGGCAGCGCCGGCGAAGTAGCTGATCGACATCCAGAGAAAGTTGCGAGTCCACATTCTCCAGATCGACTCATTAGCTTTTATCGCAGTGGCAACGGCCCCGATTCCCGTATGAACCAGGTACTGAACGAGCGCCATCAGACACAGCGCGATAACGGCGAGTGAAGCGTCGCCGTTCAACAGGTTAGTAGTCGAACCGAAGGTGAGTTTTAAGACACAGCCAGTGACGAAAACCGCACAGGCGAGTGCAGCGCCGGCGAAAGCGACAGTGCGCACCTTGCGACTGATTCTCAACGCCGCGCAAACGCCGGCAAGTGCGCCGGTGATCACCGCTGCTTCGACACCGTATAACAACAGCGCAATGAATATGAACGTGTCATCGACGGTGATATTGACGTTGCTGCGCGGGATGCGAATCGCGATTCTCGATCCGATGACCGCGGCAACAAGCATCAACAGGAGGAAATAGCCATCGATGATGCCGGCGGGTAGCGTGATGGCGGCGAAGAGACAACTTGCCGCCCCCGCCGCCACGATCGCCCACATGTAAATGGCGATTGAATGTTGTTTTAGACTTTTCATGTCCGCACGATCCGATCTGTCTTCTCTGCGAGCTTTGCGGACCGCAGAGAACGCAGAGCTTTACTTCATGCCTGGACCACTGTCGCCAAGCGAACAGTCGCCGATGACATAACCGTCACCAATCACATAGCCGTCGCCGATGACATAACCGTCGCCAATCACATAGCCGTCGCCGATGACATATCCATCGCCAATGACGTAGCCGTCGCCGAGCAGGAGGGCATTTGGGAAGAGGATGAAACCGCCAAACAGCGAGGAGCCATCGCTTCTCAACAGGTAGGCGTTGAGCGTCACGGTCTTGACCCACATGTTGTAGTTCAAGTTCTGACTGGTGAGTCCTTCGTTGACGCCGTCGCCTAACAGGTAACCGAGGCCATAGCTGACCTGATACTTATTGATCAGATCTTTGCCGGTGATGGTGGAGCGATTGAGCACGAGTCCCTGCGTCCAGGGGAAAGTTGCACCTGAAATAGTGGTTTGGGGGGCAGGAGCAGACTGTGTCAGTAGTGCGGATCCAAAAGTGGGTTTGAGCAGACCCAGCAGATCGCCTTTCACGATTCTCGCGATCGAGACGGCTCCGGCAACGTTGAGTTGACCGGCGCCCTGCTCGAAAACGTTGTAACCGGCGAGTGGTTGGGCCGTGTACATCAGGAGCATCTTGACCATGTTTGGGGTCAAGCTGGGTTGTGCCTCCAACAAGAGAGCTGCGGCGCCGGACACCATGGGGGCCGACATCGACGTACCGCTGAGGTACATCAGTTTCATGTTGGTGGTGGAATATTTGTTGGTTTCGAGTTCCGGGAATTTCTTGACGAGACCGTTGCCGACGGCCTGGGCGGAAATGATCTTGTTACCCGGTGCTACGAGATCAGGTTTGATTAAATTGTCATAATGGATGAGGCCGTTTGTGTCGACTGAAAAACTGCGCGTCGGACCACGCGAGCTGTAGCTTGTTACTGAGTCTTCACTGCGTGCATCGGTACCGAAACTGTTGCTGGCGCCGACCGTGATGGCTGACGGTTCGTTACCGGGATTATGAATGGCGCCGTAGATCGTCCTGCCTTGCGCGTCCTTGCCGTTGTTGCCGGCAGCCGCGACGACTGTCACGCCAGAATCGACGAGCTTGCGTACGGCGTTGCAGAGAGGATCGTCTTCATATGAGTTGATCGCCGGAGCTCCCAAACTCATGTTCACCACGCGCACGTTGTAAGAGTTCTTGTTGGCGACGAGCCAGTCGAGCGCGGCGAGTACGTTTGAGACTTTGCCGACGCCTTGTGAGTTCAAAACACGAAGATTTACGAGGTTTGCCGCCGGGGCGATGCCTTCGTAAGCGCCCGCCGTGGCGGCGCCTTCACCTGCTGCGATCGCGGCGACGTGGGTTCCGTGACCCCACGGATCGTCAGTTCGATTCTCACCAGTGAAGTCTTTACTGAACTTGATCTTGCCGCTGCTTGCGAATGATTTGTGTTTGCTGTCGATGCCCGAATCGAGCACTGCGATCGTGACACCCGAACCATCGAGCGAAGGGTTCAAGCCGAGCAGGCTCTTTTGACTGCGAACTTGCTGAGTGCCGGTCGTGGTTGTTACGTGACCTGAACTCTGGACCGTATTGTCGAGCGAGACATACGCGACGTTCGGATCGGCTGCGATCACTTCGACGTTGTTTGCCTCAACATCCACGATGCGAATGTTCAGATTTGCGAGCACCGTGACGAGCAGACCACCGACCGCGTTGAGTAGTCCACCAATGAGACCTAACGAAGCCGCCGGCTTGGCTTGCACGATGACCTGCACGCGCTGATCGCCATTGCCTGACAAAATGAGCTGACGGAGGTCGGGAGAGATCTTGCTGGTTGAGAGACTCTGGTTAGCGGCGTGGGCTCTGGTGCCGGTCGAGATGCACAGGGCCGAGCATAACGACAGCAGGACCGCGAAAGTCACCAGACGTTTAAGGACTTGAGGGCGAGACATTCAGTTTCTCCAGGGGCGCTTCTGAGCTAAATGGAACAGTGCTCCAGCAATTCGAGCGAAGTCCCTAGTGCTAGCCCCGTGCCAGATGGAGTTTGTGGATTTTGTTGAGGAAAAAGCGGCGATTTGGTTGGTGCAGCGTTACCGGTCAAAGGCCCACTGACGCAAATTGACAGGTGACACGTCACTTTGAAATCGAATCGGTCTTTATCCGTGAAATTCGTGACGAGGCGTTGTATACTCTGCCACCGCACAACGGGGCCTCATTGCCCACTCACGTTGCCAGCGTATTTTCCAACCGCTCGCCCAGGAGGTTTTAGACAATGAAGATGCGAATTGTTGCTGTTGTCAGTGCCGTGTGCATTTGTGCACTCATGGCCGTGGGACAATCCAGTAAACGAAGACCCTCACCTTCCCCAAGCCCAACTCCTGACATCTGGGAAGGCTATGAAGGGGTGAAATTCCAGAAGGGTCCATCCGTCGGAGAACTCGGCGTCAACGCGAAGGTCAGCGTGCCTGCGGGTTACATCTTCGCCGACGCGAAAGACACGCGGACCATCATGGAGGCGAACCGCAATCCGATCAGCAACAGGGAGCTCGGATTCGTGGCCGCAACCGACGACACGTGGTTTGTGGTTTTTGAGTTTGACGACGTTGGTTACGTAAAGGACGACGAGAAGGATTCGCTCGATGCCAACGCCATCCTTGAGTCGATCAGGACCGCGACTGAAGAGGGTAACAAAGAGCGGGCTAAGCGAGGCTGGCCTCCGATGACCGTCCTCGGCTGGGAACAGCAGCCGCATTACGACGAGGTCACGCACAATCTTGAATGGGCCGTACGGGCGCAAAGCGATGGTGAGCCGGTTATCAACTTCAACACGCGATTGTTAGGACGGAGCGGCGTGATGGAGGTCACGCTGGTACTTGATCCATCGTCTCTTCAGGCGACGCTACCGAAGTTCAAGTCGATGCTCAATGGCTTTGACTTCAGAGAGGGCCATCGTTACGCGGAGTTTCGCGCTGGAGATAAGACTGCGGCGTACGGACTCACGGGTCTGATCGTCGGTGGTGGAACTGCGGTGTTGGTAAAGAGCGGAGCGTTCAAGTGGATCTGGAAAGCACTCGTCGCCGCGGGCATCGCTGTTGCCGCTCTTGTTAAGAAAATCTTCTCCCGCAATCGAGACGTTTAAAGAAACTGGGGTGGCCACGGAGGGCCACCCCTACAATGGAGCGACGAGAGATCGTGTATTGCGGAAGGTTTGTAGGGGTGG